>NZ_PSVZ01000002.1:0-212009 GCF_002932315.1 Rathayibacter sp. AY1C9
CGCCGACATCGCCGAGTACCTCGCGACCGTCGGCATCGCCTCCGTCAGCGCCGCCGGCTGGTCGGCGGGAGGCCGCGTGGCCCTCGCGCTCGCCGCGAACTACCCCGGCCTCGTGGAGCGCGTCGCCGTGATCGGCACGCCCGCTCCCGACGGCGCCGTGCCGTGGGTCGGCGACGAGAACCGCGCCGAGCTCGCCCGCCTGGCCGACCTCCCGCTCGACGAGGCCGTCCGCGCGCTCACCCGCACCCTCGAGGGCGCCTTCGGCCCGACCCCCGCCCCGGACGCCCTGTTCGGGATGCTCGGCTCCGGCGACGCCGACACCGCGGTGCTCGAGGCCCCCGGAGTCCGCGAGCGGCTCTCCCGCATGCTCGAGCGCGCCGTCGCCCAGGGCGCCCTCGGCATGGCCGCCGACCTCATCGGCTACGGCGTGCAGGAGTGGGGCTTCGCCGTCGAGTCCGCCGAGCCACCGGCGCTCCTCCTCTACGGCGCGGAGGACGCAGTCGCCGGCCGCCGCCACGCCGAGTGGTACGCCGCACGGCTGCCCGACTCCCGCCTCGAGGTCGTGCCCGGCCGCGGCCACCTGCTCGCGATCCCGGAGTGGGACCGCGTGCTCGGCTTCCTCCTTCCCGCCTGACGGCGGCCCGTCCGCTCGATTGGCGCGACTTCCGGCCGTCGCGTACACTCGACCCCGGTACCGTGTCCGAGCGGCCGAAGGAGCATGTCTCGAAAACATGTGTGGGCTTGCGTCCACCGTGGGTTCAAATCCCACCGGTACCGCCAACGAGAAGGCCCCCCGCTTCCACGGAAGCAGGGGGCCTTCGTCGTTCTCGGCGTCGTGCGGCGGTCGCGACGTGCGGGTCAGCCGGCGCGGAGCAGCCAGGAGCGGCCGGCGCGCAGTGCCCGGTACAGGCGCCTGATCGCGTGGTCGGCCTCGGCCGAGCCGACGTCCGAGAAGGAGCCCGCCCCGCCCCAGAGCCCGAGCGCGTCGGCGGCCGCCGCCCGGACGTCTCGGCGGGTCGTCGCTCCGGCGAACAGCTCGTCGAGCCGGTCCGCGACGCGGGCCCGCGCGCCGTCCTGCTGCGACCGTCGACGTCGCGCACCTCGGCGACGGCCGCCGTGATCTCGGCGAGCACAGCGGGGATCGTGCGGTCCATCCTCCTGAGCCTAGGAGCGGGAGCGCGAGCGCTGCGAGGCGGCGTGGGTCAGGAGCGTCGCCACGACTCCGACGAGCACGCCCAGCGCGGTCTCGAGCGCCCGGTCGCGCAGCAGCACGAGCTCGTCGACGGGATGCGCGAGCTCGACCATGAGGATCGCGAGCGGAGTGACGAAGGCGAGGGTCAGGCCGTAATTGCGGCCGACGACGAGCTCGGCGGTCATCTGGAGGAGCACCACCACCACGATCACGGCGAGCGGGGAGAGCGGCAGGGCCAGGAGCGCGGCCGCGATCAGCACTCCGACGATCGTGCCGAGCATCCGGTGGCCCGCGCGCACGAGCCGGGCGCCGGCGTCTGCTCCCGAGACGGCTGCGACGGCGGAGACCATCGCCCAGTAGGGGTGGCCCAGGCCCGTCGCGGTCGGCACGGTGCCTGCCACCAGGACGACGGCCCCGAAGCGGAGCAGGGCGGCGCGCGTCGCCGGACGGGCCGCCGCCGCGCGGAACGAGGTGCGCCACGGCGTCGGGGCGAGGCGGCGTGCGCGGGGGAGGGCGAGACCGCTCAGGCCGACGACGAGCGAGAAGGCGGCGGAGCCCGCAGCGAGAGCGACGGCGAGTGGGATGCGCGAGGGCTCGGACGGGACGGACGCGCACGCCGTGACGGCGAACACCGGGAACAGCGGGCCGGGCGGATGCCAGTGCAGGGCGTCGCTGAGATAGGCGGCCGCGACGGTCACGGCGACCACGACGGGGATGATCAGCCAGTCGCGGTGAGGAGAGAGGGAGACGACGGTGCCGAGGGTCACGGTGGTGACGAGGAACGCGGCTGCCGACAGCTGCATCAGCAGGCGCGGCCGGTGCGTGTGCTGGCGTCCGTAGAGGGCCGTGAAGGCGCCGAAGGTCGCATAGAGGGCGAGATCGGTGCGGCCGAGCGCCCAGAGGACGAGCAGCGGGACGGCGATCGAGACGCCGGCGCGCAGGGCGACGCGATGGGCGCCGGCGTGCGGGCCGAAGGCGAGGAGCTCGCGGGGGTGGGGCAGAACGGGGGTGGCGGCCATCGAGTCCTCTGATCGGGGTCCGAGCGGCGGCGGCCGGAGAAGTGTTTCACGGGTGAAGCAGATATACTTTACGTGTGAATCAGTCTGAAAGCCAGCCGGGCGACGCGGTCGACGAGATCAGGGCGGGCTGGGCGGTGCTGCGGCCCGAGCTCGACACCTCCGCCGTCGACGTCGTCGGGCGGGTGATCCGCGCCTCCGCGCTGATCGTCCGGGCGACGGAGGAGCTGCTCGCCGCCCACGGGCTGACCCGCGGCGAGTTCGACGTGCTCTCCACGCTGCGTCGCGCCGGCGCTCCGCAGTCGCCGACGACCCTCCGGACGATCGCCCTCGCCTCCGCTCCCGCAATCACCAAGCGCGTGCACTCGCTGGAGCGTCGGGGCCTGGTGCGGCGCGCCGCGAACCCGGCGGACGGGCGCGGCTCGCTCATCACGCTGACTCGCGAGGGGGAGGAGCTGGTCGACCGGGCCTTCCCCGAGGTGCTCGACGCCGAGCGGGTGCTGCTCTCGGGGGTGCCCGCCGATCTGCGGGCGGAGGCGTCGCGCTCGCTCCGCGCGGTGCTCGCGAGCGTCGAGGCGGCCGCGAGCCGGTGATGCGCGCGGGGACCGCGAGGCAGCGGGTGCTCGCTACCGTGGTCCCATGCGCCTGACCTCGAGCTTCACCGTGCCGACGCGGCCGCCGGTGCTGCAGCTGGTCAAGACGGCGGCGGCCACGGTCGTCACCTGGCTCCTCGCCGGCGTCGTCTTCCCGGGGACGCTGCCCGTCTTCGGCGCGATCGCCGCGCTCCTCGTCGTCGCGCCGAGCATCAACCAGTCGTTCTCCAAGGCCCTCGAGCGCTCGGTCGGCGTCATCATCGGCGTGATCGTCGGATCCGTGATCGGCACGGTGCTCGGCGGCGAGAGCATCATCGTGCTCCTCGCGATCGTGGCCGCGATCGCCGTCGGGTGGGCCGTGCGCCTGACCCCCGCCTCCGCGGTGCAGATCCCGATCAGCGCGATGCTCGTGCTCTCGGTGGGCGCGGTCACGCCGAACTACGCGCTCGACCGCATCCTCGAGACCCTCCTCGGCGCGGCGGTGGGAGTCGTCATCAACGTGCTCATCGTCCCTCCGGTCGTGCTGGCACCGGCCGAGCGGGCGATCGGAGACCTCACCGCTCAGCTCGCCGCCGCCCTCGACGACCTCGGCGACGCCCTCCAGGCCCCCGTCCCGCGACGCCGGCTCGACGAGCTGCTCATCAACGCCCGGCTGCTGCAGACCATGCAGAGCAAGGCGGAGGAGGCGATCGCGACCGGCGAGGAGTCCCTCCGCCTCAACCCGCGCCGCTCCGCCCACCGCGACCGGCTGCTGGCCCTCGACTCCGTCGTCCCGCGGCTGGGGCGCATCGTGACCCGGGTCCGCGGCATGACGCGGACCGTTCACGACCTCTACGACGACGAGCTCGTCGGGGAGCCGACGATCGCCGACATCGCCGTCCAGCTGCACCGGGCCGCCCACGATCTGCGGCTCCTCGTGCAGTCCTCGGTCGACGTTCCCGAGCCGGAGGCGATCACGGACGAGCTGCCCGCTCTCACCGCGCCGCTCGTGATCGCGACCCCGCATCCGCAGCACTGGATCCTGCTGGGGGCGCTCGCCGAGGATCTGCGGCGCATCCGCGAGGAGATCGTCGGCGCGGAGTCCTGACGGGCGGGCGCCGAGTGGCGTCGGCGGGAGGGCTGCTCTTTCTGCGCTCGGCGTCTCACGCCGCGCGACATGCGGCTCGTGGTGGCCTGCGGTGGTCAGCCGTCCTGCTCGCCGTCCTTCCTCGGTCCGCCGCCCTCGACGAGCTCGCCGTCGCCCGGGTCGGGAGCGACCTGGCGCAGTGCCTCGGGGTCGCTCGCCTCGGCGTGGAGGGTCTTGCCCTCGGCGATGAGGGAGTCGTCGTCCACGAGGATCCCGGCCAGCTCGGTGATGCGTCCCCGGAGAGCGCCGATCGGGTCCTCGGTGGGCGCGTCCTCCTCGGAGTGATCGACCTCCGAGTCGGGGTAGCGGCGGAGGGCGGCCTCGTCCCGGTCGGGCCGCGGTGCACGGGCGTGCTCGACGCAGAGGCGGGCGACCTCCTCGGCGTGCGCGTGCATCACGGAGTGGGAGGCGTCGGGGATCTCCCAGGCCCGCGCATTCGGCATCGACCGGGCGATCTCCTCCGCCCACTCGCGCGGAACGAGCCGGTCGAACTCGCCGCGGATGACGAGGGCGGACGCGCGGATCCGGGGGACGGTCTCCTCGATCCGGTAGTGCATCATCTCGGGCAGCACGCGGGAGAACCAGCGCGGTCCGCAGAGGAGGTAGGCGCCCGCGGCGAGGATCGCGACCTTGAGGGGCTCGCGGACGCTCGACTGGGCGAAGCGGAGCGCGGCGGTCGGGAGGCGGCGCTCGTGCCGGTTCATCACGGGTCCGAGCAGGACGATGGTGGTCAGCTCCGGACGGCGGGCGGCGAGCTCGGCCACCACCTGCGTCCCCATCGAGTGGCCGAGGACGACGGGATCGTCGAGGCCGAGCTCGTCGATGACCGCGCCGACCAGCTCGGCGTAGTCGCCGATGTCCATGCGCCGCGCGTCGATCGGGTGCGGCACGCCGCCGAAGCCCGGCAGGTCGAGAGCGTGCACCGGGCCGAACTCGTTGAGCGCGGGCGCGAGGCGCTCGAAGTACGTGGCCGCGACTCCGATCCCCGGCACGAGGACGAACGTGCGCTCGCCGTCGCGCCCCACTGTGCTCACCCGCGCCCAGACGTCGCGGTGGTGCACGCGCTGGACCGAGACGTCGGTGCTGCGGGTGCGGCGGTGCGGATCCCGCCCCCGAGAGCGCGTGGTCGCGAAGACGTCGCGGACTCCGCGCCGCAGAGTCGTGGCGAGAGTGGGGAGGAGGTCGCTCGGGCGGAGCACGGGGCCTCCTTCGATCGGGGGAGTCGGTCGCTGCGAGCCTAGGCGCTCGCCGCCGGGCTCAGATCAGCATGTCGTCCGACCTGTGGAGGATCAGGCGGGCCGGCCCGGTGTGGAGGACGCCGTTCGTCAGGGGGGCGGTGCGGACGCCGCCGCGCCTCCGCATCGCCCGGAACGCCCCGGGGGCGAGCACGACGTCCATCCAGGCGCAGGGGTTGGCCGGTCGTCCGCCCTGGAACTCGATCCGCTCCCCGCCCTGCTCGATCGCGAACGTGCGGCCGGCGAGCGCATCGACGTCGGCGCCGCGGACGATGATGTTGCGGCGGGCGTCGGCGGGGTCGAAGGGCCCTGCGCCGAGCTCGGCGGCGATGTGCTCGAGGGTCTCGACCGCGAAGAGCGTGATCGCCGCGGGGCGGTGCGCGCGCTGGGCGAAGAAGCGGTCGCCGACGATGCCGAGGCCTGCGCGGATCTCGATCCGCTCGGGCTGCTCGTTGCCCTCGGACGGCACCGGGCCATCGGCGGGGCGGCCCTCGTAGCGGTGCAGCGGAGAGACGACGAAGCCCACGAGCTCGATCGCGGCGGCCTCCATGAGCCCACGGTACGCCGTGAGGGGGAGCAGCGGCGTCCGCCCGTCGGAGGCTCTGCGAGGCGCTCCGGGACACCGCGACGGAGCCTGGGTTCTCGTGGCTGCGGCGGCGTCCCGAGACGGAGCCGTCTGCGCCGCCGCCGCCGATTCGCGGAGGGGGCTCCCGGCATGTATAGTCGTACCTCGTTGCGTGCGCCTCTGGCCCACGCGATGGACTGCGCCCGTAGCTCAACGGATAGAGCATCTGACTACGGATCAGAAGGTTGGGGGTTCGAATCCCTCCGGGCGCACTCTGGTTGAGACAGAGCAGAACGGCCCGCTTCGGCGGGCCGTTCTCGTTTTAACGGTCGCTCGTTCCGGTGGCTGTCGGCGTCGGTCTCCCGGAGAGCGCGGGGCGACGGAACGGCCGGTCCTCCGTCTCGCAGGACGCCTCTTCGCGCCGTCGACGGCGCCGACCGTCTTCCGCCCGCATCCGCGATCAGTCCTCGCCCGCGCTCGCGGTCACTCCGCGCAGGCTCCGCGATCACCCGTCGCGAGCACGCCGCTCGGCTCTTCTCGCGCGCCGTTTCCTCCTCCACAGCGCCCATCTCGCGCCGTTCTCCACGGATGCAGCCGTACCGGCCGCGGTGACGTCGAACCGAGCAATACTCTCCTTCCGTGGGGCTGAACGGTCGCCGCCGACGCAGTGGGCTCGGTCGGCAGAGGAGAGGACATCGGATGAGTCGAACGGAACAGTCGGGGCGGGACGAGCGCGGACGACCCCGAGCGCGGACGGCGCGAGCGCTGGTCGGCACGACGGCGGGCTGCGTGCTCGTGAGCGGGCTGCTGGGCGGAGGCCTCGCACCGCCGCCCGCCCTCGCCGCCGACGGTCCTCACACGACGATCGAGAACACCCTCCTGCAGGGAGGCGCGACGAACGCCGGCGTGACGACCGTCTCGGCCTGGGTCCAGAATGGCGAGACGCTCCGGGTGGACCTCCACCCGCTCCAGGCGGGCTCGGGGACCGGCGAGGGCGAGACCGGCGGCGGTACCGCCCGGGTGACGGCTCCGGGCGGAGCCGTCCTCGACGAGCAGGACTTCGCGCCCGGAGCGGCGCCCTCGGTGTCCGCCGGCGGCTCGTTCGTGGCAAACGAGACCGGCGTCTTCCAGATCCGGGTGTCCGACGACGACGTGACGGCGCCGGTGAACCTTGTCTGGAGCATCGGCGTCCAGGACGCGCGGGGCGCGGCGGTCGCGGGCCGCGTGTGGTCCGACTCCTATGCGATCCAGTCCGGGGCGAAGGAGTCCTACTCCTCGCCCGAGGAGCGGCGCTCGTCCTTCACGCTCCACGCCGTCACGGAGACGGGCGCCCGCTACGAGCTCGGGCTGCGCGGCTACGACGGGGTCGCCTCGACGGTCCAGGCCACGAACAAGGGCAACGTGAAGGTCGGGTCGTCCGATCCGTCCTACCTCTCGGTCCCCATGCCGCAGTCGAGCGAGGCGGGCGGCATCGGGGCGCAGTACGTGCAGGCGTCCGGACGCTCCGGGATCGACGGCCTGCAGACCTACAAGCTCTTCCTGGACCCGCCGTCGTCCGACCTGCCGGAGTCGATCGCTCCGGCCTACCGCGCGCCGACGATCGAGGGCCTCGCCTTCCGCCGGTCGACCGCGGGCTCCGACGCGGGCACGCTGACCGGCGTCCTGGGGACGCAGCCGGGCACCGTCGTCGTGGACGTCGATGCGGACGGGGACGGCTCCTACGACGGCGAGCGCGACGTGCACCTCACCCGGATCGCGGGGACGACCGGTCCCTTCTCGGTCGACTGGGACGGACGGGACGCGAAGGGCGGGACGGTCGACGTGACCGACCCCGACGTCACCTTCCGCGCCTCCATCGGCCGCACGAACGAGTTCCACTTCACGCGGGTCGACGCCGAGACGTCCGCCGGCGGCGTGTCCGTCGTGAGGTCGACCGGCGGCGGCGACGACCCGTCGATGGTCCACTGGGACGACTCGCTCCTCGCCGGATCGAACTCGGAGCGGTACTCCGGCACCTCCGCGGTGACGTCCGGCGACGGCGGCACCGACTCATCCGGCGGGGTGCACCGCTGGGAGGGCGACGACTCCGGGCGAGGCCGCATCCCCAACGCCAACGACTCGGTGCACGGCTCCTACGGCGACCTGCGGGCGATCGACGACTGGGCCTACGGCTCGGACGGTGCGGTCGCGGTCGCACGCCTCGATCCGCTCGCGCCGCACGTGACCATCGCGAAGACCTCGTCGGTCGACTCCACCACTCCGCTGCTCCGCGGCGCCCGCGTGCCCTACCGGGTGACGCTGACCTCGGACGGGACCGGGGACTACTCCGACGCCGCCGTCATCGACTACCTCGACAAGGGCGTGCTCGACGACGCCGAGCTCGACTCCGGCTCCCTCCGCGCCTCGCAGGGCACGGCCACGATCGATGCGGAGACGGGCCGCATCTCCTGGGCGGCCGGCAGCCTGCCTGTCGGGGCGACGGCCGAGCTGACCTTCGACGTGATCGTGACCGGCGAGGGGGACCGCGCGCTGACGAACACGGCCTGCCTCGCCGATGCGCCCTTCGCTCCCGCCTCGTCCGGCACGGGGACCGACGCGAACCCCTGCGCCACCGTCCCGCACGACATCGGCGAGGGGTCGCTCCTGATCCGGAAGACCGCGTCCCAGGCGAGCGCCGAGCACGGCGGCACGGCGGGCTTCGACATCGTCGTGGCGAACACCGGAACGGTCGACGCGACGGACGTGACCGTGACCGACGTCCCGACGCTCGACCACCTGCTCGAGGCGACCATCGAGAACGGCGCCGGAGGAACGCAGCCGGCCACGGAGCCCGTCACGGGTCTCGACATCCCCGCCGGCGGCCAGGTGTCGCTGCACGTCAGCGGCCGGGTCGCCGACGGGTACGACGCCGCGACCCTGCCCAACCGCGTCTCGATCACCCACCAGCCCGAGGGCTTCGACCCGCCGACGGTCGAGAACGCCTGCGCTGACGATGCGACGTCGTCCTGCGCCGAGATCCCGGTGCCGCCCGTCGAGGGAAGGCTCTCCATCGAGAAGACGGCGATCGGGAATCAGGTCGACCACGGCGGGCGTGCCGGGTTCCGGATCGTGGTCGCCAACGAGGGGGCTCGGCCGGCGGACGGGGTGACCCTCACCGACATCCCCGAGCTCGCGCACCTGAGCGACGTCACGATCTCCCGGGACGGCGGCCCGGCGTCGTCCGACCTGACTGTCGAGAACCTGTCTCTGGCCCCGGGAGCGTCGACGACGTTCACCGTGACCGGACGGGTCGCCGACGGCGTGGACGCGTGGACCATCCCCAACCGGGCACGCCTGACCGAGGTCCCGGAGGGCTTCGATCCGACGACCGTCCTGCACCCGTGCGCGGACGACGGCGGAGCCAGCTGCGCCCAGGTGGCGGTGCCTCCGGTCGGACTCGTGCCGACGGTCCTCGCCTCGACGGGAGCGGCGGCCGGGCCCCTCGCGGCCGGAGCCGGCGCTCTGCTCCTGGCCGGCGGCGCCCTGACGGCGCTGCGCCGTCGCTCGACCCGCACCTCGTGAACCGGAGCCCGGGCCGCTGCAGCGCGGCCCGGGCTGCCGGACCCTCTCCTCGAAAGGCACTACTGCATGACCGAGCACGGCCTCCCCTACCGCATCACCGAGCGCTTCCCTCTCCCCGATGGACGCGTCGGCGTCAGCACCTGGTGGTCCGCCGACCCGGAGCAGCTGGAGCAGCAGCTCCGCACGCGCTCCGGGCATCCGCATCCCGAGAGGGAACCGGTCCGGAGACTGCACCTCGCGACTGCGACGATCGTGCTGATCGAGGAGCGGACCGCGGGAGGCTTCCGCCCGCTCGACCCCCGCCTCCGGGCCCGCACCGATCCGCGCTGGCGCCGGGCTCTCCTGCGGTCGCGCAGGTCGGCCCGGCTCCGGCAGATCATCGGCCCGCGGGACCTGCCGAGGACGGATCCGCCGGTCGAGGTGTCACGGCACGTCGATCCGACACGTCGAGTGTGAAGGAGGCGGGCGGAGAGCTCGGCACCTGATGCGCGGTGAGGGTCTCCCCGCAAGGACGCCGTCAGGTCAGGCGGCTTCCTCGAGGTCGTCCTCGACTGCGACGGGCGCGTCGACCGGGGCGCACGGGGGAGCCGACTCGGCTGGGGATGCCGAGGCCGCGATGCGCGAGCGCTCGAGCCCGGCGAGGAGCACGGCGAAGGCCTCCTCGAGCTCGGCGGTGTCGCGGAGCAGGACGCGCTCACCGCTCGTCGGATCGAGGCGAACCGTCCGGTAGGCCGGGCGGGGGAGATCGGAGACCAGGGTGATGATGCCGAGGACGACGCCGCTGCGGCGGGCGCGCGCGGTCCAGCGGTTGGCGTGGGTGCGGAGAAGGATCATGACCGGGGCCGTCCTCGGTGACGTGGTGCAGGAGCGGGGGGAGGGGGGTGTCGCTGGCGGTGCGGGGATCCTCTCGAAGCTTGCTGCACGAAGGGCCTCCGCTTCCTGTGCTTGACAGCAGAGCCGAGCAGCGGTCACCGGCGCCGGGCGGCCGCCGCGGCGTGCAGGGCCCGCAGGAACTCGGGGACGACCGGGTTCCCGGTGTCGCGGGCGAGCACACCGATCTCACGGCTCGCGCCCGGATCGTCGATCGGGATCTCGCGGACGTCGTCGTCGACCGAGGACGGGCTCGGCGGCAGGATCGTGAGTCCGAGGCCGGCTGCCGCGAGTCCTCGGGCGGCGCGGTAGTCGCCGACCTCGAACGCCGGCACCGGGTCGCGGCCGTCCACGGCGAGCAGGCGCCGGGCCGACTCGTGGAGGCCGTAGCCGGGCGCCAGCATGATCAGGTCGAGGCCGCGGAGGTCCTCGACCGTGACCGAGCGCCGCGAGGCCAGCGGATGACGAGGGTCCACGACCGCGAGGAGAGGCTCCGAGTAGAGGGTCGTCGTGGTGGTTCCGGGCAGATCGGGCGGATCCGCGACGATCGCCAGCTCGGACTCGCCCTCCGCCACGGCCCTCAGGCAGAGGGCTCGGGAGCCGTGACGGAGCCCGAAGCCGACCTGCGGCCAGCGGCGGCGGAACCGGCGGATCACATCCGGCACGAAGCTCTCCCCGAGGAGCGTCTGGAAGGCGAGGTCGATCCGGCCGTGCTCCACGTCGCCCGCCTGCCGCACCTCCGCGAGGCCGGCGCGGATCACCGACATGCCGTCCTGAGCGGCCTCGGCGAGACGGGTCCCCGCCTCCGTCAGCACCACCCCGCGGCCCTCCCGGCGGACCAGGGGAGTGCCGACCAGGGCGGACAGCCGGGCGAGCGACCGGCTCGCGGTCGGCTGCGGGATCCCGAGCTCGGCGGCCGCCGCCGTGACGCTCCCGGTCTGGGCGACCGCGACGAGCAGGGGCAGGAGGCGGAGGGTCGCGGGCCAGTCGTCGGACACGCCACCACCCTAGATCCGGACATGACCAGAACGCATGAACAGTACGAGGAAGGACATTAGTCATGCACCCGCAGGCGGTCTACCGTCGGAATCATGAGCACCGCCGCACGCCTCCGACCGATGCGCGCAGCGGCACCCTTCTCGCAGCGGCGGCTGACCATCGCCCTCCTCGCCGCCGGAGTAGCGACCTTCGCCGAGCTCTACGCCGTGCAGAGCGTCCTCCCGCAGCTCGCGCGGGAGTGGGCCCTCGCCCCGTCCGACGCCGCGCTCACCGTCTCGGCCGCGACCCTCGGACTGGCGCTCTCGGTGCTGCCGTGGGCCTCGGTGGCCGAGCGCATCGGACGGCTCGAATCCATGCGGATCGCGGTCCTCACGTCCGTGGTCCTGGCGCTGCTCGCCTGCGTCGCCCCGACCTTCGAGCTCCTCCTCGTCCTGCGCTTCCTCGGGGGAGCGGCATTGGGTGCCGTCCCGGCCCTCGCCGTCGCGGCGATCCACGACCGGGTCGGAGGCGCCGGAGCGACGGCCGCCGCGACGGCGTACGTCTCCGGGACCACGATCGGCGGTGCCGCCGGACGACTGCTCGCCGGACCGCTCGCGGCGGCGCTCGGATGGCGCGGCGCACTGCTCGTCGTGACGGCCGTCTGCGCGGCGGCGGCGATCGTCTTCGCCGTGCTCGCGCCCCGGGGCGGCGGCGCGCGCGAGGCGGCCCCCGGCGGCTGGCGAGGGAAGACGGCGCAGGTGCTCCGCGATCCGATGCTCGTCGCGATCGCGCTGCAGACGTTCCTCGCGGTCGGCGTGTTCGTCGCGGTCTACAACTACCTGGCGTTCCGGCTCGAGGCGCCGCCGTTCGCACTCGCGCCCGCGCTCGTCTCCCTCCTCTTCGCCGCCTACCTCGCGGGAACCGTCTCCTCCCGGCTCGCGGGGAGATGGGGGCCGCGGATCGGCCCCCGCCTCGTCATGCGGATCGGCGTCGCCCTGATGATCGTCGGACTGCTGGTGATGCTCGCCGAGAACGTCGCCGTGGTGATCGCGGGACTCCTCGTCTTCACGGCCGGCTTCTTCGCCCTGCACGCGACCGGCGCCGCCTGGACGGGAGCGCGCGCGGCTCCGGCACTCCGCGGGCACGCCGGCGCGGTCTACACGATCGCCTTCTACGCGGGCTCGGCCGCCGGCGGGTGGCTCCTCGGCCTGGCCGTCGGAGCCGGTGGCTGGCCGGCGCTGACGGCGGTGACGATCGGCCTGCTGCTGGTCGGAGCGGGGATCGTCAGCCTCCCGTCGCGCACCACCGCGGCCGGGCGCTGAACCCCCGCCTCCGTCGACCGCACCCCGAGCTCCGCCCGGCACCTCCCCGCAGCGAGCGAGGTGCGACATGATGGCCCGACTGCACGAAGCGGGGGACGGCATGGCGCGGAGCACCGGAGCGGACGGCTCCCCACGCGAGAGCGGCGGGACGGACGAGGGCGGCACCGACCCGCGCTACCACGCGGGCTTCCAGCGCGGCTACGACGGACGCGAGGCCGAGCGGCGCGGCAGCGGAGAGGAGCGCCTCCGCTCCCCGTTCCTGTCGGGCGGGACCTCGTGCATCGGGCGATCAGCTGGCCGGCGAGGTGGCGGGTCCGCTCCCGAGCAGGAGGACGTGCGATCGGTCGACGGCCCGACGGGCTCCCGAGTCTCCGGCCGACGGACCGCTCCGGAGCGCGCGAGAGCGGCGGTGCGGGCCGTCCCGACACCCGCGGAGCCGACCGCGCCCCGACCCGCGGAGCCGACAGTCCCACTCCCGACCGAGCCGACCGTCCCGCTTCCCGCCGAACCCGACCCCGCTCCCGGCGACGCGGCACCCGACTCCGGTGACCGTCACGACGCGACCGACACCGACCCCCGCCCCGCTGTCTCCACTCGCCGCATCGCCGGAGCCCTGGCGGTCGTCGGCGGCGTGAGCGTCCTCGTCGGACTCCTCGCCCTCTGGAACAGCTCCCACAGCTGGTACGACTACTCGCCGTCGCAGAGCGCCTTCGGGCCCGAGCAGTACCTCCGCGTGCTCAGCGACAACGCGATCGGACCGTTCCTCACCGTCGGCCTGATCGCGCTCGGCCTGGCGGTCGTGGTCCCGCTGCTGAGGGCTCCCGGCCGATGACGCGGGTCCGCCTGCTCTGGGCCGCCGCCATCGCGGTCACCGTCGTCCTCTGGGCCGCAGTGCTCGCGCTCCCGGTCGTGGTCCTCCTGCTGCCGAACCAGTACCAGGGCGACTCGATCACGGTCCCGCCGGAGCTCTACGTGCGGCAGGCGCTCGCGATGGTCGCGCCGCCGCTCCAGACCGCCGCCCTGGTGATGCTGGGGGCGCTGATCGTCGTCGCGGTCGCGCGGCGCCCGCCGGCGAAGGCCCGCACGACGGAGGCGGCGAGCGGCTGGGACGACGCCGTCCTCCTCGACCCGGACGGCCGCGAGCAGCGCGGGACGGGCCCCGCAGGCCGCTGAGCATCCGCTGCAGGATCGGGAGCACCCGCTGCTCCCCGGTCGGAAGCCGCTCCTCCGGATGCACCCGCCCTTCACGCCGGCAGCAGCTGGAACCGCTTCCGCGCCGCTCCGCCGGCGACGAGGTCCGCGAGCAGCTCGCCCAGGACCGGGCCGAACTTGAAGCCGTGCCCCGAGAACCCGGTCGCCAGAGTCACGCGGCCCACGCGGTCGAGCACGAAGTCCTCGTCGGGCGTGCTGTCGTAGAGGCAGCTGATCGGAGCGGCGCTCGCCGCGTCCACGCCCGGGATCCACTCCGCGACGTAGCCGACGAGGCGGGCGAGCGCTCCGGGCTCGGGCTCGAAGGTGCGCTCGTCCGGATCGACGACGACTCCGGTGCTGTGCTCGCCCACCTTCACCCCGACTCCGGGCGTCGCGAGCCCGTAGACGACGGGCAAGCCGGCGCGATGGTGGGCGAAGCTCGGCCAGGAGTTGAGGGGCAGGTCGGTCGCGAAGTGCGCGGGCTGCTCCTGTGTCACGCGCAGCGGAGGGAGGCGTCGGCCGGCCGCGCGGACGAGGCCGTTCACGAGCGGCGGCGTCCAGGATCCGCCGGCCACGACGACCGCGTCCGCGTCGAGAGCGCCGTCGGTGGTCAGCACGCGCACGTCGTCGGCGCGCTCCTCGATGCCCAGCACCCGCGTCCGCGTTCGGAGGACGGCGCCGCGTCCGAGGGCGGAGTCGAGCATCGCGTCGATCGCGGCCGCCGCGTCGAGGCGTCCGCCCTCGGCGTGCAGCAGGACGTCGGTCTCGAAGCGGAGTCCCGGCCAGCGCCGCTGCGCCTCGTCCGCCTCGATCCGCACCACGGGGATCCCGTCGCGCAGGAGGACAGCCTCGACGGCGGCCAGGACGGCGGGGTCGCCGTGGTCGATCGCGCCGACCGGGTGCAGCAAACGGCGGCCGGTCTCGGCCTCGAGCCGTGCCCAGGCGCGCCCGGCCCGTCCGGTGAGGGCGCGGTAGTCGTCCTCGAGGTAGCCGCGGCGGAAGATGCGCGTCTCGCCGTGGGACGAGCCGCGGTCGTGGCCCCGCTCGAACTGCTCGACGAGCACCACGCGATCGCCGCGCTCGGTGAGGGCGCGGGCTGTCGCCGCTCCGACCAGGCCGGCTCCGACGACGACGACCTCACGGGTCACGGGGTCTCCCGGGAGGCCCGGCGTACGCCGAGCAGGACCACCAGGCGGAGGAACCCGACGAGTCCCATGCCGATCAGCGCGGCGATCAGCATCAGCACGGCGATCCCGGCCACCCAGGTCGTGTCGCCGGTCACCGACTGCGCCGCGAACTCGGTGCAGAACAGCGCCAGCCCCGCGTAGCTCAGGATGAGGACGGTGATCGTCCCGGGGCGGCGGAGGCGCTGCGCGGGCGTCCGCCAGAGGGCCGGCGGCTCGAGCCAGCGGCGCAGCAGCCGGATCACGAGGGTGCCGACGAGGCCGAGGAAGCCGGCCGCGATCAGGATGATGCCCGCGCCGCCCAGCCCCGACGCCTCGACACCGGCCAGCTCGAGGGCGATCCCGATCGCGACGCCGACGGCTCCGGCGCCCCCCGCGATCATGGCCGCCCACACTCCGAAGCCGCCGCGGAGAACGCTCTCACGCTCGGGACGTGACGGGTCGGCGTCCATCGGACGCTGCTGACGCGGACGGATCGGCGCAGGGGGAGCCGACGCCGGCGCTGCTGCCGGAGCGGCCGCGGCCTCGGACACGCCCCAGATCGGAGCGGCGTCCGGCGTCTGCGACTCGATCACGTTCTCGCGCACCGGCACGTAGCGCAGCGGCGCGTCGATCCGCACCTGCGGCCGCCCGCGCACGACGATCGTCGCCCCCAGGTCGGCCCCGCGCTCCAGCGCGACGGGTCCGAGGAGGAGCCCGACCGCCGGATCGATCCGCCACGCGTCCGACCGGGGAGCCGACCCGTACCACTCCGCCGACACGGCCCCGCCGAGATCGACCGAGATCGGCCGCCCGTCGCTGTAGCTCGTCACCGGCACGAGCGAGCGGCCGGAGTTGCGCACCCGCGCGCCCACCCGCCACCAGTCGTCCCCGGCGTGCGTCAGCCGCACCTCGACGTCGACCAGCGACGCCGGCACCGCCCGCCGCCGTCCGATGACCACCGCGACAACCGCGAGCCCGGCGATGACCAGCCCGCCGAGCAGGCCGACCACTCCGATGAAGATCTCCATGGGAGCAGTCAAGCAGGCGCGGGTCGACGGCGCGGGCGCGACGAGGTGGCCTCCGGGAGGCTTGATCCCGACCGTCGACGCCGTCGCTCCGCGCGGCCGCCCCGTTCCCGACGCTCCGCCCGACCGTCGAGCCCGGAGCGGGTCACTCCGCATACTGAGGAGGCGCGTCGCGTCGACCGCATCGCGGGTCTCGTCGCAGGAGGGGGCGATCATGCGCCACTGGTCGGCCGCCCCCGTGCGCCGGCGCCCTCGTCGACGGGCCGGTGCGGTCCTCGCTCTGCTGGGGGCCGCGGCGCTCGCCGCCGCAGCCGTCGCGCTGTCGGACACGGCGGGAGGAGGCGGACCGGAGGCGGTGTCCTCCTCGGCCGATGCTTCTGCGGCGTCGAGCAGTCCCGCTGCTCCCGCGCCGAGCAGCCCCTCGGCGGACGTCGAGCCGTCCGCTCCGGAAGCGGAGCCGTCCACTCCGTCCCTCGCGACGCTGGCCGCTCTCCCCTCGGTCGAAGGCCCCGCCGCCGTCCCCTACGACCGCGACCTCTTCGGACAGGCGTGGTCGGACGTCGACCGCAACGGCTGCGACACCCGCAACGACGTCCTCGGCCGCGACCTGCTCGCCCCTGTGTTCAAGCCCGGCACCCGCGACTGCAAGGTCCTCACCGGCACCCTGATCGACCCCTACGACGGCACCTCGGTCGCCTTCGTCTCCGGGACCGACACTTCCCGCCTCGTACAGATCGACCACGTCGTCGCCCTCGGCTGGGCCTGGCACCACGGCGCCTGGTCGTGGACGGACGACCAGCGCCTCGCCTTCGCGAACGACCCCGCGAACCTCGTCGCCGCCTCCGAGCAGACCAACCGCGCGAAGAGCGACGCCGGCCCGGGGGAGTGGCTGCCACCGGCCGCGGAGCTGCGCTGCGGGTATGTGGAGCAGTTCGTGGAAGTGCTCAGCGAGTACGGGCTGGGGGTCGGGGCGCAGGACCGGGAGGCGGCGGAGGCGGTGCTGGCGGGGTGCGGGGAGTGAGGGGGAGAACCTCTTTCCTCTGATGGAGGGTCGTCCCGACGCCGCAACAGCGGCAGACGCGACCGCATTAGCGTCTTTCAACTCTGGCGATAGTGAGTAATGATCTCTTCCGTGACCTCTTTTCTGGGACCTATGCGGCACAAAGTTCGGCAGTTACGCAAAATGAGTAACTCTGTCGCTAACACGAGTGCACCTCGACAGAACGCGCTCCGAGCATTCCTAGTCTCGCGAGATGCCTCCCGTTACTCCCGCCACACTCTCACTTGAACTGGGCGTTTCTCAGCGTCGAATCCGAAGCCTCCTCCGCTCCTCCTACGGAACTCTTCCCGCTGAGGAATCTCGGTGGGATCTGACCGAAGAGCAGGCGGAGGCTGTCCGCTCCCGTCTGCTTCGACGAGACACCACCGAGCGTCGGTTCACCTTGGAAGTGGGCGACCAGGTCCTCCGGCGTGATATCCACCGCGCCTACGGAGGGCAGCAGCAGCAGGGGATCGTGACGCCGCGAGCGCTCCGTGAAATCTTCATCTTCACCGATCCGGCGAAGGGAGCTCGATACGGCTACGACCGGTTCGAGGGACTTCGCGAGGACGGGTCCTACTCCTACACGGGAGAAGGGCAGGTCGGTGACCAGGTTTTTCTTCGCGGCAACAAGGCTCTCCGGGACGCGGCGCAGGATGGGCGGGTGCTTCGGCTGTTCACGGTGCAGGGAACGAGCGTGACCTACATCGGTGCCTTCACGACAGGGACTCCGACCTACCGGTGGGAGATCATCCCGGACACCGAAGGGACGCAGCGACGCGGCATCATCTTCACTCTCCTGCCGCTTGCGGCGGACATCACTCGGCTGCCGACCTACGGTGGCACACAGGAGTCCGCCGCCTCGCTCGGCGACTGGACGCCTCCCGAGCACTCCGACATCGTCATCGCGGGTGCGGATGTCAGCCCTCTCGATGACCGGGTCGTCTCCCGAATCGAGTTCGAGCTGCAGTCCGACTTTGGGCTCTGGCTGACCGAGAACGGCACGCCGCCCAGTCGTCTGACGCTCCCGGTCGGCAGCTCACGGGTCGAGCCGGACCTCTACGTCCGATCGAGCGGCTGGATTGTCGAAGCCAAGAAGTCGACCGCCCGGTCCTTCGTCCGCATGGCCATCGGGCAGGTGCTCGACTATGCCCATCTTGCGCAGCGCGAGGGCTACGCGGCAGTCCCCGTCATCCTGCTTCCCGGTCGCCCGGAAGAGGACATGCTGGATCTCATCCGCAGCCTCTCGATCATCACAGCGTTCAGGTCTGACGAGGGCTTCGACCTCATCGATCCCTAGAGGAAAGAAGCCGAACGGCCGGCAGATCGGGGTGGGCCCACTCCAGTCCGGGGAGTTCGCTCGGAAGGAGCCAGAGGAGTTGGTCGTGGTCGGTGCTCTCCGTGGGGCGTGGGCCACGAACCACGGCTCGGAAGCAGTGCAACCGAATGGTGAGAGCGCCGACCTCCGTTTCGTCTGACGTCAGCTTGGGGCCGACCTCGATCTCCACGCTCAGCTCCTCGCGGATCTCCCTCGCGAGGGCGACTTCAGCCGTTTCGCCAGGTTCTCTCTTGCCGCCGGGAAATTCCCAGAGCCCGCCAGCCGCCTTGTCCGCCCGCCGACGGCAGGCAAGAATACGGCCGCGATCGCTGATGACCGCCGCAACGACGTCGAGAGTGTCCACGTGTCCATCATGCCGACACCGGTGCAACAACCGCCCGTACGCGATGGCCGTGCGCACGCCCCCCTCTTTGACGCTCCACCCGCCCCCGTGTTACGTTCGCTCTCGGACATGTGACTGGTCGTGCAGGCAGGATCCGACGAAACGCGTAATGAGCGTCGTCGGGTCCTTTTTTTGTGCCCGGACGCCTCCTGACGCTCCGCCGGAGCACCGATGACGGTGCCGGAGGGGGCGGGGACGGCGACGGACGGCCGGGCAGCACAGCGCAGGGAAGCGCGCGTCCCCACACACCCGGAGGAGTACCGATGAGTACCCAGGAGAGCGCGAAGGCGATCCTCGAGCACGTCGGCGGCGCCGCCAACGTGGCGAAGCTGCAGCACTGCTCGACCCGTCTGCGGTTCGCGCTGGCGGACGACGCGAAGGCCGACGTCGAGGCGTTGAAGGCGGTGCCCGGCGTGATCGGCGTCGTCACAGGCCCGCAGACGCAGGTCATCGTCGGCAGCGGCGTCAGCGAGATGTACGCGGCGGTCGAGAAGCTGCGCGGCGGCACCACCGCATCCGCGGAGCAGGCGAAGCAGCCGCGATCCCTCAAGCGCCTCGGCGCGACGATCATGGACTTCGTGGTCAGCGTGTTCACGCCGATCATCCCGGCCATCGCGGGCGCCGGCATCTTCAAGTCGTTCCTCGTCCTCGCCTCGGCGCTGGGCTGGCTCGACCCGGCCTCCGACAACTTCAAGCTGCTGTCCGCCATCCCGGACGCGGTGTTCGGCTTCCTGCCGCTGCTCGTCGCCTACACGAGCGCGAAGAAGCTCGACGTGAACCGGCCGCTCGCGCTCGGGCTCGTCGGCGTCCTGGTCTTCCCGGCGTTCACGACGCTGCTCAACCAGGAGGGCGGCGTCGCGCTCTTCGGCATCCCGGTGCCGGTCATCGCCTACAACGCGCAGGTGTTCCCGGCGACCCTGGCCGTGCTGCTGCTCTCGGTCGTCGAGCGCTTCTTCACGAAGCACTCGTGGGGTCCGATCCGCACGTTCTACGTGCCGCTGATGTGCCTGGTGATCGTCGCTCCGGCCACGATCTTCCTGCTCGGCCCCCTCGGCTACTGGCTCGGCTCGATGCTCACCGGCGCGATGATCGGCCTCTACGGGGCGCTCGGCTGGGTGGCCGTCGCGCTGCTGGCCGGCGTGCTCCCGCTGATCATCTCGGTCGGCATGCACAAGGCGTTCATCCCGCCGACCATCGCGACGATGGCCAGCGCGGGCAAGGACACCTTCTACCTCGCCTCCTCGCTCGCCCACAACGCGGCGGAGGCGGGCTCCAGCCTCGCGATCGCCCTGCGCACCAAGAGCGCGACCCTCCGCGCCACCGCCTTCTCGGGCGGCCTCTCGGCCCTCTTCGGGATCACCGAGCCGGCGCTCTACGGCGTCACGCTGCAGAACAAGCGCGCCCTCGTCTCCGTCATCACGGGCAGCGTGGTCGGAGGCGCCTACATCGGCGCCACGCAGGTCGCCGCGTTCGCGCTGGTCAGCCCCGGCGTCGCGAGCATCTCGATGTTCATCGACGGGCTGAACCCCTGGAACCTGCTCAACGCCGTGATCGGCCTGCTGATCTCGGTCGCCGTCTCGTTCGTCGTCTCCTTCGTCATCTGGCGCGACGACGCCTCCGCCAGCGTCCAGGCGCTCGGCGATGTGGCGGCCGCCGCCGGGAGCCCGCTCGCGCTGCAGGCGCCGCTCACCGGCTCCGTCATCCCCCTCTCGGAGGTGCCGGACCCCGTGTTCTCGGCCGGCGTGCTCGGCGAGGGGCTGGCGATCCGCCCCACCGACGGAGCCGTCCGGGCGCCGTTCGCGGGCGAGGTCATCGCACTGCTGTCCTCCCGCCACGCCGTGGGGCTGCGCCGCGCGGACGGCGTCGAGGTGCTCATCCACGTCGGCATCGACACGGTGCAGCTGGACGGCGCGCCGTTCGAGGCGCACGTCGCGGTCGGCGACCGGGTCGAGGCCGGGCAGCTCCTCCTCACCGCCGACCTGGCCGCGATCACCGCGGCCGGCTACGACACCACGACCCCGGTGCTCGTGACCAACTCCGCCGAGTACACCGTGCTCGTCGAGGCCGCCGAGCGGATCACCGCCGGCGACCGGATCATGACCGTGACGCAGAGAGAGAAGGAGCTCGCCGATGGCGCTTCCTGACGGATTCCGATGGGGCGGCGCCCTCGCCGCCAACCAGGTCGAGGGCGCGTGGCGCGAGGGCGGGCGCGGCCCGGCGGTCAGCGACGTCGCCTCCTACAAGCCGAAGGCGGACCCGAAGGAGTACGCGATCCACCACCGCAACACGGTGGAGAGCATCACGGCGGCGATGTCCGACGACGACACCGAGTACTACCCCAAGCGCCGCGGCATCGACTTCTACCACCGCTACCCCGGCGACCTCGCGCTGTTCGCCGAGATGGGCTTCACCACCCTCCGCGTCTCGATCGCCTGGACCCGCCTCTACCCGACGGGGGAGGAGGCGGAGCCGCTCGAGGAGGGCATCGCCTACTACCTCGCCCTCTTCACCGAGATGCGGCGCCTCGGGATAGAGCCGCTGGTCACGCTCTCGCACTACGACCCGCCGCTCGCGCTCGCGCTGAAGCACAACGGCTGGGTCGACCGCCGCACGATCGGGCTGTTCGAGCGCTTCGCCCGCACCTGCTTCGAGCGCTTCGGCCACCACGTCGACATGTGGCTGACCTTCAACGAGATCGACGGCATCATCCGCCACCCGTTCACCTCGGGCGGGATCATCGAGGAGACCGTCGAGGGCAGCGTGGAGCAGGCCTGCTACACGGCTCTGCACCACCAGTTCGTTGCCTCCGCCTCGGTCACGAGGACGCTGAAGGAGCTGTGGCCCGAGTCGCGGATGGGCTGCATGCTCACGATGCTGACCACCTACCCCAACACCTGCCACCCCGACGACGTCGCGGCGACGCAGGCGAAGGAGCGGATGCTCTACCTCTGCACCGACGTCCAGGCGGGCGGCGCCTACCCGCGCCTGGCGCTGCGGGCGCTCGAGAGCCGCGGAGTCGAGATCCCGTTCGAGGCGGGCGACGTCGAGCTGCTGCGCGAGCACCCCGTCGACTTCATCTCGTTCAGCTACTACATGTCGATGACGGAGTCCGTGCGCCCCGACGCCGAGCGCACCCCCGGCAACACGGTCCTCGGCGTCAAGAACCCGTTCCTCGAGTCGAGCGAGTGGGGCTGGCAGATCGACCCCGTCGGGCTGCGGATCTCGCTGATCGACCTCTACGACCGCTACGGCAAGCCGCTGTTCATCGTCGAGAACGGGCTCGGGATGCGCGACGAGCTGACCGAGGACGGCCGGGTCCACGACCCGTACCGGATCGACTACTTCCGCGCGCACTTCGAGCAGATGATCCAGGCGGTGGACGAGGGCGTGGAGCTGCTCGGCTACGTGAGCTGGGCGCCGATCGACCTGATCAGCGCCTCCAGCTCGCAGATCTCGAAGCGCTACGGGTTCGTCTACGTCGACATGGACGACCTCGGCCACGGCAGCACCGAGCGCTACCGGAAGGACTCGTTCTTCTGGTACCAGAAGGTCATCGCCTCCAACGGCGCGGATCTGGGATGATCCTCCTCTGCCCGGAGGCGCCGTCCGGCTCTCCGGGCAGACGCCCCGCCACCCCCACCCCAGCCCTGACGCGGCCGTCGACGGAGACACGCATGCAGACCATCAAGAAGGTGCTCAACTCGAGCGTCGTCCTCGTCGTCGACGAGCGCGGCGTCGAGCGCGTGCTCCTGGGCAGGGGGATCGGCTTCGGAGCGAAGGCCGGCGAGGCGATCGAGCCCTCGAGCGTCGACCAGGTGTTCGTGGCGCTGGACGACTCGGACCAGCGCAACCTCGTCGAGCTCCTGGCCCAGATCCCGCCGGAGTTCGTCGAGCTCACCCGCGCGGTCGTCGCCGACGCGGAGGAGCAGGGGCTGAAGCTCGACCCGCACGTGTACCTCGCGCTCACCGACCACCTGCACTTCGCGGTGGAGCGGCAGCGGCGCGGGCTCTCGGTCGCCAACCGGCTGGCCTGGGAGATGCGGACGGTCTACCCCGTGCAGTACGCGGTGGGGGAGCGGGCGGTCGAGCGGATGCGCGAGCGCCTGGACGTGGAGCTGCCCGCCGACGAGGCCGCGAACGTCGCCTTCCACCTCGCCAACGCGGAGCTCGGCAAGGTCGGGATCGACTCGCTCCGGATCGTGCAGCTCATCCGCTCGGTGACCGCGATCATCCAGCACTCCAGCGGAGCCGCGCTCGACCGCGACGACCTCCGCTCCGCCCGCTTCGTGGCGCACCTGCAGTACTTCGCCGAGCGCTTCTTCTCGGGCGGCCTGCTCGAGAGCGAGGACGACTTCCTCTTCACCAGCCTCAGCGCCCGCTACCCGCGCGCGATCGCCTCCGCCGAGCGCGTGCGCTCCTTCGTGGCGGCCGAGTACCAGGCCGCCCTGCCCAACGAGGAGGTCGCCTTCCTGGCCCTCCACATCGCGCGCGCCGCTCCGGAGTAGCGCGCTGACCCCGGAGAACCGCATGCACCGCACCACCTCCGCCCGCCCGACGACGCCCGCGAGCGCGCGCCCGTGACCGGCACGATCCACCTCGTCCGCCACGCCGAGACCCTCTTCAACGTCGCCGGCCAGCTGCAGGGCTGGTGCGACTCGCCGCTGACCGAGCGCGGCGAGCGCCAGGCGGCGGCCCTCGGCGAGCGGATGCGCGGCGTGCCGCTCGTCGCGGCGTTCACGAGCGACCTCACCCGCACCCGCACCACGGCGGCGGCGGCGCTCGCCGGGCACCCGTCGCTCGAGGCCGAGCCGATGGTCGAGCTCCGCGAGTGGCACTTCGGCGCCTTCGAGGGGCAGCCGAACGCCTCGCTCTGGGAGCCGGTGTTCGCCGACCACGGCTACTCCTACGTGCCCTCCTCCGCCGACTGGCCGCGGATGACCGACGCCGGTCTCGACTCGGTGCTCGACGCGATCCACCGCCACGACCCCTCCGGCCGGGCCGACAGCGGTGCCACCGTGCGCGCCCGCGTGGAGGCCGCGATCGCGCGGTTCGTGCCGGCGGCGGAGCACGGGGACGTGCTGGTCGTGACGCACGGAGCGGTGCTCGGGAGCATCCTCCGCGCGCTCGACCCCGCGCACCGGCCGCAGCGGGGCTACCCGAACTGCGCGGTCGTGTCGGTGACGGACGGCGTCATCGGCGA
This sequence comes from Rathayibacter sp. AY1C9, assembly GCF_002932315.1. Taxonomy (NCBI): domain Bacteria; kingdom Bacillati; phylum Actinomycetota; class Actinomycetes; order Micrococcales; family Microbacteriaceae; genus Rathayibacter; species Rathayibacter sp. AY1C9. The sequence goes on from NZ_PSVZ01000002.1 coordinate 23,801, forward strand.
GGTCGACGGGAGCTGCGCGACGGCCTGACCCGGCCCCTCCTCCTCCACGGACGCCCCTGTGCGCTCCGGTCGCCGACCGGACGAGCACGGGGGCGTCCGTCGTGCTCGGGACGCAGGCGGCCCGCACCCGGGCCGCCCCCGGACCTGCACGCGCGGCCGCCTCGGGACCTGCACGTCCGGTGATGCGGGACCTGCACTTTCGGCCACCTCGGCGCTGTACCGAAGTACAGGAGCCCGTCGCGAGAGCGTCCGTAGCGTCTGAGGAGTCAAGAGAAACGACTTCGAGGAGATGACATGCGAGGGCTTCAGCTCAGCGGCGTGAGCCGTGCATTCGGCGGCCACCGGGTCCTGCACGACGTGGACCTGTCCGTGGGCCGCGGCGAGATCGTCGGCTTCATCGGCGGCAACGGCGCCGGCAAGACCACGACGATGCGGCTGATCCTGGGCCTGCTCACCCCCGACACGGGGACCATCACCTGGGACGGCGCGCCGATCACCGCCGAGGACCGCCGCTCGATCGGCTACATGCCGGAGGAGCGCGGCCTCTACCCGCAGATGCGGGTCCGCGAGCAGGTGATCCACTTCGCTCTGCTCGAGGGGCACGACGCCCGGGGAGCCCGTGAGACCGCCGAGGAGGTGATCGACGCGCTGGGCCTGGCCGAGCGGGCCGACACGCTGGTGCAGGACCTCTCGCTCGGCAACCAGCAGCGCGTGCAGCTGGCCGTGTCCCTGGTGGGCGATCCGTCGCTCCTGGTGCTGGACGAGCCCTTCTCGGGGCTCGACCCGGTCGCCGTGGAGACGATGGCCGGCCTGATCCGGCAGCAGTCCGCCCGCGGCGTCGGCGTGCTCTTCTCCTCCCACCAGCTCGACCTGGTCGAGCGCCTCTGCGACACCGTCTGCGTGCTCGACTCCGGCCGTGTGACCGCGAGCGGAGCGGTGGCCGAGCTGCAGGACGACGGCCGCAGCCGCTGGCAGCTGCAGTTCTCCCGCCCCCTGGACGACCTGCTCGTCGCCGAGCTCGGCGTCACACCGGGACTGTCGGCCGAGCCGGTCCCCGGTGAGCCGGAGTCGCTGCTCGTCTCGATCGAGGGCAGCGGCCGGGACGTCCCCGAGCAGGTGCTCGCGACCCTCACCCGCCACGGCGGCCTCCGGAGCATCCGCACCGAGCAGCGCTCGCTGACCGAGCTGCTGTCCGAGCGGCTCACCGCCGCCTCCACCCCTGCGGCCGAGCGCCGCCTCGAGATCCAAGGAGCAGGACGATGACCACCACGCACCCCCGCGCCGCCCACGCCCGGACCGCCGAGAGCTCCGCTCCTCCGACGCCGGCCCGGGGAGCCGCGACGATCGTCCGCCGCGAGATCCTGACCCGCACCGGGAACCGCACGATCCTCACCGCGACCCTCGCGCTGGCCGCGATCGCCGGCCTCGGCGCCGGGATCGGCGGCTGGTTCCTGGTCGACGCGACGAGGGAGGCGGGGACCGTGGTCCTCGACACCCGGATCCTGTTCGCGACCGCGATGATCAGCGCCCTGCTCGCCGCGATGGTCTACTCCTCGTCGAGTCTGGCCTCGGGGGTGGTCGAGGAGAAGTCGTCCCGGATCGTCGAGATCCTGCTGACGAAGATCGGCGTCGCCCCGCTGCTCGCCGGGAAGATGATCGGCGTCGGCCTGGTGACCCTGGCCCAGCTGCTCGTGATCGGCGGCGCCGTCGTCGGCGGGTTCAGCGTGGTCGGCGGGTGGTCGGTCCTCGAGATCGAGCTCGGCCCGAGCCTGGTCTGGTTCCTCGTCTGGTTCCTGCAGGGCTACGTGCTCTTCGCGCTCCTCAGCACCCTGCTCGCCTCGACCGTGTCGAGGCAGGAGGACCTGGGCACCGCCGCCATGCCGCTCTCCGTCGTGCAGATGGCGCTGCTGATCATCGCGCTCTACGTGGTGCCGGCGAACCTCGACGAGGCCTGGGTGCACGCGCTCTCCTTCGTCCCCCTCTTCTCCTCCTACCTGATGCCGATGCGCTTCGGCCTCGACTCGGTCGGCACCCCCGAGATGGTGATCGCCGCCGTCGTCGCCGCGATCACGGTGCCGCTGCTGTTCCGCCTGGTCGTCCGCGTCTACCGCAACAACGCGCTCCGCACCGGCTCCCGCGTCTCGCTCCGCGCCTCCCTCAAGGCCGCCGACGCCTCCTAGGCCCGGCTCCCGATATCCACCACCACCACCCCTCGGAAGGACACCACCATGACCATCTCGCGCACCGCCTCGACCCGCCCCTCGCCCCTCAAGAAGCTGCTCGTCAACACCGCCCTCCTCGTCGGGGGAGCGGGCGGCGCCTACCTCGTCGTCACCTACCTCTTCTGATCCGCTCGACCGACCGAAGGACACGATCGTGACTCTCCTCGCGACTCCCGGGCTCCGCCCCGCGACCCCCGGGCACCGCCCCGCGGATCCGGCGGCCCTCCGGGCGGCGGCCTCGACCGAGCGGCTGCTCGGCGGCGGACGCCACCGCGTCGCCGCGATCGACCGCCCCGCCTTCGCCGGCCGGAACGCGTCGTGGACGATGACCCTCGACGACGGCGCCCGCGTCTTCGTCAAGCACGTCTCGCCCCGGACGGCGGGCCCCGCGGCCTTCCGCCGCTCCAGGGACTTCGCCGGCTTCGCCGCCCGGAGCCCCGAGCACGCCCCGGCCGGACCCCGCCTGCTGGCGGCCGACGAGGACGACTCCCTGCTGGTGTTCGAGCACTGCCCCGGCACCAGCCTGGCCCTCCTGCTCGTGGAGGAGCGCGTCCCCGCGGACTTCCCCGAACAGGCCGGCCGGCTCCTGGCCCGGCTGCACGCCGGCCCGGTGGCGGGCCTCACCGCGACCTCGCACCCCAGCCCTCCCGTCGAGATGCTGCGCGTCGGCATCCCGCACACCCGCTACGTCGACCTCACCCTCGCCGAGCTCGCCTTCTGGGGCGACCTGCAGCACGACGAGCAGCTCGTCTCGGCCACGGAGGATCTCCGCGAGTGGGAGAGCGGCAACCGCACGGCCCCGATCCACGGCGACCTCCGCCTCGACCAGTTCCACCTCCGCGACGGGCGCCTCCAGCTGCTCGACTGGGAGGAGTTCGGGATCGGGGATCCGGCCCGCGACCTCGGCACGCTGGCGGGGGAGTGGATCCACCGCGCGGTGCTCGACACCGTGACCACCCGGGAGGGCGCCTCCGCTCCTCCCCTCGCCTTCGACACCGCGGCCGCGGACGCCCGCATCGCGGAGCGGATGGCGGCACTGGTCCCGAGGATCCGGCGGATGTGGCTCGCCTACGCCGCCGAGACCGCCGGCGCGGACGACGCCCTCGCCGTCCGCGCCACCGCCCACCTGGGCTGGCACCTCGTCGACCGCACCCTCGCCCGGGCCTCGATGGTCTCCCGCCTCCCCGGGATCGAGCGGGCCGCCGCCGGCATCGGCCGCCGCGTCCTGCTCGCCCCCTCCGCCTACTCCACCGCCCTCGGATTCGACAGGAGCCCGCGATGACCGCCCTCACCACCCGCTCCGTCCTCGACGAGGCCGTGATCAGCGTCGACGCCGCCCGGCTGCGGGCCGAGGTCGACGGGACCGTGATCGAGGCCACCGGGCCGATCGAGCTGCGGGCCCGACTCGCCGCCACCGTCTACACCCACCTGCACCTCCGGAACCCGCTGCTCGGCGAGACCGCCGGAGGCGACGGCCAGGACCTCGCCCCCCGGCTGATCGACGCGATCCCGCACCGCACGGTCCTGCAGCCCGCTCCCTCCGGGGTGCTCGGCTCCGCCACCGTGCAGGGGGAGGAGCGCCGGGTCGTCGAGCTGGGCCGCGTCCGGGTCCTCGTGCCCGAGGTCGATCTCGTCCGCTCCGCCGACGGGGCCGTCGCCGGCGTCCGGCTGCCGAGCTGGCGCACCCGCACCACTCCCGGCTACCTCCTCGCCCTCGGCCCGATGGGACTCGATCCCGCCGACCGGGTCGTGCGCCTCTCGCTCGTCGCCGACTCGGCGGAGGACGCGCTCGCCCTGTGGGGCCCGCTCCTGGAGGCGCTCGCCGCCTCCGGAGCCCGCCACCAGGCCAAGGCGCTCTCGGACCCGCGGGCCTTCCCCCGCTCCGACGCCCTCGTCGTCTACCTGCCCGCCGACTCCGCCGACGACGTCGCCCGGAGGATCACTCCGCTGCTCGATGCCCGGCCCTCGCCCCGCACCGCCGTCTCGGCCTTCGCCGAGAGGCTCGCCGACGGCCTCGCCTACGCCGAGGACCCGGCCGACGAGCGCTCCTCCTACCGCGGACTGAGCTTCGGCCAGCACCGCTCCCGCGTCCTCGCCGAAGCGCTCCTGCGCTCCTCGGCCGAGACGATCCCCGCCGCCGACGCCTGGGCCGACGCCGCCCGCGCCGCGCGCATCGACCCGGACCGCCCGGGACTCACCGCCCGCTAGCGCCCCACGAACCTCCCCTCGATCCCGAGGGGACCACCACCTCAGCCCGAGGTACTCCACGAAAGGGACACATCATGACCACCATCTCCACCGACGCCCAGTCCGCCGACCTCACCGCCCTCGCGGGAGCGCACGACACCTTCGCCACCGTCGACGAGCTCGGCTCGGACGCCGCGACCGAGGCGCCCGCCACCACGCCCCTGTGCGTCGGCATCATCGTCGGCGCCACCCTCGGCGCGGGCTGCTGACCCGGCACTCCTCCCGCCCGGGTGCTCCCGCAGCACCCGCTCCCCGGCCCTCCGGCCGGACCACCCGCACCACTCCCCGCACGACCCGGCGGATCCGCCGCCACCACTCATCCAAGGAGAACACCATGTCGACCATCACCGCCCAGACCGTCCAGTCCGCCGACCTCGCCGAGCTCGCCACCGCCCACGACACCTTCACCGCCGCCGACGAGATCGGCACCGACGCCGCCTCCGAGGCGCCCGCCACCACCCCGTTCTGCGCCGGCGTCATCATCGGCGTCACCCTCACCGCAGGGTGCTGACGGGCACGGGGCGACCGGTCCTCGACCGCGTCGCCCCGGCCCCTCCCGGGCGCGTGCCGTCCGCTCGCGCCGTCCGCCCATCCCCGTCCGCCCTTTCCGCGGGCACGGTCCGCCCATCCCCGTCCGCCCTTTCCGCGGGCACGGTCCGCCCATCCCCGTCCGCCCTTTCCGCGGGCACGGTCCGCCCGTCCGCCGCCGTCCTCACCGCCGGCCGCGACCCGATCCGCCCTCCCGCCCGCCGCCCTCTGAGGAGACCGCCATGACCACCCCGCCCGGTGCGCAGAGCGCCGCACTCTCCGACCTCTCGCTCGGCCGCTTCGGCTACTCCCGGGTGGCCCTCGTCCTGACCGGCTCCGCCATGACCCAGGTCATGCCCTACTGGATCCAGTGGGCGCGCGCCGCCGCTCCGGCGACCGAGTTCCGCGTGCTCGTCCGCGACTCGGCCTACCGCTTCACCACCCGGCACAACCTGGAGTCGCGACTGCGCGGCCGGATCCAGGACGACCGCTGGGACGACGAGATCGTCGTCGCCCACGTCGACCTCGCCGAGTGGGCCGACCTCATCCTGATCTACCCGGCCACCCTCGACTACGCCTCGCGCCTCGCGCACGGCATCACCGACTCCCCGTCGCTGCTCGCGGCCCTCACGACGGAGGCGCCGGTGTGCATCGCTCCGTCGCTGCCGCCGCGGGCGCTCGGCAACCCGGTCGTCGAGTCCACCCTCGCGCTGCTGCGCGAGCCGGCCAACTTCACCGTCATCGACCCCGTGCCCGGGCCGAGCGAGTCCAGCGACACGGCGCTCGCCTGGGTGCCGCCCGCGTTCCCCGCGGTGCTGCGCCACCTGGAGTCGCTGCGCACGGCACCGGCGGCCGCGGAGGAGGCGAGGTCGGCGTGAGCACCACCGCCCCTCCGCGGGCCCTCGTCACCGGGCTGCTCGTCACCGAGCTCTCGGAAGGACCCGACGGGACCACCGTCTGGACCCGCCGCCTCGGAGAGCAGGCGCCGCTGCCGTTCTCGCCGGTGCCCGTCCGCCTCGCAGCGCCCGATCCCCGGATCGTGCCGGGAGGCGCCGACCCGTCGATCCGCCGCTACCGCACCACCGCCCGCGCCCTGCTGCCCGCGCTCCTCCACGAGCTGTCGGAGGAGGCGCTCGTCTCCGTCGGCCGCGAGTGGAAGGGCGCGCTGGACGCGCTCCACGGCGCCCGGCCCGCCGGGGAGCCGCTCCCTCCGCGTCCGCTGCAGCGCGCCCGCGGCTGGCTCGCCGGTGGCTGGGCGCCCGCCGCCGAGGAGCTCGGCGCCGGCGGTCTCCTCGAGCTCGCCGACTGGGCGGAGGCGGTCGTCGCCTCGCCGGCCGCGGTCGTGGTCCACGGCCACCCCGGCCTCGCCCACCTCGTCGTCGGCGGGACCCGCGTCGCTCTGCTCACGGGCGAGGACGTCGGGCTCGCCGACCCGGTCTGGGACGCCGCCTGGGTGCTCGGGGAGCTCGCAGAGCTGCACGCCTTCCACCCCGCGCTCCGCCCGGCCCTCGACGCGCTCCGCCGCGGACTCTCGCTCGAGGAGGACCACGACGCCGAGCTGCTGCGCGTCGGCACCGCGTTCCGGCTGGCCCAGCACGCCGTCGACTGGCACCGCTCCGGGGGCGCCAGCAGCGATCAGGCGCGGCTGCTGCTGCGCCTGTCCGCCGCACAGCTGGGGGAGCGGGCGGAATGAGCGCCCGCGACGTCCCGACCCTGTCCGCCGCCCTGCCCTCCGGCGCCCGCGCGCTCGTCGTGCACCGGCCGGAGGTCCGCAACGACTCGGTCGCCCTCGCCGTGCCCGCCGGTATGCGCCACGAGCGCGACGGCGAGGAGGGGATGCTGCACCTGATCGAGCACCTCGTCTACCAGGACAGCGAGGGGGTCGCCGGTCTCGTCCGGCAGACCCGCGTCGCCGAGAGCGGCGGCGTCCTCGGCGGTCACACCCACCTCGACTACTCCGAGTTCTTCGAGACGGGCTCTCCCGGGTCGGCCGCCGTGATCGCGGAGCGGCTCGTCGAGCAGGTCTTCCGCCCCGCCTTCCTGCCGGAGCAGATCGCGGAGCAGATCCGCGCGGTCGCCTCTGAGCGGGCCGCGCGCCTCGCCCCCGCTCCGGGCGGCGTGCTGCCGTGGCCGCACCTGACCGCCCGCTACTGGGCCGACGCCCCCAACGCGCACGACGGCAGCGGCGACCTCGACCTCGAGGGCCGCGCGACCGAGCCCGTCCTGCGCGCGCTGCACCGGCGCCACTACAGCCCGGCCGGCTCCGTGCTGGTCGGCGTCACGGCCGACGACCCCGCCCGGCTCCTGGACCGCCTGGTCGCGGCCCTCGCGGAGGCGCCCGATCGCGCGGCAGGACCGGTCGCCGTCCCACCTGGGACGGCCCGCCCCGAGTACCGCGCCGAGCCCGCCGCCCGCCGGCTCGCCGCGACCGCCGCCGCGCCGTCGACCCGCGTCTCCGACGAGCTGCTCGGCGACCTGATCGCCGCCGAGGCGCTCGCTGCGCAGGCCGGACTCGACGCGAGCGCCGGACTCTTCGGCCCGGGCGACACCGTCGCCGACGACCTCTTCGTGCTGGTCGACGACACCGCCGTGCCCGTCGATCCGTGGCACCGCCTCCGCGCCCTCGCGGTGAGCGACGACTCCGCCCTCGAGCACGCCCGGCATCGCGCGGTGCTGCGTGCGGAGCGGCTGGTGCACGACGACGAGCGTCTGGCCCGCACCGTCGCCCGGGATGCCCTGCTGCGCGGTGCGCCCGGCTTCGCGGGCGAGCTCGTCGACTCCCTCGCCGCGCGGCCGCCGCGCCCGCTGCTCGCGGACGCCGCGGCCCGCCTGGCCGAGCAGCCCTTCGCCGCACTGGGCGTTCCCGCCGCCTCCACCCCTCCAGGAAGGAGGAGCCCATGACCGCCGCACCCCCGCTCGCCGTCGTCGACGAGCGCTCCCGCTTCGCCGTCGTCGCCCTCGGCTGGCGCGACCCGGCCGGAGACGACGGGCCCGACCGCGCTGCCCGCCTCCGCTTGGCCGTTCCCCCCGGAGCGGTCTCGCTCGCGTGGACGGCGACGGCCGGGGCGCAGAGCCTCACCGCGGTGCTCCCTCCGGAGGGCGCCGCGGCCTGGACCGCCCTGACGCTCGAGCGCGCCCAGGGAGCCGGGGATCCGGTGCTCGCCGTGGTCGGGCCCGAACGCGCCGTCTGCGAGACGTCCCGGCCCGTCTCCGTGCCCGCCGCGGCTCCGCTGCCGAGCGCTCTGCACCAGTCCCGCGAGCAGGGCTACGAGAGCACGATCGTCACCGGCGCGGACCCGTCCGGCGAGGTCGGCCACGCCGCGACATTCCTGGCGCTGTGCCGCCTCACCGCGGGGGCCGAACCGCTCGTCCCCGCCGCACTGCGCTCCGCCGGCGGCGATGCGGTCGCCCAGGTCGCGCGGGGCCTGCGCTCGAGCCGCCCCTCCCTCACCTGGCAGGTCGTCTCCCCGGCCGGCCAGGGCATCCCGACCCTCGAGACCGTGCTGCGCACCGTCCTCGACGGCCGCGCCGCGCACGGGGAGGGAGCACGCGCCGCGCACGCGTTCGCGCGGGCGAACCTCCTCCGCGCCTGGCGGTCGCCCGAGACGCTCGCGCGCACCCTGGTGGAGTACGAGGTGATGGGCTGGGGCGGCGCCCTGGTGCTCGATCCGGAGCCGGCGCTCGCCGCGGTCGACGAGAGTGCGCTCGAGCGGGCGGTCGCGGGGCTCGTGCGGCCCGTCGCCGACGTGGTCGGCTGGGGCTGAATCCGGCGGGCTCGATCAGCTCCGGCCGGGACGCGTCCCCAGGTCGACGAGCCCGTGCTCGATCGCCGAGACCAGGATCTGCACCCGGTCGCGCACGCCCAGCTTCTCCATCACCTTCACGAACCGCGCCTTCACGGTCGACTCGGTGACGAACAGCTCCTGCGCCATCTCGCGGTTGCTCATCCCGCGGGCGAGCAGGCGGATCACCTCGAGCTCCTTCTCGGTGAGCGCCTCGAGCAGATCGGGGTCCGGCACCGTCTCCGCCGGCACCGACTCCTCGAGCCCCTTCACCACGTGGCGCGTGACCTCGGCGGAGAGCACGGACTCGCCCGCGAGCACCGCGTGCACCGCCGCGATGATCTCCCGCGGCTTCGTGTCCTTGACCAGGTAGCCGGAGGCGCCCGCGCGGAGCAGGTCGACGACGTAGCGGTCCGTGGTGAACGTGCTGAGCCCGAGGATCGCGATGCCCGGGTGCTCGGCGTGGATCCGCTCGGTCGCAGCGACGCCGTTCATGACCGGCATCTGCATGTCCATCAGGATCAGGTCGGGCTGGAGCGTCGCCGCCTGCTGCACCGCGATCCTCCCGTCGGAGGCCTCGCCCACCACCTCGATCGCCGGGTCCTGCGAGAGGTAGTCGCGGAGGATCTCGCGGGTCATCGATTCGTCGTCCACCAGCAGCACGCGGGTCATCGCTCTCGTCCTTCGTCGGTCGCCCCCGCGACGAGCGCACCGGACGCCCGGCCCTCGAGGGGGATGGTCATGGTCGTGGTCCAGCGACCGCCGCGGGCTCCCGCGTCCAGCCGCCCGCCGAAGACGGCGCAGCGGGCCGACATCGCCTCGATCCCGAGGTGCGAGGAGACGATCGGAGCCGCGGAGGCGATCGCGTTGGAGGAGCTCAGCTGCACCTCGCCCCCCGACACCTCGAGCCGGAGCTGCACCTCACCGGCGGTGTCGCCGTGCTTGAGCACGTTCGTGCCCAGCTCCCGGACCGTGCGCCGCAGCACCTGGCGGAGGCTCGCGGGCACCTGCGCCACGGAGCCCGCCACGTCGAGGCGGACCCGGAAGCCCGCGCGCTCGATCGCGTCGGCGACGTTCCGCACGTCGTGGACGAAGCCGACAGCGGTGGTCGTGGCGCCCGAGACCTCCGGGGTCCCGAGCAGGTCGGAGTCGCCGCGGGCGGGAGCGCCTGCCTCGTCCTCGTCCTGGAGGAGCGTCACGAGGCTCCGCAGATCCTGCAGCGCCTGCTGCGCCGCGTCGCCGATGCTCTCGAGGATGCGCTCGGTCTTGGCCGGGTCCTCGACCGAGGTCGCGCGGCGGGCCTGCATGGCGATGATGGTGACCTCGTGCGCGACGATGTCGTGCAGCTCGTGCGCGAGCCGGGTCCGCTCCTCGTTGCGGATCCGCGCCTGCTCCTCCTGGATGCGGTCGGCCCGGCGCTCGCTCCGCTCGCTGCGGCCCCGGAAGGCGTTCAGGCCCAGCCCGGCGGTGCCGCCGAAGAGGACGAACGCGCCCAGGACGTAGACGGCCGTGCCCATGGCGCGGTCGACGAGCAGCACCGCGGGCAGGAGGACGAGGGTGCCGAGCACGAAGACGAGCCCCGCGCGCCAGGGGAGGAGGAAGGTGACGAAGCCGACCACCACGATGGTCGGGAAGATCAGCGCCGCGAGCAGCAGCGGCGGGGCGCCGAGCATCAGGACGACGGCGTAGACGAGGTAGAGCGAGACCGCCGCGGGGATCGCGCCGGCGAGCAGCGCCAGGAGCGGCAGGTAGGGGAGCGCCAGCTCGATCCAGCCGCGGACCGACGTGAGGTCGACGCTGCCGCCCATCAGGTCGATGACGACGAGGAGCGTGAAGGAGCCGAGGAGGAGGGACCGGGTGATCCAGCCGCCGGGCAGCGTCCGCACGTCGTTCGTCCACCGCGTCGTCCCCACCACGGGACCAGGGTACCGAAGCCTTCTCCGAGCCCCGTCGGCCTTCCGTACAAGGGCGGACTGGTCTTTCGTACAGGAGCGGTGCGACGGGGCGTCGCCATGCTGGTGGAGCGGTCGAGCCGATCGCACCCCTCGATCACAGGAGAACGACCATGGCCCCGATCCTCGCCGCCGCCGCACTCGCCCTCGGAGCCGTCCTCGCTCCCGCCGCTGCTCCTGCCGCCGCTCCCGTGCAGGCCGCCTCGTCCGCCGGCGTGCAGACGGTCGCCGCCTCCTACGAGCTGCCGAAGGTGCAGAAGCCGGGCGGCATGGAGTCGATCCAGGACCGCGGCGCCCTCTGCAACCTCTTCGGGATGTGCTGAGCGCAGCTCTCGGACCGGGTCAGCCCTTCAGCGGGTCGTTGCCCCAGTTCATCAGGGAGTAGCGCCACTTCGTCTCGGTGACATCGCCCGAGGGACGCTGCTTCGCGTGCCGGTGCACGTAGCCGACGACCTTCGTCATGTGGGCGTAGTCGTCGTCGCTCAGGTCGGCCTGCTTCGTGCCGAGCAGGTCGACGATGCGGCGCCCGCTCTCGTGGCCGACGGACTCGCCGCCGCCCTCCGGCTTCTGGCCGACCTCCTTCGACTCGTCGGTGCCGAGCCACTCCTCGAGCTCCTTCGCGGTCATGTTCACGGCGTCGTGGAACTCGTCGCGGGTCGTCCGCTTCTCGTCGTCGGTGGGCATCGCGGGGCTCCTCGGGTCGGTCGGTCCGGGTCGGTCGGTGACCTCCAGCGGAGCGTGTCGGAGGGGGAGAGGTCAAGCCCCGTGCGCGGTTCCAGGGCGCGCGTAGCGTCGGAGGAGTCCGCACCAGCCGACCACCGCCGACGTCCGCCGCCGGCAGAGAAGAGGCCCACATGCCCTCCCGCAACACCCTCGTCCGCAGTCTCCACGACCTCGGAGCCGCCGCCTGGTTCGGCGGCTCGCTCATGGGCGCCGTCGGCCTGAACGGCGCCGCGTCCACCTCGTCCGACCCGGCGGAGCGCCTCCGCCTCTCCTCGAACGGCTGGGCCCGCTGGACCCCTGTGCAGCTCGCCGCGATCGCCGCCCACGGCGTCGGCGGCATCGGACTCGTCCTCGCCAACAAGACCCGCCTGGCCAACCAGCAGGAGAGCCGCACGAACACCGTCGTCAAGACCGTCGTGACCGGGCTCGCCGGTGCCGCCTCGGTGATCGCCGCGGTCGCCGGAGCGACGCAGGCCAAGCACGCCGACGAGGGCGCCCCCGGCGTGACCGAGGCGTCGGAGCACAACTCACAGGAGCTGACCACGGCCCTCCGCGTGCAGAAGGTCACCCAGTGGGCCATCCCCGTGCTGACCGCCGTCATCATCGTCCTCGGCGCCCAGCAGGGCGAGCAGCAGCGCCCCGTGAAGGGCCTCTTCGAGACCACGGCGCGGATGTTCCGCAAGTAGTCCCCGCGCTCGCGCGCAGACCGTCGGCTGAGAGTGCCCGCCGTCCCCCGAGGGTGGAGGGCGGCTGCTCTCGGCCGACGTTCTGCGTGCGGGGTCCGGCTAGCGGCGCGAGGGCCGGCGGCGGACGGTCAGCGCGAGGGCTCCCGCTTGCGAACACGTCGCCTGGTCGGCGTCGGAGCCCTCGGTCCCCTTTTCGACCGTCTCCGGGAACACGCGCCCACCGATCGCTGCCTCTCGATCAGGCGCTACGCTCCGGCATCCCGCTGCTCCTTCTCGGACGTCAGAGCGTCGATCCCGTTCTCGTGCCCGACACAGCTGGCGACCGTGTCCGGATCGATGCCCAGCGCGTAGCGGACCTCTTGTCCGGCGCTCTGCTGTTCAGTCGTGGCCTCAGGGAACGTCGAGTAATAGGCGTCACTGAAATCGGCCGAGTTGGCCATCGTGTTGAGAGTGGACATCTCGGCGATGTAGGAGCCGCGGATCGTCGCAATCTGCTCGGAGACATCGCTCGGCCAGTGGTAGTACGAGTCGTCCAGGAGCGTGAGTGTCCGTCTTGTCAGATCGAGCCGAGCAGACGCAGCGGCGTGCACGCCGGAAGGGTCCGGGTCGCCACCGTTCAGAAGCTCGTCCTCGCCGGATGAGAAGGCGTCGCTCAGATTCTTGATCGCGATGTTGTTGGGGCAGACGAGGTCGAGATAACGGGACGCCGCTTGTGCGGTGTCGAGCTCGACGAACGCAGGTGTCGCGGGCGCCGCAGGTGCAGGGGTCGTCGACTCGGCCGGAGCTGCTGCGGGCGCGGAAGCCGTGCAGGCAGTCAGGAGGAGCATTGCCGCACTGAGAGCTGCAGGGAAAAGGGCTTTACGCACGGCGGCTACTCCGGGGTCGCCGAGCAGAGCGCCGACGCGAAGGCCCCGGTGCTGGTCTGCTCGGCGATGACCTCGCCGTCGAGGGTGATTCGGCAGCTGATCTCGCCTTCGTCATCGCTGCCGTTCGAGGCGGTCAGCGTGAAGCTCTGGAAGGTGAAGTCGCCTCCGGTCTGGACTTGCAGCTCCTTCGTGAAGGGGAGCGCCTGACCGGTGGCCTGCTCGGAGCCGGAGGTTCCTCCGTCGTAGGTCGACCAAGTGATGGAGGCCGCGGTAGCCGAGCCGGTGACCTCATAGACGAGCGTCCGCGGCACGGCAGCGGCCTCGGAGCTCTCGGCCTGCGCGGTGGCGATCGCGTTCGAGACGCCGCTCGCGAATCCGGCCGTGTAGACGATGGCGAGAATGATCGAGAGGACAAGCGCGATCACGTTGAGGACGGTGCCGGCGATGGCCGTGCCGCGAGAGCGGCCCTTGAGGAAGAGGCCGATGATGCCGAGGACGAGTCCGATGAAGGCGAGGAAGCCCGAGGCGTAGTTGACGATCGGGATAAGGGCGCCGATGAGCGCGAGGATTCCGATGATGAGGGAGGCGAGGCCCAGCCCGTTGCCGGTCTTCTTCGGAGCGGAGGGGGCGGAGCCGGGGAATACGGCGGGGTTGAACTCGGTCATCTGCGGAGTATGTCAGAGGCTGACAGGCTGCTGAGAATCCAGAGAGCGGTATTGCTTAGAGATGCCGTCCCGCCTGTGTTGACCCGGCTATCTCTACATAGATAGCCTCAATCCCGTGCAGCCACTCCCTCGCCTCACGCCCGCCACGGCGGACGTCCTCCGGACCCTCCTCGATGCCGACGGCCCGACCTGGGGCATGGTCGTGATCAAGGCCACCGGGCGACCGGCGGGCAGCGTCTACCCGATCCTGGAGCGGCTCGAGGGAGCGGGCTGGGTGGTCTCGGAGTGGGAGGCCGCGAGCGAGCGGAGCGGCCCGCGTCGCCGGCTCTACGAGCTGACCACGGAGGGCGCCCCGGCAGCCCGGGCCGCCGTCGAGCGGATGAGGTCGACCGCGCGGACGGCGCCGCGAGCGGCGGAGGCGACCGCGTGAGCGCGCTCCTGCGGCTCCTGTCGCTGCTGCTGCCCCCGCTCGCCCGCGAGCGCTACCTCGAGGAGTGGCGGGCCGACCTGGCCGGGGCCGCCGAGCTGGGACTGCCCCGGCGCGGCGTCGTCCTCGGAGCGCTCGCCCTGCTGGTGAGCGTCGACCGCGACCTGCCCGCGCACACCGGCGAGGCGCGGGGCACGCTCCCGCGCCGCCTCGCCCGCCGAGGACTCGCGCTCTTCGCCGCGGCGGCGCTGATGCTGAGCGGCATCGCGCTGACCGGCGGCGGGATCGTCCCCGAGCCGGGTGCCGCCTCCGACACCGCCCTTGCGGCCGTCGGCGCCGTGCAGACCGCGGTGCTCGTCGCCGCCGTCGCGGTCGCGGTCCTCGGCGCGGTCCACCTCCTCGGCGCCGCGGCGTCGGCCCGCACGGTGCTCGCGCGGATCTCCCTGGTCGCCGCCGTCGTCGGCCCGGTGCTCACCGCGGCCGGCCTCCTCCTCCCCGGACCCCTCGCCCTCGTCGGCCTGCCCGTCTCCCTCGCCGGACTCGTCTGCGGGGCGATCGTCCTCGGCGGCTCGCGGACCATCGCCCTCGCACCGCGGACGGCGACCCGCGCTCAGCGCCTCCCCGTCGCCCTCGCGGGCCTCGCGCTCGTGGCGGGCGTCACGGTGGTGGGCGCCGTCGACCTGCTGGTCTGGAATCCGCAGGCGAAGGTCCCCGGCGTGGCCCTGGCGGAGATCTACGCGACCATGTCCGAGCGCGACGGCTTCGAGTTCGGCTCCCACGCGATCTGGGTCACCGGGTGGGCCGCCTTCTGGACGGCCGCCGCGATCGTCGTGACGGCCGGCGCCCTCGTCGGCCGGAGGTCGCCGCTCACTCCGCGGCGGATCGCTGTGCTCATGCTCGCCCTGGTCGCCGGCGCCGTCGTCTTCCGCTTCTTCGCAGGGTTCGGCTTCGGGATGTCGGTCGCCGACACCTTCGTCACCTCCGGCGGCGACGGCTCCCTGGTCTCGGCGATCCTGCCGCCGCTCGGACAGCTCGCGCTCGCCGGCGCCGCGATCGCGGTGGGCTGGGCGCCCCGGGTCGCCCGACCGGCGGCGGCCTCCGCGGCCTGACAGTGCTCGTGCCGGCGGAGACTTTCGCCCGGCCGGCTCGGGATCCGCGAGAACGGGACTGCCTGCCGACGTACTTCCCTTCGTGGTGAACACGAACGGCCCGTTCCGGCGCGGCCGAGCGGCCGCCGGCCTACTCCAGTCGCCGCAGGAAGCGGGCCGGCTGGTCGAGGAAGCCGCGCCAGGTCCGCACCAGGTCGAGGTCGTCGTAGCGGCAGGGGCGCAGGCCCGTCTCGTCGAGCTCGTAGAGGTCGGCTCCGGGGAGGGCCGCGAGGATCGGCGAGTGCGTGGAGAGGACGACCTGCGAGCCGCCGGCGACCAGGTCGCGCAGCTGCCCGATCAGGGCGAGGCAGCCCGACACCGAGAGGGCCGACTCCGGCTCGTCGAGGAGCCACAGCCCGCTGATCCGGGAGCGGTTCGCCACGATGTCGAGGAACGACTCGCCGTGGCTCCGCTCGTGGTATCCGCCGTCGATCCCCACCTCCTCCAGGTAGCTGAAGAAGCCGTGCATCGTCTCGGCGCGGAGGAAGAAGCCGCGCTTGGACGCCCCGGCCCCGCGGACCAGCTGGAGGTGCTCGGCCAGGTCCGACTCCGAGGCGCGGGAGGAGTGCATCGCACCCGTGGATCCGCCCTCCGCGTTCAGCCCGTAGGCGAGGGCGACCGCCTCGAGCAGCGTCGACTTGCCCGAGCCGTTCTCGCCGGTGATCACCGTCACCTGGCCGAGATCCCAGCCCTCGGCCAGCACCTGCCGCACGGGCGCGAGCGTCGCGGGCCACCGCGCGAGGTCGGCGGGGTGCTCGGGTCGGGCCTGCACGCGGCGCACCGGGAGGGTCGAGAACACCCGGTCAGTCAAGCAGGTCGACGCTCCAGCCGGCCTCGGCCAGCGCGCGGGCCGTGTCGGCGCGGGGCGAGTAGGGGAGGTCGTCGGCGCCGACCACGCGGTAGTCGGTGTCGCCGGGGCCGACCCAGAGGACGGAGTCGGACGGCCGGCCCGGTGCAGGGCGGCGCGGACGGCGTCGGCCGGCTCCGCGATCTCGAGCACCTCGCAGCGCTCGACGCGGCGGGCGCCGTCGACCAGGGCGCGGCGGATCCGCGCGGGGTCCTCGAAGCGCGGGTGGTGGTCGGTGACGATCACCAGGTCGGCGCGCTCGGCGGCGGCCCGGCCCATCGGCGCGCGCTTGCTCGGGTCGCGGTCGCCGTCGGCGCCGAGGAGGACGAGCACGCGGCCGGGCGTCACCTCGCGGAGGGCGTCGACGGTGCGCGCGACCGAGTCGGGCGTGTGCGAGAAGTCGAGGAAGACCCGCGGCCCGTCGGCGCCGGACACGAGCAGCGTCCGCCCGGGCACGGTGACGTCGATCCCGGAGCCGACCGCCGCGGCCACCCGGTCGCGCGCGTGGCCCGCCTCGATCAGCATCACCAGCGCGAGGGCCGCGTTCGAGGCCATGTGGCGGCCGAGGAGCGGGACGGTGGTGGTCGTCGACCAGCCGTCGCGGGCGGTGAGCCGGAAGCGGGTGCGGTCGACCGCGGTCTCGAGCACGTCGATCCGCCAGTCGGCTCCGTCCCCGGCCGAGAGCGTGACGACCGGGACCGAGGCTTCGCGGGCGACCCGGCGCCCCGCCTCGGTGTCGACGACCACGACGCCGCGGCGGCTCCGCTCGGGCGTGAACAGGCGCTGCTTGGCGCGGAGGTACTCGTCCAGGTCGCCGAAGTCGTCGAGGTGGTCGTGGCTGAGGTTGGTGAACCCGGCGACGTCGAGCACGATCCCCTCCATCCGGGAGCGCACGAGCGCCTGGGCGCTGACCTCGATCGCCGCCGCCTCGACGCCGTCCTCCGCCATCCGGGCGAGGAGCGCGTGCAGCTCGGAGGCCTCGGGCGTGGTGAGGCGGCTGGCGACGACGTGGTCGGCGCTGCGGCGCTCGGCGGTGGAGCTCAGCCCCGAGACGACGCCCAGCTGCCGGAGCACCGCGTCGAGGAGGTGCACGGTGCTGGTCTTGCCGTTGGTGCCGGTCACGCCGAGGAGCACCGGTCCGCTCCTCGTGCCGTACACCTGCGCGGCGACCGGGCCGAGGGCGGTGCGGGGGTCGTCGCTGAGGAGGACGGGCAGTCCGGAGGCGCGCGCCTCGTCGAGCCCGCCCGCGTCGGTGAGCACGGCGACCGCTCCTGCCGCCGCCGCGTCGGCCGCGAACCGGGCCCCGTGGCTCCTCCTCCCGGGGAGCGCGGCGAAGAGGGCGCCGGGGCCCGCTTCGGTGTGCGCGACGGTCACCGCGGTGATGCGGACGTCGGAGCCGTCGCCGTGGAGGCGGAGCCGATCGCTCGCGAGGTCGGCGAGCGCGACACCGGCGGCGTGGAGCGGTTCGAGGAGCCGGAACACCGGCATGCGGGCCTCCTGCGGGGCGGGCGGGGCGGCGTCGCCGAGGGCCCGCGGGTGCCGCCGGGCGACCGGAGGGGGAGGGCCGAGAGGCCCATGCCTCAGCCTGCGCGCCGCTCCCCCCGATCGGGGAGGCCCTTGCCACCGCCCGCGCGGGCCGCTACCCGCCTCCGCCTACTGCCGCGAGAACGCCTCCTGGTACAGCGCCGCGAGCTCGGGGGAGCTCTCACCGCTGAGGCCGCAGGTCAGGATCGTGTCGCCGTCGGCCGCGACCAGGTAGTCGACCCCGGTCTCGAAGACGATGGGGGCCCCGTCCACCGCCGTCTCCCTGCCCTGGGTGACTGTGACGCCGTCGCCGACCTCGCCCGCGTAGCGCTCGAGCACGTGCAGGGTGACGGTGCTCCCGTCGATCGAGCGGACCTCGGCCCGGAACGCGAGCTGAGCGGGGGCCAGCGCGGCGGCCGTCACCGGCGAGCACGCGGCCATCGGCCCGCCCGTGCTCGGCAGGATCAGCGTCGAGGTGCTGCCCCCGCCCACGCCGAGCGCGAAGGGCAGCAGGAGGGAGGCGGCGGCCCCGGCGCTCAGCGCGCCGACTCCCACGATCAGCCAGGGGGAGCGGCGGCGGGAGTGCACCGTCCGCGTGCCCTCGCCCGTCGCGGCGGCGATCTGCTCGGCGAGCTCGTCGCGGTCGAGCGCGGGGAGGCTCCGCGCGGGGTCGACCGTGCGGAGGAGGCGGCGGACGTCCTCGTCGTCGGTTCCGGTCATCGGAGTCCCCCTTCGGGCGCGTGCGGGTCGGTGGAGTCGTAGAGCTCGGCGAAGCGGCGCCGCGCGCGATGGAGGCGGATCGAGACGGCGTTCGCCGTGACTCCGAGGACCGCGGCGATCCCGCGGACGTCGAGCTCCTCCCACGCCCAGAGGCGCAGCAGCTCGGCGTCCTGCTCGCGCATCCGGGCGAGCACGAGGCGCACGGTCTCCTCCGCGCCCGACGCCTCGCCCTCGTCGATCTGCACCTGGGGCGGATCGACGACCGCGATCCGCTGGGCGAGCATGACCTGGCGGCGCTGCATCCGCCGGGCGTTCTGCAGCTGGAGCCGGGCGACGCCGATCGCCCACGGCACCGGGTCGTCCTCGGGCACGTCGGCGCTGCGGCGCCAGAGCACCGAGAGCGTCGCGGCGAGCACGTCGTCGGCGGTGGCGGAGTCGGTGCGCCGCCAGAGGTAGCGGCGGACGGGATCGGCGACCGCGGCGGCGACCGCGGCGAACCGGTCGGGACCCGCGAGGGGAGCTGGCATGTGCCTCATGCTCCCTCCTGTCCGGGATCGGCGCACATCTTTCACCGGCGCGCCGGGCGGGACTCCGCGCTCTCCCAGCAGCACGGGAGCGCGGGTCGGCACTCAACGCCGCGAGGCGCCGACGAACTCCAGCCAGCCGGCCACGAACGGCTCGATGTCGTCCACCTCGTCCAGCGCGAGAGCGTCCAGATCGACTCCGCGGCACTCCAGCGTGAGGACGTGCCCGCGCACCCACGCGGCCGCGCGCACCGCGCCGGCTCCCTCCCAGACCTCGAAGGGCTCCGGAGCCCCGTCGACCGGGATCTCCGCGATCCGCGTGGGGGCGGGCAGCGCCTCCGGCTGCACGAACGAGACGGGCGCCTCCTCCCGGCAGCAGAGCAGCGCGACGTCGTGCCGCGGATCGCCGAGGGTCGTGCGGATCTCGACGGAGGGCCCCGGCCCGCCCGGGACCGCCTCGTCGGCGAGGAACGAGAGCCCCCGGGGGCCACCCGTCAGCGTCCACTCCGCCAGCAGCCGCGGACCGCTCCAGCCCGAGACCGCCCAGAGCGGGAGGTCGCCGAACGACCCGCGGATCCGCGCGACCCGCTCGGCGAGGTGCGCGGAGAACTCCTCCTCGCCGAGACGCCGCGCTCCGTCCATGGCCCGATCGTAGGTCGGGTGCCGCGGCACGGCCAGACCCCTCGCTACTGTGAACGTCGACCCCCGCCTCCCTTCCCCGCCGAGGAGCCCCATGCCCATCTGGACCCTGCACGGAGACGGCCGCACCGTCGAGCCCGGCGCCGTCGTCGCCCCCGGCGAGCGGCTCGCCTGGCCGGCCACGATCGCCATCGGCATCCAGCACGTCGTCGCCATGTTCGGTGCGACGTTCCTCGTGCCCGTGCTCACCGGGTTCCCGGTCGCCACGACCCTGCTCTTCTCCGGAGTCGGGACGCTGCTGTTCCTCCTGATCACGCGCAACCGGCTCCCCAGCTACCTCGGCTCGAGCTTCGCGTTCATCGCGCCCGTCACGGCCGCGACCACCGTCGGAGGGACGGGGTCGGCGCTCGCCGGAGTCGTCGCCGTGGGCCTCCTCCTGGCCGCCGTCGGCGTCCTCGTGCAGGTCGTCGGCCTCGGCTGGATCGACAGGCTGATGCCGCCGGTCGTCGCCGGCGCGATCGTGGCCCTGATCGGGTTCAACCTGGCTCCGACCGCGTACCTCAGCTTCAAGCAGGCGCCGATCACCGGGACGATCACGCTCGCCGCGATCATCCTGTCGAGCGTGTTCCTCCGCGGCTTCCTCGGCCGCGTCTCGATCTTCCTCGGCGTGGTCATCGGCTACGTCGTCGCCCTGCTGCGGAACGAGATCGACTACTCCGCGGTCGGTGCGGCCGACTGGTTCGGGCTGCCGCCGTTCACCTTCCCCGACTTCGCCTCCGGATCCACATGGTCGGGCATCGCGATGTTCCTGCCGGTCGTGCTCGTCCTCATCGCCGAGAACGTCGGACACGTCCGCGGCGTCGCGACGATGACCGACGCCTCCGCCAACGCCAGCACCGGCCGGGCCCTGATCGCGGACGGTGTGGCGACCACCCTCTCCGGCGCCTTCGGCGGCTCCGGCACGACGACCTACGGCGAGAACATCGGAGTGATGGCGGCCACCCGCGTGTACTCGACGGCCGCCTACTGGGTCGCCGGCGTCACCGCGATCCTGCTCAGCCTCTCGCCCAAGGTCGGCGCCGTCTTCAACTCGATCCCTGCCGGAGTGCTGGGCGGCGCGACCACCGCGCTCTACGGCCTGATCGGCGTGATCGGCATCAAGATCTGGATCGACAACCGCGTCGACTTCTCGCGCCCGGTCAACCAGTACACCGCCGCGGTCTCCCTCGTGATCGCGATCGCCGGCTTCTCGTTCTCCTCCGGCGGCTTCGAGCTCGGCGGCATCGTCCTCGGCGCCGGCGCCGCCCTCGTGATCTACCACCTGGGCAACGCCATCGCCCGCTGGCGCCGCACCGGCGCCGACGACGGCGGCCCCCTCCCCGCCATCGGCCAGCTCGGCGGGGACCCGCAGGACCGCTGACCACGGCCTGCTCCGTCCTGCCGCTCCGAGACGCCGCCGTGCCGTCCGGACGCCGCCCTTCCGCGGCCGTCCCAGCGCGCACGGCAGGGGCTCGGCGCCGGCCGGAGCCGTCTCGGCACGCACGTCGGAGCACCGCCCTCGCTTACCACGTTCGGGGCAGTCCGCAACCCGGTGCGCTCCCAGGCGGCTCCCGCCTAACGTCGAGCGTGACGACCGCAGCAGCGGAACGCCGCACACCGAGTGAGACAGCAAGGAGCACCACCGTGCCGCAGATCATCGAGACCGTCGACGTCAACGTCCCCGTGTCCGTCGCCTACAACCAGTGGACCCAGTTCGAGGAGTTCCCGCGCTTCCTCGACGAGGTCGAGTCGATCCAGCAGGTCACCGACACCCTCACCGTCTGGAAGGTGAAGGTCGGCCCCGTCGAGCGCGAGTTCGAGGCGAACATCACCGAGCAGCACCCCGACGAGCGCGTCGCGTGGAACAGCACCGGCGGCGAGACCGACCACGCGGGCGTCGTCACCTTCCACAAGCTCTCCGACACCGAGACCCGCGTCACCGTGCAGCTCGACTGGGAGCCGAAGGGCTTCCTCGAGACGCTCGGCTCGCTCGTCGGCGCCGGCAGCCACGCTGTGAAGAAGGACCTGAACAACTTCAAGGAGTACATCGAGAAGCAGGGCACCCCCGACGGTGCCTGGCGCGGCGACGTCGAGGCCTGAGCCGTGACCGACGCAGCCACCTCGTCCGAGGGCGAGAAGAAGGCGAACGGTCTCGGCGACGACGAGACCATCCCGCACTCCGAGGACGGGCTGGCGGTGGGGGTCTCCGGAGACTCGCACTTCAACCCCGAGGAGGACGCTCCCGAGGAGCCCTCCGAGAGCTGACGTTCTCCTCCGGGGAGCCTGACCGCTCTCCTCCGCGAGATGCCACTTGTGCACATGACACGCCGCGAGGCGTGCGCACAGGTGGCATCTCGCGGTTGAAGGCTCAGCGCCAGGCCCGGGTGTACTGCGGGGGCACCGGCAGGTCCGCGCCGAGCTCGTGCGCCATCCGCACCGGAGCGTTCGGGTCGCGCAGCAGCTCGCGGGCGAGCAGCACGACGTCGGCATCGCCGTTCGCGACCACGCCCTCCGCCTGCTCCGCCGTGGTGATGAGTCCCACGGCGCCGACCAGCGCACCGGTCGCCTTCCGCAGGTCGCGCGCGAACGGCACCTGGTAGAGCGGCGCCACCGGGATGCTGGCGTGCACGAGTCCGCCGGTCGACACGTCGAAGAGGTCCACGCCCTCGGCGCGCGCCCACTCCGAGACGGTGATCGTCTCCTCCAGTGTCCAGCCGCCCTCGGCCCAGTCGGTCGCGGAGAAGCGGACGAGCAGAACGAGCTCCCCGATCTCGGCGCGGACCGCGCGGACGACCTCGAGCAGCAGGCGCGCCCGGTTCTCGAGCGAGCCGCCGTAGGAGTCCTCGCGGGTGTTCGAGAGCGGCGACAGGAACTGATGGAGCAGGTACCCGTGCGCGGCGTGCAGCTCGATCACGTCGAAGCCGGCGTCCGCGGCGCGGCGGGCGGAGGCGCGGAACGCCTCGACGAGGCCCGGCAGCTCCTCCGCGGCCAGCTCGCGCGGCTCCGCGTAGCCCTCGAACGCGACGGCCGAGGGAGCGACGGTCGGCCAGCCGCCGTCCTCCAGCGGCACGGATCCGCGTCCGCTCCACTCGCGGTAGGTCGACGCCTTCCGGCCCGCGTGGGCGAGCTGCACGCCCGCGAGCGCGCCCTGTCCGTGCACGAAATCGACGATCGGAGCCCAGGCGTCGCGCTGCTCGTCGTTCCACAGCCCCGTGTCCCAGGGGCTGATCCGCCCCTCGGGGACGACGGCGGTGGCCTCCGCGATGACGACGCCCGATCCGCCGCGCGCGAGCCCGCCGAGGTGCACGAGGTGCCACGAGGTGGGCACGCCGTCCTGCGCCTCCACCGAGTACTGGCACATCGGTGCCGCCCAGAGGCGGTTGCGCGCGGTCCTCGAGCGGAGCGTCAGCGGCTGGAACAAGGCGGTGTCGGTCATGTCTCTCCTGTCGTGCTTCTCCGCGGAACGCCGCTTCGGTAGGCGATACGCCGGTGAGGGCGCACGCCGGCGGCATCTCGCGGAGGGGGTCACGTGCTCCAACCGGGAGGAGAGCCCGGCTATGCCCGGATCAGCGCGGCCAGGTCGCCCCGGGCGCGTCCTGCCAGACGGTGCTCGGCGGAGCGAGCGACTCCAGCTCCTCGAACAGCGCGTCGGGGATCTCGAGCGCGTCGTCGGCCACGAAGGAGTCGTAGTGCTCGGCGGAGGTGGCGCCGACGACCGTCGTCGTCACGCGGGGGTCGCGCGTCGAGAACTGCAGCGCGGCGGCGGCGAGCGGCACGCCCGCCCGGTCGCAGGCCGCTCCCATCGCCGCGACGGCGTCGACGATCTCGCGCGGCGCCGGCCGGTAGGCGTAGGAGGCGACCGGCTCCGGCCAGCGCGCGAGGGCGCCTCCGCCGTAGACCGCCGCGTTGACCACGATCACGCCGCGGTCGACGGACGCGTCGATCAGCTCCTCGGAGGAGCGGTCGACCAGCGTGAAGCGGTTGTGGGTGATCACGGCGTCGAAGAGGCCGGTGTCGACGTAGTGGCGCAGCATCGGCGCGGGTCCGCCCGAGATCCCGATCGAGAGGGCGACGCCCGCCTCCTTCATCGCGACGAGCGCGCGGACCGGGCCGTCCTCGGCGAAGGCCTCGTCGTACGAGATGCGCTCCGGGTCGTGCAGGTAGAGCAGGGGGAGGACGTCCATACCGAGGCGCTCGCGGCTCTCGTCGAGGCTGCGGCGCATCCGCTCGGCCGAGTAGCTGCCGGTGCTCGGGTCGCGGTCGAGCTTGGTGACCACGGTGATCCCCTCGGGGACGCCGCCGCGGGCCAGCAGGGCCTCGCCGATCAGGCGCTCGCTGTGGCCGCCGGCGTACTCGTTGGACGTGTCGACGACGGAGACGGCGCGGGTGGCGGCGTCGGAGTCGAGGACGCGCTCGAGGGCCGGCACCCGGTCGAGGTCGGCGACGCGCTCGGGGCGCCAGGAGGTGCCGAGGGTCAGCCGGGTGACGGTGGCGCCGGACGGGCCGAAGGGCCGGAGGCGGGAGGACTGCGGAGTCATCCGCTCAGCCTGGCAGCGCCGGGGTCCTCCCCGCATCCCGCGGCGGATGAACGGTCAGTGGACGAGAGGGCTCTGCCCGACGACGCCGAAGCCCAGGAGCGTCGTCGCGAGCGTCCCGGCGGAGAGGTGGGCGATCCGGAAGACGGTGTCGGTGCGGCGAGGCCGCCTCCGAGGTCGACGCGGTGTCGTGCTCGACGGGATCCCTCCGCGGGGCCTTCCTCGGGGCGCGATGACCGGCGGCGGACCGGCGCGAGGCCGCCCTGACGGCCGGACGCGGGCCGGTGGTGCGGCCTAGGCTCGGCGCGTGACCGTCGATACCGCCGCCGCCGACTCCTCCGCCCGCTCCGCCGTGCTCGACGCTCTCGCCACTCCTGCGCTGGTGCTCGACGAGGCGGTACTCGACCGCGACATCGCCGCCGTCGCCGCGGCTTCCCGCGAGCGGGGCCTGGCGCTCCGCCCCCACGCGAAGACGCACAAGTCGCTCGAGATCGCCCGGCGCCAGCTCGCCGCGGGGGCCGTCGGCCTCACCGTCGCGACCGTCTCGGAGGCCGAGGTCTTCGCCGCGGGAGGGATCCGCGACCTCTTCATCGCCTACCCGCTCTGGGTCGACGCCGAGCGCGCCGGGCGGCTCCGCCACGTCCTCGCGAGCGCCCGTGTGCGGGTCGGCGTCGACTCGGCGGAGTCGGCCGAGCGCCTGGCCGCGGCCCTGCCCGAGCGTGAGGGGCTCGAGGTCGTCGTCGAGATCGACTCCGGCCACCACCGCAGCGGCGTGCTCCCCGCCGAGGCCGGCGCGATCGCCGCGGCCGCCGTCTCGGCCGGGCTCGACGTCGCCGGCGTCTTCACCTTCCCCGGCCACAGCTACGCGGCCGGAAACGGAGCGGCGGCCGCCCGCGACGAGGCGCGCGCGCTCGCCGAGGCGGTCGCGTCGCTCGCGGCGTCCGGAGTCGAGGCCCGCGTGGTCAGCGGAGGCTCGACCCCCTCGGCCGCGTTCGCCGACTCCTCGGTGCTCACGGAGCTGCGCCCCGGGGTCTCGGCCCTCGGCGACGCCCAGCAGTGGGAGATCGGCACGATGACGCCCGAGGACATCGCCGTCACCGTCCTCGCCACGATCGTGTCCCGCCGCGGCGACCACCTGATCGCCGACGCGGGCAGCAAGGTGCTCTCCTCCGATCGTGGCGCGGCCTCGAGCGGCTTCGGCCGCCTCCCGGAGCACCCGGAGGCGCGCATCCCGGTGCTCTCGGAGCACCATGCGACGATCACCGGTGTCGACCTGCCCGTGGGGACGCGGGTGCGGATCGC
Source organism: Rathayibacter sp. AY1C9 (assembly GCF_002932315.1). NCBI lineage: Bacteria > Bacillati > Actinomycetota > Actinomycetes > Micrococcales > Microbacteriaceae > Rathayibacter > Rathayibacter sp. AY1C9. The sequence continues at coordinate 49,177 of NZ_PSVZ01000002.1, forward strand.
GCCGAACCACGTCTGCGTCGCGGTGAACCTGGCCGACGAGTACCGCGTCCTCCTCCGCGACGGCGGCGGCGCCGTCTGGCCCGTCGACGCCCGCGGGCGGAACAGCTAGGCGATCCGCGAGCGCGGGATCCGCAGGCCGAGCAGCGCGCTCGCCGCCAGCAGCACGAAGGCGGAGGCGAAGGCCGCGGTCGGCGATGCGGCGTCGGCGAGAGCGCCTGCGAGCAGCGGCCCGATCACGCCGCCCAGGTCGGACGCGGCCTGGAACACCGAGACCGGCTTGCCGCCGCGCTCGCCCGCGGCGTCACCGACCAGCGCACCCGGGGCCGTGCCCATGAAGGCGGCCGCCGCTCCGTAGACGCAGAGCAGCACGACGAGCAGCCACAGCTCCGAGACGAACGGCATCGCCAGCATCGCCACCGCCGCGACGGAGAATCCGCCGATCAGCGCCGGGCGCCGACCGACCGTGTCGACGAAGCGGCCGGCGGGCGCTAGCGCGATCGTCTGCACCACCGCGGCGATCGCGAACGCGATGCCGGTCCAGGCGGGCTGCCCGCCGAGCCCCTCGACGACGAGCACGGGGACGAGCGTCGCGCGGACTCCCATCGCCGACCAGCCGAGGGCGAAGTTCGCCAGCACCGCGCTCTGGTACCGGCGGTCGCGGGCGACCTCGCGCAGGGGCTTCGTCCTCGCCGCGGCGGACGGTGCCGCGTCGCGCTCCGGCCGCTGCAGCAGGATCAGCCCGACGAGCCCCGCGATCGCGAGCGTGCCGGCGTAGAAGAAGAAGGGGGCGGTGAGCGAGATCGCCGTGAGCACGCCGCCCACCGCGGGGCCCGCCATGCCGCCGAGCAGGAAACCGCCCTGGTAGAAGCCGATCGAGCGGCCGCGCCGCTCCGGGCTCGCGGTGCGCAGGAGGAGCGTCATCGCCGCGACGGAGAACATCGCGGAGCCGATGCCGCCGACTCCGCGCAGCAGGAGGAGGTGCGGGTAGTCGGAGGCGAAGCCGACCAGCGCCGAGGAGAGCGCGACGATGCCGATGCCGACGGCGAGCACGACCCGCTCGCCGAACCGGTCGACGAGCGGCCCCACGAACGGATTCGCGACCAGCCGCATCAGCGCGAACGCCGAGACGACCGCGCCGACCGCCGTGTAGTCGACGCCGAAGCTGCGCACGTAGGTCGGCAGCACCGGCACGACGACGCCGAACCCCAGCATCACGAAGAAGGCGACGACCCCCAGCACGAGCACGTCCCGCGGCAGTCGCTCGCTGTCTCGGGAACGCCACGGGAATCGCACCTGTCGACGCTACCCCTTCTCGAGGGCCCGGCCCGCGCCTCGAAGTGTCGAGTTCGCGCCGACCGTCCGACACCCTCTCCGCGATGGATACGGTCCCAGGACCCGATGGATCTGCCGGCGAATGAGGAGACGTCATGAAGAGTTCTCTGTGGTTCGGGTCCGGTCTCGCTGTCGTCGCGCCGGCGCTGACGTCGGTTCTCGGGGCGCAGGTGGCCTCGGCCGCTCCGATTCAGCCGAACAAGAACTGCGAGTACGAGTTTCAAGGGGGGTGCGTGAAGTGGTACACCGGCGTCTCGATCTGCGATCACATCGTCGAGACCAGTGCCCCGGAATATCGCAAGAAGGCCTGCGCGGTCTGGGTCACGACGGGGACGATGTACATCGAGCGATGAACGATGGTGGATCGCACGACCGCCTCATCGGCGGTACTCGTATCCGTGCTGCTCCTCGCGGGCTGCACCGAGCCGGGAGGCGATCAGGAGGCTGCTCCCTGCGTCCCGCTCGAGCGCGCGTGGAACGACTACGCGCCGGAACTCGATCCCGTTCTGCGTCCACCGTTTCGCGAAGCCCTCGAGGGCTTCGACGAGAGCTCCTCGAACTCGATCGCGTCCGACGCTGCTCGTCTCGCCACGAGCAATCTGCTCTCCGCGATCTCCGGGGATCGACGAGCGAGCGAGTACTTCTGGAACGCCATGGACCTGATCGGCCGTGAGTGCGCCGAGGCGGGAGTCCCGCCGTCGTTCGACCACCACGGCGAGCAGCTGACGACGGGGAGCAGCGCCGACCTTGGGCGCCCGCCCTGGGCTCTCGATCCGCCGCCTCAGTCGGAGAGCGGCACGATCGAGCCGACGATCCCGGAGTAGCTCACGTAGTAGAGGACGCCGTCGCGGTGGAGGACGCCGCGGCCGGGGTAGCTCTCGTCCGGTCCGTCGGGCCCGTCCAGGAAGCCCGGCGCCGCGGTGTCGTCGGCGGTGAACCCGTTCGCGAGGAGCGCGGCGCTCCGATCCGGCCACTCCGCGTCCGGGACCGCCAGCTGCCCGACCACGACCGACACGTCGCCCTGGCCGCTCCACCGGCAGAGCACCCCGTCCTCGGCGATCTCCTGCACGACGGGGTAGTCGACGTCGTAGACCGTCGCCTCGGGTGAGAGGGCGAGACCGTCCTCGGCGAGCGACGCCTCCTCCTCGGCGGTGAGCAGGTCCTCGCAGGGGAGCAGGGCGGTGGCCGGGGTCGCGGTGGGCAGCGGAGTCGCGCTGCCGGCGCTCGCGGTCGGCACGGCACTGCTCGGCGTCGGAGCGCTCGAGATCAGCGGTGGAGCGGTCGTCGGGGCCGTCCCCTCGTCGGCGCTTCCCGTGCAGCCGCTCAGCGCGAGCAGCCCCGCCCCGCAGGCGAGCAGCGCACCGGCGCCCCTCGCGGTCGTCGTCCGGATCATCGCGAGCCCCCTCGTCCGCGGCGGCCGCGTCGCCGCCCCCTCGATCCTCTCCTCCGCTCTCGCCGGCTGTCCACCGCCCCCGGCCGGCGCCGAGGCGACTACCGCTTCGGCCCCGCGCCGATCGCCCAGACCCGCGGCGGCACGGTGCCGTTGACCGCGTGGTCGCCGACGATCCGCGCCTTGAACACCCACGGATTGTGGCTCGCGGCCGTGCGCGCATTGCGCCAGTGCCGGTCGAGGTTCTTGCGGGTGCTCACCCCGGAGGCGCCCAGCGCGTCGAAGAGGTCGGAGGTCGCCCGGGTGGCCAGCTGTGTCAGGACGATCTGGGCCTGCGCCGTCTCGAGCTCGGCGAGGTCGTTCTGCCGCTCGTCCTCGAGCGGGTCGCCGTCGACGGCCGCGTCGTGCGCCCGCTGCAGCGCGACCGCCGCGCGCTCCACGATCGCCGCTCCCGCGTAGGCGGCGGCCGAGACCTGCCCCACCACCTGCAGGATCTGCGGATCCGCCGCGAACGACTCGGCGTTGCCGTGCGAGAAGATCCGGGTCCGCGCCCGCACTTCGGCCGCGATCTCGCGCTCGGCCCCCGCGATCGAGCCCGCCAGCACGGCCAGCAGCACCGCCTGGTAGAACGCCGTCTGGTAGTGGAACCGGGTCTCGAAGTCGATCACGTCCTCGGCCGCGACCACCGCCTCCGTGAAGGTGCTCGTCCCCGAGCCCGTGGTGCGCTGGCCGAAGCCGTCCCAGTCGTCGGCGTGCTCGACGCCCGCCTGGCGAGCGTCGACGATCGCGATCACCTTCTGCCCGGTGTCGGTGCGCTGGGCGAAGGTGTCGATCCAGTCGGCGAAGACGCTGCCGGTGGAGTAGTACTTCGTGCCGGTCACCGTGAACCGCGTCGGGTCGCCCTCGACCGGAGCGACCTTCGTCTGCACGTCGCCGATCGCGACCGTGCCGACCTCGGTCCAGGCGTTGCCGCCGAGCTCGCCGTCGGCGAAGCGCCGGAGCCAGCGCTCGCGGGTCCCGTCGGTCGCGAGCAGCCGGTCCTCGACCAGGGCGAAGTGGCCGCGGAGCGCCTGCGGGAGGTTGGAATCGGCGGCGGCCAGCTCCGTCAGCAGGCGGAACAGCTGGGGGAGGCTCGCGCCGGCCCCGCCGGACTCCAGCGGCACGCGCACCGCGCCGAACCCGGCCTCCGCCAGCGCTCGGATCTGCGCGACCGGCAGCTCGCGCGCGCTCTCCCGCGCCGCCGCCCCCGCCGCGATCTCGGCGAACAGCGGCCGGAACCGCCCCGCCAGCTCCTCGTAGTCCACCTCGGGCACGGCCCGCACGTCGGTCGCGGTCATCGTCGGCTCCTGTTCCGCTGCGCCCACCCCGGGCGGCTCGTGCTCGACGGTAGGGGAGGAGCCCGGTCCGCGGTCCGCCCGTGACGCCCGGTGTCCCTCCGTGACCTCCGGTGTCCCTCCGTGACCTCCGGTGTCCCTCCGTGACGCCCGGATCGGGGAATGCCTCGCCCCCGGGGCTGTTGGCCCAGGGGATGTCCTCCACCACTCCCGTCCCCCCGTCCGACCCCCGCAGCGCCCTCGTCGTCGGTGCGACGGGCATCGGCGGCTCCGCCCTCGTCGACCTGCTCACCGAGCAGGGGTGGCCGGTGACCGCCCTCTCGCGCCGCCCGATCGACGCGCTCCCCGGCGTCACTCCGCTCGCCGCCGACCTGCGCTCCGCCGAGGACCTGGCCCGCGTTCTCGCCGACCAGCGCCCCACGCACGTCTTCTTCACCGCCTGGTCGCGCCAGGCGACGGAGGAGGAGAACATCGCGGTCAACGGCGGCATGGTCCGCGACCTCCTCGCCGCGCTCGCGCACGCTCCCGTCGAGCACGTCGCGCTGGTGACCGGCCTCAAGCACTACCTCGGCCCGTTCGAGGCGTACGGGCAGGGCGCGATGCCCGACACCCCGTTCCACGAGGAGGAGGAGCGCCTCGACGCCCCGAACTTCTACTACGCGCAGGAGGACGAGCTCTTCGCCGCGGCCGGGCGCGCCGGGTTCACCTGGTCGGTGCACCGTTCGCACACGGTCATCGGGCACGCCGTCGGCAACGCGATGAACATGGGGCTGACCCTCGCGGTCGCGGCGTCGATCCACCGTGCCGAGGGCACCCCGTTCGTGTTCCCCGGCTCGCTCACGCAGTGGAACGGACTCACCGACATGACCGACGCGACGATCCTCGCCGAGCAGATGCTCTGGGCGTCGACGTCGGAGGCGGGCCGTGACCAGGCCTTCAACGTGGTCAACGGCGACGTCTTCCGCTGGCGCTGGATGTGGACCCGGATCGCGGAGCACTTCGGCGTCGAGCCGGTCGGCCCGCGGGAGGAGCCGCAGCCGCTCGAGCAGCAGATGGCCGATGCCGAGCCCGTCTGGCGGCGTCTCGTCGACGAGCACGGGCTGATCGAGCCCGACCTCTCCCGCGTCGCCTCCTGGTGGCACACGGACGCCGACCTCGGCCGGAACCTCGAGGTCGTCACCGACATCGGCAAGTCCCGCCTCGCCGGCTTCACGGCGTTCCACCGGACGGTCGACTCGTTCACGGCGCTCTTCGACCGCTACCGCGCGGAGCGCCTGATCCCCTAGCGGTTCGCTGCGACGCCCCTCGCGATGAGCACGTCCGGCGAGAGCTGGTGGCGCACGAAGCGGAGGGTGAAGCTGCGGCGGTCTCCTCCGGAGACCCGCTCGGCGAGGACGCGGATGCCGAGGACGGCGACGACGCGCCACTGCTCGGTCTCGTGGGCGACGACGGCGCAGAAGAGGTCGCCCGGGCGCACCTCGTCGACGGTGGTGGTGAGGCTGTTCGTTCCGTGGGTCATCTGGCCGCTCCTGGTTCCGGCGGACCTCGCGGACGGCGCTTCGGGTGCGCCGCGCAGCCGTCCGCCGGTCGCTCGAGAGGGGGGCCCGAGCGGCCGGCGGCCGGTCATGCGTGCGACAGCAGGGACGAGCCCGCCGGAACGACCCCGTGCCGCAGGAGCAGTGTAGGACTGCGACCCTGACCGTGGCGCGGAATGTCAACCACTTGCGAGCGCGCTCCCGGGGTTCTCAGGCCCGGAGACGATGGAACCCGCCTCCCGGGCGGGAAGGCGGGTCGTGTCGGTGTGCGGCGGCGGAGCCTGATCGGGAGCGGCTCCGGCGCGGAGGGTCAGGCGGCGGGCTCGGCGCGGCGCAGCGGGACGGCGGCGTTGCTCGTCGGCTCGGGCACGATGCGGAGGCCGGCGCCGCTGTTGGCGCGCTCCATGAGGGCCTCGACCCACTCCGGGTTGATCGTGGGCTGGCGGCTGCCCTTGAACTCGAACTGGATCGGGATGGTCGGGTGCATCCACACGCCGCGGCGGCCGGTGCCGGCCTGGGGGCTCGCGTCGAGGGTGAGCAGGAAGCGCTCGTCGCGGCGGAACTTGTTGATGATGACGATCTGGAGATGGGCGAGGGCGCGGTCCTCGACCTCGATGGCGGCGGGGGGAGTGCCGTACAGGATGTTGCCCATGGTGTGCTCCGATCTGACGTGCGAGTGGCTGACGTCCGTCACTCTATATCGCTAGAAAGACTTCCTACTAGTTGAGCTAGCTACTTACGTCGCGGAGTGCGTTTTCTGTCCATCGCCGCCGGACGACTCGATTCTCCGACGGATCCGGGGCGCGGCAGAAGACCCTCGGAGTGAACTCCTGGGGACGCGCGGCCACGGCCGCGGGGACGCCGGTCAGGCGCGGCGCTGCTCCAGCACGCCGTCGGCGTACTCGCCGATCGGCTCGCCCGCGAGCTCCTGGGCGGCGTCGACCGTCTCGGAGTCGGCCGGGCGCTCGACGATGTCGCGCATCGTCTGCAGGAAGCGGATGACGGTCCCGGCCTCGGAGGGGTTGAGCGTCTCGGCCGCCTCGAGCATGCGGCGGTGCATCTCGTCGAGCGTCTCGCGCACCTCGCGGTGGGAGGTGGGGGTGGCGACGATGCGGATGGCCCGGCGGTCGCTCGGGTGCGGCTCCCTGACCACGTGCCCGCTCTTGACCAGCCGGTCGATCAGCACGGTCGTGGAGGCGGAGGAGATGCCGAGGTAGGAGGCCAGGTCCTTCGGGCTGACGTGCACGCCCTTCTGCTGGCGGCGCATGAGGAACTGCACGGCCAGCAGGTCGTTCTCGCCCATGCCCATGGATCCGCGGGTCCGTCGGCGCATCGCGGCCTCCGCCGTGCGGAAGGCGCGCATCGCGGCGAGGACCTCCACCGCTCCGGGCTCGGTCGCCTCACCCGAGAACCAGAAGGCCCCGGGTCGCTTCAGCGTGACCTCATCCATGCCGAACAGTCTAGACAGTCTCGTAGCAAGAACATCTAGACAAGCCAACCTCCCCCGAGGTGCTTGCCTGGAAGGGCGGCGACCACTACGAAGGGACTACTAGTTAGACGAGCTAGTGACTCATTCGCGAAGGGAGCTGCCCGTGCTGGACGAACTCGACCGCCTGCAGCCGCTCCTGGCCGACGTCGTGGATCCGCTGGTCGGCTCCACCCTGGCCGGTCGCTACCTCGTGCTCGAGCGGGTGGGGGAGGGCGGCAGCGCCGTCGTCTACCGCGCCCGCGACCTCCGCCTCGCCCGCCAGGTCGCGGTCAAGGTCCACCGCGACGTCCCGGACACCCCCAACGAGCGGGCGCGTCGCGAGCGCGAGATCCGCTTCCTGATCGACTCGCGTCACGCCTCCGTGGTGGACGTCCTCGACCAGGGCGAGATCCCCGGCGAGGAGGGCGACCTCGCGTTCCTCGTCCTCGAGTACTTCGACCGCAGCGACCCGGCGGCCGACTGGTTCGGCTCCGGCGATGAGCGGCTCGTCGCGGAGGTCGGCGCTCAGGTGGCCGATGCTCTCGCGCACCTGCACGCGCAGGGCGTCCTCCACCGCGACGTGAAGCCAGAGAACGTCCTCGTCCGCTCGCGCGCCACCGCATCCGGCTTCTCCGCGCACGAGGCCAAGCTCAGCGACTTCGGGATCGCCCGCTCGGTCGACGACGCCCGGCTCACCCGCTCCGACGTGCTGGTGGGCACCGCCGCGTACCTCAGCCCCGAGAGCCTCGGCTCCGGCCCGGTCGGACCGGCGTCCGACGTCTACTCGCTCGGGCTGGTCCTGCTCGAGGCCGTCTCGGGCCGCAGGGCCTACACCGGCACGACGCTCGAGATCTCGATCCAGCGCCTCCACCACGCGCCCGTCGTCCCGGAGACGGTCCCGGCGGAGTGGCGCGAGCTGCTGACCGCGATGACCGCTCTCGATCCGGCCGACCGCCCCTCCGCCGAGGAGGTGGCACGCCGGCTCTGGGCGCGCCTGGCCGGCGGCCCCGCCGCAGCCCCCTCCCGCAGCGGAGTCACGGGCACGGTCGCCCTCGTCGCCGCGGGCCTGGTCGGCGCGGTGACGGCCCTCTCGCTCACCGGCTGGCTGGGCTGAGCGCCCCGAGCGGTCCTCGTCCGCTCAGGTTCCTCGCGAGCGTGCTCCCGTAGGCTCCGGGCGACCCTCGACCGACCCCGAGCCGCGTCGCCGCGGACCGAACGGAGCCGATCCCATGAGCCCGCGCCGCCTCTTCCGCCTGCTGTCGATCGTCGAGGCGGTGACCTGGACTCTCCTGATCGTCGGGATGCTGCTGAAGTACGCGGCCGGAGCCGGCGACTGGCCGGTGAGCGTCGCCGGGCCGATCCACGGGTTCGCGTTCCTCGCCTACGGAGCCGCGGCCCTGGTGCTCGCGGTCAACCAGCGGTGGTCGGCGGGCGCGACGGCGCTCGCGGTCGTCAGCGCGGTCGTGCCCTACGCGACGGTCCCGCTGGAGCGCGGCTTCGAGCGCCGCGGCCTGCTGGAGGGCCCGTGGCGGACGCACGCGACGGACGACCCGCGCGACCGGCGCGTGACGAGCCGGCTCCTCCGCTGGGCGCTCGCGCGGCCCGTGCTCGCCGGGGCGCTGGTCCTGGCTCTGGTCGCCGTGGTCTTCGCGGCGCTGCTGGTGGTCGGCCCGCCCGGGGGCGGCGAGGCCTGATCCCGCGCGCGGCGTGCCTCAGACGGGGCGCGTCTCCGCGTCGATGAGGATCTCGGCGGCGCGACGCGCGTGCAGGGCGGCCTCCGGGGTTCCGGCGATGGCCGCGGTGGTCTGGGCGCCCTCGGCGAGGATCGCGAGCTGCGCGGCGAGCTCGGCGCCGCCACCCGCCTCCTCAGCGAGGGTCGCGAGGAAGCGCTGGAACGTCTCCTTGTGGTCGCGCGCCATCTCGGCGACCATCGGGTTCGACGAGCCGAGCTCCCCGAAGGCGTTGATGAAGCCGCAGCCGCGGAACGAGTCCTCGGAGAACCAGTCGAAGAGGAAGTCGTAGATCGCGAGCAGCTTGCCGCGAGGTCCGTCCGCCGCGGCGACCCGGGTGGTCACGCCGAGGGTCCACTGCTCGTGCCGGCCGTGCAGGACGGCGACCACCACCGACTCCTTGCTCGGGAACTCCGAGTAGAGGCGCTTCAACGAGACGCCCGCGGCCGTGCGGAGCTCGTCCATCCCCACGGACTGGATGCCGCGCTCGTAGTAGAGCCGGTCGGCGGCCGCGAGGATCGCCTCGCGGGGAGGGCGCTCGTCGAGGATCGGGGACATCCCTCCATGGTAGGCGGTACCAGAACGGGCGTTCTCGGTCGGCTGCCGCGCTCTCCGCAGGGGGTCCGGGGGTCGGACGCTGCTGCTAGCGTCGCGCTCGGGTGCGCGGGCGCCCGGGAACGGGAGGCGGACGCATGGTCGTCGCGATGCAGGCCGAGGGATTCGACGGGCCGGAGGCGCTGCGCGCCGTCGAGGTCGATCCGGGGGAGCCGGCGCCCGGCAGGGTGCGGATCGCGGTGCGCGCAGCGGGCGTGAACCCGGCCGACGCGAAGCTCCTGCGCGGGATGTTCGGGCGCGGACGGGTGCCGGTCCGGCCGGGCAGCGAGGTCTCCGGAGTCGTGACCGCGGTCGGCGAGGGGGCCGAGGGGCCGCTCGGCCCGATCCGGGTGGGCGACGAGGTCGTGGCGTTCCGGGTCTCCGGCGGCTACTCCGCCGAGCTGGTCGCGCCCGCGAGCGCGGTCCTGCCCAAGCCCGCCGGGCTCGGCTGGGCGGCGGCCGCGGGCCTGCTGCTGGCCGGGACGACCGCCGAGCACCTCGTCGAGGCCACCCGCGTCTCCTCCGGGGACACCGTCCTGGTGCACGGGGCGAGCGGGGCCGTCGGCTCGCTCGCGGTGCAGCTCGCGGTCGCCCGCGGAGCACGGGTGCTGGGCACCACGAGCGAGCGCGGCGAGGAGGTCGTCCGCCGCTTCGGCGCGGAGCCGGTCCGCTACGGCGCCGGGCTGGAGGAGCGCGTGCGCGCCCTGGCCCCCGGCGGCGTCGACGTCGCGCTGGACACGGCGGGCACCGACGAGGCGCTGGACGCCTCGGTGGCTCTCGTCGCCGACCGCTCGCGCATCGCCACTGTGGCCGGCTTCGAGCACGCCGCCCGCCTCGGCGGGATCCTGATGCTCGGCGGCGGACCGGGAGCCGATCCCGGCACCGCGCTCCGCGACGCCGCCCGGCCGGGCCTGCTCGACCGCGCCGGTCGCGGGGAGCTCGAGGTCGTGCTCGGGCCCTCCTTCCCGCTGACCGAGGCGGCCGCCGCGCTCGCCCTCGTCGAGTCGGGCCGCGCGCGCGGCAAGACGGTCCTGCTCCCCTGAACGAGACGTCCTCCCTCGACCTGCCGGCCCTCGGGCCCTTCGACTCCGCCGGCGCCGCGAGCCTCCTCCGCAACCACGCCCTCCCCGGAGTGGAGCGGGTCTCGGCCGACGGCCGGCGCCTGGAGCGCCTGCTCACCCTCGACGGGGCGCCGCGGCCGATCGTGCTCGAGGTGACGGAGACCGGGCTGCGGGTGGAGGCGGAGCCGGACGTGCTGACGCCGGCGGCCGCGGTCGTCCGTGCCTGGTTCGACCTCGACTCCGACGTGGTGGCGATCGGCGCCGAGCTCTCGCGGGACCCGCTGCTCGCCCGCTCCATCGCGGCCCGACCGGGGCTGCGCGCGACGCAGTACCCGGAGGCGTTCGAGGCGGCGGTGATGGCGGTCCTCGGCCAGCAGGTGTCCGTCGCCGCGGCCCGGACCTTCGGCGGACGGACCGCCGCGGCCTTCGGCGCCCCGGGGGAGCGCGGTCTGCTGGCGTTCCCGGCACCCGCCGCCCTGCTCGCGCCGGAGTTCGAGGCGCTGCGCTCGGCGATCGGGATCACCAACGCCCGGGCGCGGACGGTCCGGGCCGTCGCCGAGGCCTTCGCCGCCGGACCCGTGCTCGACCGCGCGGGCGACCTGCCGGAGCAGCGGCGCGCGCTCCTCGCGATCCCGGGCATCGGGCCGTGGACGGCCGACTACCTCGCGCTCCGGTTCCTCGGCGATCCGGACGCCTTCCCCGCCGGCGACCTGGTGCTGCGGAAGGCGCTCGGCCGGGTGAGCACGGCGGAGGCGGAGGCGGCGTCGCAGGCGTGGCGGCCGCACCGGGCGCACGCGGCGTTCCACCTGTGGGCGAGCACCGGAGCGGTCTGAGCGGGTGGACGACCCGAGTCGAGAGCCGCGCCCGGACCGGCGGCCGGGACCGGCCGCCGACGGATCAGGTCAGGTACTCGACGTCGTCGTACAGGATCGGCGCGTCCTCGGCGTCCGGATCCTCGACCGGGACGTCCTCGTGCTCGAGGATGACCGCGACGCCCGGGGAGACCAGCACGCAGACCTCGCGCTCGCCGGCGACCGTGAAGCTCACCATGTCGCCGCGGTTGCGCACGGCCTCGACCAGGCGCTTCTCGAGCTCCTCGGTGTCGAGGGAGACGGCGAGGAGGAAGCGACGGCCGTCGATGCTGAGCGTGGTGCGACGCATCGTCGCCTCGGGCTCGGGAGGCGTGCCGCGTCCGCCGCGGCCCGGCGTGACCGCCTTGACCCGCAGCGACGAGGCGTGCATCCGGATGACGGCGTTCACGAGCCCGCCTCCGGGCGCGACTCGTGGTGGCGGCGGCCGCCGGAGCGGCGGTCCTCCTTCATCTCGGACTCGAAGAGGTGGCGGCGTCCGCCGGCGAGCTCGTCGCGCGCGGCGCGCTCCTGCTCCCGGAACGCGGCGTAGTAGGTGTCGTCGTAGTCCTCGACGATCTGGAAGGTCCAGCGCCCCTCGATGACGTTGCGGCCGACGAGCTCGGCCTCGATCCGCTCGGCGGTCGCGGCGTGGCCGGCCTCGCGCAGCGCGTCGACGGCCTCGCCCAGAGCGAGGTCGGCTGCGCCGGTGAGCCGGTGGAAGCCGTAGAGCAGACCGCGGGCGTGCTCGACCGTCTCGAGCGCCTCCGAGAGCTTCCCGAGCGCCGCCACGGTGGCGTCGTCGAGACCCTCCGGGCGCAGGTGCGCGGAGTCGGGGTGGTCGTGTGAGCTGCTCATCCAGGTGAGCTTAGGCCGACCTAAATGCTCTGTGACCCCCTTGCGCCGCCGCCGGGAATGGTTCGTGCCCGGAGCGGCAGGGCGGTCAGGTGCACGTAGCGGAGCACTCCGTCGTCGGCGACGGCGGTCAGGAAGGTGCAGGCCGGCTGGCGCCTCCGATCCGTCGGGGAGCCCGGATTGAGCAGGCGGAGACCCGCCGGGGAGACGGTGTCCCAGGGGATGTGGCTGTGCCCGAAGACGAGCACGTCGGCACCCGGATGGGCGGCGTCGGCGCGGGTCTCGCGGCCGGTCGCCGCTCCGGTCTCGTGCACCACGCGGACGTCGAGGCCGGCGACGCGGGCGCGCGCGACCTCGGGCAGGCGGGCGCGCAGCGGCTCCGGATCGTTGTTGCCCCACACGGCCAGCAGGAGCGCCGCCCGCTCCTCCAGCGCGTCCAGTGTCGCCTCGTCGACCCAGTCGCCCGCGTGCACGACCAGGTCGGCCTCGTCGACCGCGCGCCACACCTCGTCCGGGAGGGCCTTCGCCCGCTTCGGGAGGTGCGTGTCGGCGAGCAGGAGGAGGCGGACCGGACCGTCGACCTCGGGTGGAGAGCCGTCGGGGCCGGGCTGGAGCAGGGGCATCAGCGGGCGGGGCCGGGCGTCGGCTCCACTCCGCCGTCGGCACCGGGCCCGTTCGCGGTCCCGGAGCTGCGGAGGCGGGCGTCGAGCGCCTCGAGGTCGGCGGCGAACCAGAGGTGGTCGCCGCGGTTCGACTCGACGACGAAGGCCTGCAGCGCGCTCGACTCCGCCACCGGTCCGCTGACGTCGCCGAGGATCACCAGCCGCTTGCCGTACGAGACGAACTTCTGCACGAACTCGCCGGCGATGCCGGAGCGCAGGCGGAGGAACTCGGGGTCGAGCCGGCCGACGGGCACCACGATCGTCTCGACATCGCCGCCGTAGGTCTCGCCGATGAGCGCGATCGCGTCGTCCGGGGTCGAGAGCGCGCCTCCGTCGTCGTCGACGAGCAGGAGGGGGACGCCCTGGCGGGTCTCGGTTCTCATCGGGCCAGCCAATCACGTCGGCCGGGGAGAGGCGAGCAGTGCCGTCCGGGCCTCCGCTCGGGGCGTCCCCTCCTGCGCCGGTCGTGCTTGCGGGGACACGCCGATCAGGCGTCCGGACGGGCTGCCCGCACCGCCGCTACGAGCCCGGCAGCTCGACGCGGCGCTTGAAGCCCACGTGCGAGTCGACGAAGCCCAGGCGCAGGTAGAAGCGGTGGGCGTCGGTGCGGGCGGCGTCCGAGGTCAGCTGGACGAGCGGCGTGCGGAGCTCGATCGCAGCGACGTCCAGCACCCAGCGCATCAGGGCCGTGCCGATCCCCGCCGACCGCTCGGCGCTCGCCACCCGGACCGCTTCGACGAGCAGGCGGGAGCTGCCGCGGCGCGCCATCCCGGGGATCACGGTCAGCTGCAGCGTGCCCACCACGGCTCCGGTGCGGTCGATCGCGACCACGAGATCGTTGCCCGGGTCCTGCGCGATGCTCCGGAAGGCGGCCTCGTAGGCGGCCTCGTCCTCCTCGGCGGCGACGTCTCCGCGCCCGGCGCTGATCGGGTCGTCGGAGAGGAGCCGGACGAGCGCGGGGAGGTCGTCGAGCACCGCGCGGCGGAGGAGGAGGCTCCTCTCCCCGGGGCCGGCGTCGCAGGGGAGGGTCAGGTCGGCGATCATGCCCTCATCCTCCCTCTGCTCCACGGCGGGAGCGGTCGTCGGAGGCGGGCAGGAAGCGGCTGAGAGCGACAGGGGGATCCTGGTGCCCGGTCCGCACGTCCACGCGCCGCGTCCCGCAGCCGACGCAGCGGACGTACACGACGACGCCCTCGCTGGTCCGGTGGGCCGACTCGGTCGTCCAGCCGTGCTCGTGCGGATCGACGGCGGGAGCGAGCGGCTCGGAGGGGTGCGGGGAGGGGGCGGAGGTGCGCATGGGAGCCACTGTGCTGTCATGGTCTTATGCAGCTCAACCCTTACGGCGAGTACGCGGTCCTGCTCGCCGCCTCCCTCGCGAACGACTGACCGTCCGACCGCGAGGGCATCGAGGAGCGCACGCGCGAGTTCGGCATGACGATGGCCTTCGAGTCCGGCCCGGACGACCACGCCCGGACACGCGACGTGATCGACGAGTGGCTGGAAGTGGTCGACGCGCCGACTCCGAGCGACCGGGCGACGTCGCTGAACCGCCAGATGGCCGCGATCGCCGCGTATCCGCGCCTGACCGACCACGACGACGAGGGCTGGCACCTGCACTACCGCGACCGGGACCAGTCCCTGGCGCACGTCCTCCACGCCGTCATCGCGGTGGGCACGGCGCTGCACCTGACGACCCGGGGGATGAGCCGCCTCCTGCGGTGCGAGGCCGGTCGGGCGCCGGGCGACCACTGCAGGAACGTCGTCGTCGACGTGACGCGGAACGGCCGGCAGCGGTACTGCTCCGTCCGCTGCGCGAACCGGGCCGCGGTCCGGCGGCACCGCCTGCGGCACGCGGAGTGAGTCCGCGCGGCCCCGTCACTCCGCCTCGTCGCCGCCCGGCTTCATCCAGAACGGGGAGTAGTGGTAGCCGTCGAGGTCGTCGAACTGGCGCTGGTACATGAAGGGGTAGTCGTCGGTGTCGCCGATCCGGCCGCCCGCGGCGGCGGCCCGCTCGACGAGCTCGTCGACGGCCGCGCGGCTGTCGAGGTCGAACGAGACGGTCACCTTCGAGGGGGTGCCGGGGGCGCCGATCAGCTCCTCGGTGGCGCCGACGCTCTCGTACATCGCGCGGCTCGCGAGCATGACGGACGTGCCGGGACCGATCGCGAAGCAGGAGACGTCCTCGCGGGACATCTCGGCGTTCAGGGTCCAGCCGAGCGCGGTGTAGAAGGCGGTGGCGCGCTCGACGTCGTCGACCGGGCAGGTGATGAAGAGGCTCATGCGCTCACCCTCGCCACCTGCGGGCGGGCCGTCAAGAGCTCCGCGAGGGAACTCCGGACGGCCCGCCGGGACTCAGCGGAACGACCGCAGCCGCAGGCTGTTCAGCACGACGAAGACGCTCGAGAACGCCATCGCGGCGCCGGCCACGAGCGGCCCCAGGAGTCCGGCCATCGCGAGCGGGATCGCGGCCACGTTGTAGGCGAAGGCCCAGAAGAGGTTGCCCCGGATGACCGCGAGGGTGCGGCGCCCGAGGCGCAGGGCGTCGGGCACTCGGCCGAGGTCGTCGCCGACGAGGGTGATGTCGCTCGCCTCGATCGCCGCGTCCGATCCGGCGCCCATCGCGATCCCCACGTCCGCGGCGGCCAGCGCGGCGGCGTCGTTCACACCGTCGCCGACGAAGGCGACGTGGCGGCCCTCCGCACGGAGGCGCTCGATCACGGCGAGCTTCTCCTCCGGCAGCACCTCGGCGACGACCTCGTCGATGCCGACGGCCGAGGCGACGGCCTGCGCCGCCCGCGGGTTGTCGCCGGTCAGCACCATCACCCGCAGGCCCCGCTCGCGCAGGGCGCGGACGGTGCGGGACGCCTCCGGCCTCGGCTCGTCGCGGAGGACCGCGAAGCCGCGCAGCGCCCCCTCCCAGCCGACGCCGACGACGGTGCCGCCCTCGGCGGTCGCTCGCTCGGCGCGCTCGGCGAGACCGCCCGGCGCGAAGCCCCACTGCTCCTCCAGCCAGCGCAGCCGGCCGGCGACGACCAGGCGGCCCTCGACCCGGGCGCGCACGCCGAACCCGGTGCTGGAGCGGAATCCGGTCGCCTCGGGGACGTCGAGGTGCGCGGCCCCGGCCACGATCGCTGCGGCGAGCGGATGCTCCGACCCGCGCTCGACGGCGGCGAGCAACCGCAGGCTCTCGTCGTCGCTGGACTCGACGACCTGGAACGCGCCCGTGGTGAGCGTGCCGGTCTTGTCGAGCACGACCGTGTCGATCCGGCGCCCGGCCTCGAGCACCTCCGGCCCGCGGAGGAGGATCCCGAGCTGGGAGCCGCGGCCGGTGCCGACGAGGACGGCGGTCGGGGTGGCCAGGCCCAGCGCGCACGGGCACGCGACGACGAGGACGGCGACGGCGGGAGAGACGGCGGCGGCGAGGTCGGCGCCGGCGATCAGCCAGCCGGCGAGGGTGGCCAGGGCGAGCACCACCACGACCGGCACGAAGACGGAGGAGACGCGGTCGGCGAGCCGCTGGATGCGCGCCTTGCCGGCCTGCGCGTCCGAGACGAGGCGGCCCATCCGCGCGAGCGTGGTCTCGGAGCCGACGCGGTCGACGCGGACGGTGAGCAGGCCGTGGGCGTTGAGCACTCCGCCGGTCACGGTCGAGCCGGGGCCGACCTCGACCGGCACGCTCTCGCCGGTGAGCATGCTCGCGTCGATCGCGCTCGAGCCCTCGAGCACGGTGCCGTCGGCGGCGACGGTCTCGCCGGGGCGCACGCGGAGGACGTCGCCGACGGCGAGCGAGGACGCGGGCACGCGCTCCTCCTGTCCGTCGGCGGCGACGCGCACGGCGTCCTTCGCGCCGAGGCGGAGGAGCGCCCGGAGCGCCGCACCGGCGTCGCGCTTCGACCGCGCCTCCAGGTAGCGGCCGGCCAGCACGAGGACAGGGACGGCGGCGGCGACCTCGAGGTAGATCTCGTCGTGGCCGGAGCGGCTGCCCAGCAGCTCGAACGGCATGCTCATGCCGAGCCGCCCGGCGTCGCCGAGGAACAGAGCCCAGACCGACCAGGCGAAGGAGGCGCTGACCCCGAGGCTGATCAGGGTGTCCATGGTGGTGGAGCCGTGCCGCAGCGCCCGCCAGGCGTTGCGGTGGAAGGGCAGCGCGCCCCAGATCGCGACCGGTGAGGCGAGGGCGAGGCACAGCCACTGCCAGTTCGCGAACTGCAGCGGCGGGATCATCGAGAGCAGGACCACCGGCACGGCGAGCAGGGCGGAGACGCGGAGCCGGGTGCGCAGGGCGCGCCGCTCCCGGTCGTCGTCGCTCTGCTCCTCCTGCTCCTCCGCGGGAGCCGCCTCGCCGGTGGAGGGGACCGTCGCGCTGTAGCCCGCGGCCTCGACGGCGGCGATCGCGTCGGCGGGAGTCGTGCCGGGCGGGAGGGTCAGCGTCGCGCGCTCGAGGGCGAGGTTGACGGTCGCGTGGACTCCGGGGAGCGCGTCGAGGCGCTTCTCGACCCGCGCGACGCAGGAGGCGCAGGTCATCCCTCCGATGGCGAGCTCGAGCGGGGTGCCGGTGGTCTCGGCCACGTCAGCTCAGGGGAGCGAGGCGGTAGCCCGCGTCGGCGACGGCGGCGGCGATCTCCTCGCGGCCGAGCGGCCGGGAGGAACCGACCGTGACGGTCGAGACCCCGTCGGGGGCGAGGGACACGTCGACCGCCGAGACCTCGGGGTAGGCGGCGAGCTCCTCGGTGACGCTGCGGACGCAGTGCTCGCAGGTCATGCCCGCGACTCCGAAGCTCTGCACGGACGCGGCCGACAGGGAGCCCTGCGCCGGGTCGCCGCCATCGGAGCGGCCAGAGCCGTGGCCGCCGCACGCGCAGGCGCCGCCTCCGCCGCAGCCGCACCCTCCCGTCGATCCGCTCGCGGTCAGGCCGAGGTCGATCCTGGTGCTCATGGGTCCTCCTGTGTGGTGCGTCCGGTCCGATCCGGTCGATCGGCTCGGTGGGCGTCCGGTCGGCACGCCGGTCGCGGCATACCCCCGGGGGGTACTCCATGGTAAGCCCGCCGAGCCCTCTCGGCAAGGCGGGAGGGCGGAGGAGGGATGATCTCAGGGGCGGCTCGGAGCCGCGCGAGGAGGGAGGGGCGCATGGATCCCGCATCGACGCCGCACTGGGGCGAGCCCCCGCCGCGCACGCCGCCGGCGGTCCCGCTGCCCCCGCGCACGCGGTTCGAGCCGACGGCGCTGCTCGCCGCGCCCCTGCCCGCCCCGGCCGCCGTCCGGGCCCGGGTCCGTCAGGCCGCCCCGGAGCGGCAGCGCCGGCTGGCGGCGCTCGCCGCGGTCACCGAGGGGTTCGCCGTCCTGCGCACTCCCGAGCTCGCCCGGGCGCTGCGCCGGATCGCGGCACCCGCCTCCGCCGCTCCGGCCGCCGCCGCCGCGGTGCTGGCCGTCGGCCGCGACGGACTCGAGCTCGCCGCCGAGCGCGCAGACGCCCTGCGCATCGCCGAGTGGGATCGGATCGTCTCGGTGGGCGTCGGCACCTCGCCCTCGGGTGCCCACCGGGTCCGCGCGCTGGTCCTGGCGGTCCTCGCCCCGCCGCCCGCCTCCGCCGTCCTGCGTGCGGCGAGGCGGCGCCCGCGCACCGTCCTCGTGCCCCTGGTCGTCGCCGCCCCGGCCGCCCTCGGCTGGCACGTGGCCGACGACCGCACGTTCCTCCTCGCTCTCGAGCGCCTCCAGCGCGCCCTCGAGGAGCGTGCCCGGTGAAGGCGCGGTTCCGCTTCGCCCTCGCGGCCGTCGCCGTGCTCGGCCTGGGCCTGGCACTGCGGTTCGTGCTCACGGGGCTGCTCGCCGACCTCGCCGGCGGAGTGGCCTACGTCGTGCTGGTGGCGCTGCTGATCGCGGTGCTCCTGCCGCGAATCCCGGGCGTGACGGCTGCCGGGATCGCGTTGGCCTGGTCGATCGCGATGGAGCAGCTGCAGGCGATCGGAGTCGCAGCGCGCCTGGTCGAGCTGTGGGCGCCGCTCCGCCTCGTCGTCGGCACCACCTTCTCCTGGCTCGACATCGCGGCCTACGTCCTCGGCGCGGTCGTCGCCGCGGCCGTGCACCTCGCCGTCGCTCCGCGCGAGCAGTCCGCCTGACGGGAGTCCGCGCCCCCCGTCTTCTGTTCGCCCGTCGGCCGGGCTGCCGCGGGGCGTCCCGGCGTCCGCCGAGGCGCCGGCCTCGCCCACCGGACCGCCGAGGTGTTCGTGCGCTCCCCGAGGCGCCGCCGTCCCCGCGGTGCCTCGCCGGCGGACGCGGTGTCTCGCCGCAGGAGCGACGCCGACCGGAGGAGCGACGCCGACCGCCGGAGCGGCGCGGTCCCTCCGCCCCCGCGCCCCTGATTAGGGTGAAGCCATGAGCGAGCCGGCACTCCCCGAGACGACGGCCCCGCGGGCCTCGGCCCCGCACGACCACCGCCGCGACCGGCGCATCCCCGAGCCCGTCGACCGGTTCGCCACCGGCGAGGAGTACCCCGAGTACCGCGTCGACCTGGAGCGGATCCGCTTCTCGCCCTACTTCGCCCGCCTCTCCGCGGTGACCCAGGTCATCTCGCCCTCGGGCGTCGGCCAGGTCGTGCACAACCGGCTCACGCACTCGATCAAGGTCACCGCGGTCGCCCGCGCGATCGCGATGCAGCTGACCACCACCGATCCCGCCCAGCGCGAGCTGGTCGAGCGGCTCGGCGGCTGCGACCCGGTGGTCGTGCAGGCCGCGGCCAGCGCGCACGACCTCGGCCACCCTCCGTTCGGCCACCTCGGCGAGCAGGCGCTCGACCGCCTCGCGCGCGAGCGGCTGGGGCTCGCGGAGGGCTTCGAGGGCAACGCGCAGTCGTTCCGGATCCTCTCCGAGCTCGACGTCTGCGAGACGGTGGAGGTGGGGCTGAACCTCACCGCCGCCTCCCGAGCCGCCGTGCTCAAGTACCCGTGGGGGCGGACGGTCCACCGCCCCGGCATCGACTCCGCCGACCCGACCGAGCTGCCCCGCGGCTCGACCGCCAGCCGGTGGGAGACCGCTCCGCCGAAGTTCTCGGCGTACACCCTCGACCTCGACGACCTGCTCGACGCCCGCTCCGGCTTCGCCGCGATCGCCCCCTGGCAGCAGACCCTCGAGTGCTCGGTGATGGACGTCGCCGACGACATCGCCTACTCGCTGCACGACCTCGACGACTTCTACCGCGCGGGAGTGCTGCAGCAGGCGGCCGTCGCCGTGGAGTTCCGCGCGTTCCTCCGCGAGCAGAACGCGCTCGCCGCCCTCGACGCCGAGGAGCTGTGGGCGCGCGCCCCCGGGCACTCGCTCGAGATGCTCCGCCGGAGGCTCGTGGCCCGCGACCCGTGGATCGCGAGCGACGAGCACTTCCGCGCCTCCGTGGAGCGGGTGTCGACCGAGCTGGTCGAGGGGCTCCTCGCGCTCCCGTTCGACGGATCGACGCGTACCGAGCGCGCGATCGAGGCCTTCGTCTCCTCCTGGATCGGCCGCCTGCAGCGCTCCGTGGTGGTGCTCGCCGAGCCGAACGTCCGCTCGGGCCACCTCTCCCTCCTCCCCGACGCCTGGCACGACGTGGCCGTGCTGAAGTTCGTGCACACGCGCTTCGTGATCGACCGGCCGGACTTCGCCACCTACCAGCGCGGCCAGTCGCAGGTGCTCGAGACGCTGGTGACCCACCTCGACGCCTGGCTCGAGGATCCGCGCGACGGCTCGCGGGCTCCGCAGAAGCTGCTCGACCTGATCGAGCTCGCGACCGACGGCTACTTCCGCCTGCGCGCCGACCACCCCGACTGGCTCCCGTTGGACGAGCGCGGCCGGCCGACCTCCGACCCGGCCGCGCTGCAGCGGCTCGGCCGGGGGCGCGGTGTGGTCGACTACGTCGCGACCCTGACCGACGAGCAGGCGATGGCGCTCGCCGCCCGCCTCCGCGGCGATCGCGAGCCGTGGGCGATGGGGACCTGACGCCCCGGCGGGTGGGTTGACACCGCGCGTCGCGTGTGGCCTCGGCGGCTCCTCGCCCGTCGTTCCGGGGGAGGAGCCTCCGCCGGGCCGCCGAGGACGCGTTCCGCGACCGCCCAGCGGGCATCCAGGAAGCGCAGCCTGAACGACAGCGTAAAATCACGGAGGCACATGCCAGGATCGACAACTCGACAGGGAGTTCCGTTGGACGGAAACGCAACGACCACGCACCGCAACGTCGCATTGCTGTCCGTCGCGACCACGCTGGCTCCGCGCGTGACCACCTCGGCCGAGATCGAGGCGCGGCTCGCTCCGGCGCTCAAGCGCCTGCGGCTCCCCACCGGGCTCCTCCAGCGCGTCGCCGGAGTGCACGAGCGCCGCAACTGGGGCTCCGAGCAGGGCTTCGACGGAGCGGCGATCGACGCGGGCAAGCGCGCTCTCGCCGAGGCCGGCGTCCGCGCCGACCAGATCGGCCTGATCATCAACACGTCGGTGACCCGCAAGCACCTCGAGCCCTCGGTCGCCGTGCGCCTGCACCACGGGCTCGGCCTGCCCTCGTCGGCCATCAACTTCGACATCGCGAACGCGTGCCTCGGCTTCGTCAACGGCATGACCCTCGCCGCGCAGCTGATCGACTCCGGCCAGATCCGCTACGCGCTCATCATCGACGGCGAGGACGCCGACGAGATCCAGGTCAACACCATCGAGCGCCTGAGCCGCGAGGGCGTCAAGCGCAAGGACTTCATGAGCGAGTTCGCGAGCCTGACCCTCGGCTCCGGCGCCGCCGCGGCCGTCCTCGGCCCGGCCGACGAGCACCCCAAGGGCCACCGCATCCTCGGCGGCATCACCCGCGCGGCCACGCAGTTCAACGAGCTCTGCGTCGGCAGCGTCGACGGCATGTTCACGGACGCGAAGGCGCTGCTCAAGGGCGGCATGGAGCTCGTCCTCTCGGCGTGGAAGGAGGCCACCCGCGACTGGAACTGGAGCGGGATGGACCGCTACATCACGCACCAGGTGTCGGACGTGCACACCGACGCCCTGGTGAAGGCGGTCGGCATCGACCGCAGCCGCGTCCCCACGACCTACCCCACCCTCGGCAACGTCGGCCCGGCGTCGATCCCGATCACCCTGGCCCAGGAGGCCGAGACCCTGCAGCCCGGCAACCGGGTGCTGCTCATCGGAGTGGGCTCGGGCATCAACACCGCGATGCTCGAGATCGCCTGGTGACCGCGCCCCACCCGGCCGAGCGGATCCGCGGAGCGCTCGGCTCCACGGCCGCCGCGCAGCGGCCCCCGGCCGGGCTCGACGGGCTCGATCCCGCGTGGTCGCGCCTCGTCGACGCTCCGGACGCCCAGGGCGTGCCGCGCCGCTGGCACCTGCTCGACACGGGCGAGGCCCTCGGCACGGAGCCCGTCGGCACCGTCCTCTGCGTGCACGGCAATCCCACCTGGTCCTACCTCTGGCGCCGCCTCGCGGCCGCCACGCTCGAGTCGGCCCGCAGCGGAGGCCCCGCCTGGCGGGTGGTCGCTGTCGACCAGCTCGAGATGGGCTTCTCCGAGCGGACCGGCGCCCTGCACACGCTCGCCGACCGCGTGCGCGAGCTCTCCAACCTCACCGACGTGCTCGGCCTCGACGACGTGGTCACCCTCGGCCACGACTGGGGCGGAGTCGTCTCGCTGGGCTGGGCGGTCGACCATCCTGAGCAGCTGCGCGCCACGATGCTCCTGAACACCGCGATCCACCAGAGCGCCGACGAGCCGATCCCGGCCCCGCTCCGGCTCGCGCTCGCCTCGGGTGTGCTCGGCGCCTCGACGGTCGGCACGCCGGCCTTCCTCGAGACGACCCTCGCGCTGGGGCACCCGGCGCTGCCCTCCGCGGTGAAGGAGGGGTACCGCGCGCCCTACCGGTCCGCGTCGCGCCGCGGCGGAGTGGGCGGCTTCGTCGCCGACATCCCGGTCGACTCCGCGCACCCGAGCGACCCGGAGCTGCAGCGCATCGCCGAGGGCGTCAGCGCCCTGACGACGCCGGCCCTGATGCTCTGGGGCCCGCTGGACCCGATCTTCTCCGACCGCTACCTCGACGACCTCGTCGACCGCCTCCCGCACGCGCAGGTCCACCGCTACGAGGGAGCGGGCCACCTGGTGGCCGAGGACGTCGACTACGCGTCCGCCGTCCTCACCTGGCTGGGCGACCTCTCCGACGGCGAGGAGCCGTTCGGCGGCGACCCCGCCCCCGACGTCCGACGCCCGACCGCGCCGGTCGAGCCGCTCTGGGCGCACCTCGACCGCAATGCGCAGGACGACTCGCTCGCCCTGGTCGAGATGGCGCCTCCCGGAGGCGGCGGGCCCCGCTCGGTCTCCTGGCGCCTGCTCTCGCAGCGGGTCCGCGAGCTCGCCGCCGGGCTCCGCGCCTCCGGCGTCTCCCCGGGCGACCGCGTCTCGCTCCTCGTGCCGCCCGGTGCCGACCTGACGGCGCTGCTCTACGCGTGCCTGCGCATCGGAGCCGTCGTGGTCGTCGCCGACGCGGGCCTGGGCCTGCGCGGTCTCACCCGCGCGGTCCGCGGTGCCTGGCCGGATCTGGTGGTCGGCGCCCTGCCCGGCCTCGCCGTCGCGCGGGCCCTCCGCTGGCCCGGCGGCCGGGTCTCGACGCAGACCCTGCCCCGCGCCTCCGCCTCGGCCCTCGGGGTCGACACGTCGCTCGGGCAGCTGATCGAGCTCGGCCGCGCCGAGCTGGCCGCCGACCCGGAGGCGCTGGGCGAGGCGCCCGCCGCCGACGCCGTGGCCGCGATCCTGTTCACCTCCGGCTCGACCGGCCCCGCCAAGGGCGTCGTCTACACGCACCGGCAGCTCGCCGGCGTCCGCGACGCGCTCGCCCGCCAGTACGGGATCGGACCGGGCACCGGCCTCGTCGCGGGCTTCGCGCCGTTCGCCCTGCTCGGTCCCGCGCTGGGCACGCGCTCCGCCACTCCGGACATGGACGTCACCGCGCCCCGGACGCTCACCGCGGCCGCCGTCGCCGCGGCCGCCGCCCGGGTCGACGCGACCGTGCTGTTCCTCTCGCCGGCCGCACTGGCCAACGTCGTGGCCACCGCCGGCGCGCTCGACGCCGACGACCACCGGGCCCTCGCCGGCGTGCGCACCTTCCTCTCGGCCGGCGCCCCCGTCTCGGCGGGACTGCTCGGCGAGGCGCAGGCGCTCATGCCGAACGCCTCCGCCCGCACTCCCTACGGCATGACCGAGGGGCTGCTGCTCACCGACGCGTCGCTGGAGGGCATCCGCGAGGCCGCCGCCGATGACGATCCGCGCGGAGGCGTCTGCGTGGGCGTGCCCGCCGCGGGCGTCCGGCTGCGGATCGCCCCGCTCGACGCCGGCGGCCGCGCCGCGGACGAGCCGGAGGAGATCACCGGCACGACCGGCGAGATCGTCGTCTCGGCCGGTCACGTCGAGGACCACTACGAGCGCCTCTGGCTCACCGACCGCGCCGCCCGCGTCGGCGCCGTCCCGGGCGAGCGCTGGCACCGCACCGGGGACGTCGGGCGGATCGACTCCGCCGGCCGCCTCTGGGTCGAGGGCAGGATGCCGCACGTCGTCGTCACGCCGGACGGCGTCGTCACGCCGGTCGGACCGGAGCAGCGGATCGAGGCGCGCGTCGCCTCGGTCGCCCGCGCCGCGATCGTCGGAGCCGGCCCGCGCGGAGTCGCGCAGCTGGTCGCCGTGGTCGAGCTGCGCTCGGGCGCGCGCCGCGTGGTGCTGGCCGAGGAGGCCCTCGCCGCCGAGGTGCGCGCGGCCGTCGCCCGGCCCGTCGCCGCGGTGCTCGTCGTCCCGGCGCTGCCCACCGACATCCGCCACAACTCCAAGATCGACCGGGCCGCGCTGTCGCGCTGGGCCGAGGGCGTGCTCGCCGGCGGCCGGATGGTGGCGCCGTGAGGGTCCTGGTCACCGGCGCGAGCGGCCTGCTCGGCGGTGCGGTGGCCGCGGGCCTCGTCGCCCAGGGGCACGAGGTCCGCACCTTCCAGCGCCGGCCCTCCGGGGTCGCGGGCGTCGAGGAGGCGCGGGGCTCGCTGACCGATCCGCGCGCGGTCGAGGAGGCGGTCGACGCGGCCGAGGGCGTCGTGCACCTCGCCGCGAAGGTCTCTCTCGCCGGCGATCCTGGCGACTTCGACCGCGTGAACATCGACGGCACCCGGCGTCTGCTCGCCGCCGCCGCCCGCGCCGGCGTGAGCCGCTTCGTCCAGATCTCGTCGCCCTCCGTCGCCCACTCCGGCTCCTCGATCACCGGCGACGACGCCGAGCCCGCCGATCCGGACCGGGCCCGCGGCGACTACGCGCGCACCAAGGCCCGCGCCGAGCTGCTGGCCCTCGCTGCCGACGCCCCCGGCTTCGCGGTGGTCGCCGTGCGTCCGCACCTGGTCTGGGGTCCGGGCGACACCCAGCTCGTCGCCCGCATCGTCGAGCGGGCGCGCGCCGGCCGGCTGCCGCTCCTCGGGCACGGCCAGGCGCTGATCGACTCCACCTACATCGACAACGCCGCCTCGGCGATCGTCGCCGCTCTCGGGCGGGCGGAGGAGGTGCACGGCCGCTCCTACGTCGTCACCAACGGCGAGCCGCGCCCCGTCGCCGAGCTGCTCGCCGGGATCTGCCGCGCCTCGGGCGTCGAGCCGCCGCGCTGGTCCGTCCCCGCCTCCGTCGCCCGCGTCGCGGGCTCGCTCGTCGAGCGCGTGTGGGCCGTGCGGCCCGGCGCCGATGAGCCGCCGATGACCCGCTTCCTCGCCGAGCAGCTCTCGACCGCGCACTGGTTCGACCAGCGCCGCACGCGCGCCGATCTGCAGTGGAGCCCGTCGGTCACCCTCGACGAGGGTCTGGCGCGCCTGTCCACCGCCCGCTGAGGCGGCGGCTCCGGAGACGACGGAACGGACGGGACCCCGTCGCCGAGGCGAGGGGGTCCCGTCCGTCCGGGGCTCCCGCGACGGATCGCGGGAGGGGAGCCGAGGTCAGTCGGCGAGGATGAGGTACAGCGCGCGACGGGTCTCGTCGAGCTTGGCGGAGGCGGCGGCGCGCTGCGCCTCGGTCGCTCCGCGGAACTGCTGCACGACGCCCATCAGCTTGCCGACGTTCTCCATGAAGGCGCGATCGGCGTCGCTCGCGCCGGGGGTGGCCTCCCAGGCCGCGTCGAGCTCGCCGGCGTGCTCGCGCACGTAGGTGCCGCCCGCGTCCGTGAGCTGGTACTCGGTGCCGCGGCCCTCGCCGACGGCCGTGATGAGGCCCTCGTCGACGAGCTGCTGGAGGGTGGGGTAGACGGAGCCGGGGCTGGGACGCCACGATCCGTTCGTCTTCTCGGCGATGGCCTTGATCAGGCCGTAGCCGTTCGAGGACTTCTCGGAGAGGAGGGAGAGGAGGGCCGCGCGGACGTCACCGCGTCGGGCGCGTCCTCCGCCGCGGCCGAAGGGGCCGCCGAAGCCGGGGCCGAAGCCCGGGCCGAAGCCGAAGCCGGGCCCGAAGCCGCGGCCGTGACCGCCGGGTCCGCGGCGCTGTCCGCGGCCGGGGTGCTCGTGGCGGGAGGAGTGGTCGCCGTCGCAGGAGTCGCGGCGGTCGTCGGAGAAAAAGGTCCTGGAGTTCATGGGTGTGCTGCTCTCTGTCGTGAGGGGATCCCTTTCGATCGGATCCGGTCGCCCGTCGGGAGCGGCTGCTCCCGATCTGTCGGCGATGCAGTAACGATATATCGGTGACGGATCGGATGTCAACACCTGAACTGCCCGTAGCCTGGGAGCTCCCCGTCGATCGAGAGGTCCCGCATGCCGCGTCCCGACTCCGAGCTCGAGGCGTACCTCGACTCCTCCCTCCTCGCCGGGGACGTCCTCACCGGCCGCGCGAGCAACCTCGGCAACCTCCGCCGGCTCGCCGCCCGCGAGCCCGCGCACCTCTACGGGGTGGACGTGGCCGAGCACTGGACGCTCGAGAGCCTGCTCGCCCTGATGGGGGAGCGCGTGGGGATCAGCACCGACCCCTCCTTCGAGAGCGGGCAGGACCGGATCGACGCCCGCCTGACGGTCGCGGGGCTCGCCCGCTACCGCGAGCGGTTCGCCGCCGCTGTCCGCGAGGGGGCGCTCCTCCTGTTCGCCACCGCGCACCCCGCGACCCTGATGGACGTCTACCGCCGCTTCGCTGCTGCCGCGACGGAGCGGGGCGCTCGCGTGATCGACGTGAACGCGCTCCCGTTCGCCGCCCCCGACGGCATCCGCGTGCCTCTCGCGGACGAGCACCAGGCCCTGTGGTGCACCGGCGGGGTCACCTGCGTCTACCGCGGGGGAGGGCTGCAGCACACGCACTCGCCGGAGCCGATGGACGCGCTGCTCGACCGCCTCGACGAGCTCGGCATCCGCCCCGACCTGGTCGTCGCCGACCACGGCTTCGCGGGCGCCGCCGGCCGGCGGGGGCTGCCGGTCATCGCGATCGCCGACTGCAACGACCCGGCGGTGTTCGTCGCCGAGGCGCAGGGCTCGATCGAGGTGGTCGTCCCGATCGACGACGGGCTGGCCGTCCACCTCTACGAGCCGGTGATCGACTTCGTCCTCCGCGCCCTCTCGGAGCCCGCGCGCACCTGACGGCTCGTAGAATCGCCTTCGGCTCGTCGCGATCCCGGATCCGACGGGCCGACCGTTCTCCCGAGTCCCCGCACTCGCCACCACTGCAGACGGAGCATCCGTGACCCAGCCCCACGACGGCCTCCTCCCGCGCTTCGCCGTCGGCGTCGACATCGGGGGGACGTCGATCAAGGCGTCCCTCGTCGACGTCACCACCGGTGAGCGGGCGGCTCGGCGCTTCGCGGTCGCGAACCCGCTGGGCAAGGAGCCCGAGGACTTCGCCGAGGCGATCGCCGGCATCGTCCGCGACGTCTCGCCGATCGCAGGCACGCCCGTCGGCGTCGGCTTCCCCGGGATCGTCCGCGGCGGCGTCGTCCGCCAGACCACCCACGTCTCGCAGCGCTGGGTCGGGCTCGACGCGCAGGCCCTCCTCTCGGAGGCGACCGGGGTCGATGTCGTCGTCGTCAACGACGCGGACGCGGCGGGGGTCGCCGAGCGCGAGTTCGGCGCGATGCGCGGACGCGAGGGCCTCCTCCTGCTGACCACCCTCGGCACCGGCATCGGTACGGCGCTCGTCCACGACGGCGTGGTGATCCCCAACTCCGAGCTCGGTCACCTGCACATCGACGGTCCCGACTTCGAGCCGCAGGTCGGCTTCTCGGCCGTCCGCCGCGAGGGCATCACCCTCGAGGAGTGGGCGGGTCGCCTCAGCGTCTACTACCGGCACCTCGAGATGCTGCTCTCGCCGCAGCTGTTCGTGATCGGCGGCGCGGCGGCGCACGTCTTCGACGAGTTCGCCCGCTTCCTCGACATCGGCACCGAGATCGTCCCCGCCCGCTTCGGCAACGACGCCGGATTCACGGGCGCCGCGATGGTCGCCGTCTCGCCCGACCGCCTGGCGCCCTGGTACCGCTCCACCCGCGGCGCCCGCCTCGACCCCGGGGCCCCCGCCATCGCCGACTGACCCCCTCCCTGCACCGAGGGGACCCCGACCCGTCGAGGTGACCCGGCGGAGCGGGGTCCGTCGACGGTCCGGGGTTCCTTCAGTGAGCCGACAGGCTGCGGTAGACGGCGTCCAGCCGGGCGGCGGCGGCCGGCCAGGAGTGGGCGGCCGCCCAGTCGACGCCGCCGCGGCCGAGACTCGCCAGCTCACCGGGCGAGCCCAGCAGGGTCAGGATCGCCTCGGCCCACGCCGCGGGGGAGTCGGAGTCGAGCAGCACGCCGCTCCCGCCGTCGCGCACCGCGTCCACCAGGCCGGTCGTCCTGCGCGCGAGCACGGGAGTGCCGCTGCCGGCCGCCTCGAGCGCGATCAGGCCGAAGGTCTCGGCCGCCGAGGGCACGAGCGCCAGCTGCGCGCTCCGGAGCCGCTCCGCCACCCGGTCGCGGTCGGCGGCCCCCTCGATCAGCACGCGGTCTCCCAGCGGAGCCGCCGCGGCGCGCACCGCGTCGAGGTACGACTCCCGGCCCGGTGCCGCCCCGCCCACCAGCCGCAGCACCGGCCGCTCCGCCGGCGCGATTCTCGCGAGCGCCTCGACCGCCAGCAGCTGGCCCTTGAGCGGCTGCACCCGGCCGACCAGGACGACTCCGGAGCGCTCGCCGCCGCCCGGGCGGAACCGCGCGTCGACTCCGGGCGGCACCACGACGACCCGGTCCGGATCCGCGCCGTACCCGCTGACGACGTCCTCCCGCTCCGAGGCGCCCGCCACCACGATCGCATCGGCGGAGGCGAGCACGGAGCGCTCCGCGTCGATCCGCTGCTGCGGCTCCGCGACGTCGCCCGCGGCGAGCCGGGCGTTCTTCGCGAGCGAGCCCGAGTGCATCGAGTGCACGTGCGGCCTGCCGGTGAGCGCCCCCGCGAGGCCCGACACCCAGTAGTGGGAGTGCACGACGTCGGCCCCCTCCGCGGCGCGCGCGAACTCCGGCGCCGCGGCCGCCAGCGCGTACTTGTCGCCCGCCGGCACCGGCACGCCGACCACTCGCACACCCGGCGCGAGCATCCGGACGCCCTCGCCGCGGGTCAGCACCTCGATCTCCCAGCCGAGCGCAGCCAGCTCCGGGAGCACCGCCGCGAGGTACACGTTCATCCCGCCCGCGTCGCCCGTCGACGGCTGCTCGAGCGGGGAGGTGTGCGCCGAGACGACGGCCAGACGGGGCATCCCTCCATCGTAGGGACGGCCGTGCGTCCTCCACGGATCCCGGCCCGCGGCTCGCAGCGCCTCCGGAATCGGGTTGAATAGACGGATGCGCTCGTTCGAGCGCGGAGAGCGTGAGGTCCATGGCCCGCCAGAGTCCCCCCGGTGAGGTGCTGCCGTCGGCCGCACCCGGGCCGGTGACCGCCGGCCACGAGCCCTTCTCCGAGCAGGACATCCGCGCCCTCGTCGGAACCGCCGCCGTCGAGAAGGGCACCGCGTACGCGGACGAGGGCCGCGTGCGCGAGCTGCAGTGGTTCGGCGGCCGCACCCGCCTCTTCGGCCAGGTCCGCGGATCCGGACGCTCGCCGTACGCCGTGAGCGTGCAGCTCCGCGACGAGGGCGAGCACTGGACCCTCCTCGGCGGCGCCTGCAGCTGCCCGGTCAAGCACGAGTGCAAGCACGTCGCCGCCGTCCTGATCGAGGCCCTGCGCCGCGAGCGCGAGGGCGGAGTGGCCGGTCCCTTCCCGGGCGAGGCCGCTGTCGACGCCGTCCCGGAGTGGCGCAGCGCGCTCGCCCCGCTCCTCGCCGGCGCGGAGCGCTCGCACACCGGCATCCCGCTCGGCCTGCAGTTCGAGCTGCTGCCCGGCGAGCCCGTGCGTCGCCCGCCCGGCCGCTACAACTCCTACCGGCCGCCGCCCGAGCCGCGCCCGCGCCTGGGCGTGCGCCCGGTGCGGATGGGCGACCGCGATCGCTGGGTCCGCACCGGCACCAGCTGGCGCGACCTCGGCTACCTGCACTACAGCCACGACTACGACGAGCGCCAGATCGACGTGATCCGCGAGATGCAGGGCCTGCTCTCCGGGCACAGCGCCTCCAGCTACTACTCGCCCGACACCTGGCTCTACCTCGACCAGTGCCGGAGCGAGGCGATCTGGGCGGCCCTGCACGGCGCCGTCCGCGCGGGCATCGGCCTGGTGATGGGCGACCGCGACCAGACGCCGCTGAAGATCCTCGACACGACGGCCACCGCCTCCATCGACGTCACGCGCACCGCCGCCGGCCTCGAGCTGCGCTCGCTCGTCGCGATCGGCGACCACCCGGCGCCCGAGGAGTTCGGCTTCATCGGCGACCCGGCCGTCGGCCTCTACACGTGGGAGGGCGGCGACGAGATGCGCGCCCGCCCGGTCACGCTCATCCCGTTCGCCGCGCCGCTGCTGTCCTCCGCGCGCACGTTCCTCTGGAGCCGCGAGGCCATCCGCATCCC
Organism: Rathayibacter sp. AY1C9; assembly: GCF_002932315.1. Classification (NCBI taxonomy): domain Bacteria; kingdom Bacillati; phylum Actinomycetota; class Actinomycetes; order Micrococcales; family Microbacteriaceae; genus Rathayibacter; species Rathayibacter sp. AY1C9. Next base: position 79,925 of record NZ_PSVZ01000002.1, read on the forward strand.
GGTGGCCGAGGAGTCGGCGTTCCTCACCGAGCACTACCAGCGGCTGCACCGGCTGTTCGACATCGTCTCCCGCGACGGCTCCTTCGAGGCGCCGGCGGTGCCCGAGCCGCGCCTCGGCCTCACCCTCGAGCACACCGACGGCGCGGGCCTGCGCGGCTCGTGGTGGTGGCGCTACGGAGTGGAGGGGGCGCGCGGCGGCGTGGACGCCGAGCGGCTCCCGCTGCGGGTCGGCGAGGACGCCGGCTACCGCGACCCCGAGGCCGAGCAGCGGATCCTCGACTCCCTCGTGGGAGCGGGTCTCGACCCGGAGTCGACGCCCGCCCTGGTGTCCCCGTCGAGCAGGCGCCTGCGCCCCACCTTCGACCTGCGCGGCATGCAGACCGTCGGCTTCCTCACCGGCGAGGTCGAGCGGCTCCGCGAGCTCGGCACCGTCGAGATCGAGGAGATCGGCGAGCGCGTCGAGTACCGCGAGGCGCAGACCGCCCCCGTGGTCGCCGTGCAGACCGTCGCCCAGCCCGACAGCCGCGACTGGTTCAACCTCGAGATCTCCGTCACCGTCAACGACGAGGCGGTCCCGCTGGCCGAGATCTTCCTCGCGCTCGCCCGCGGCGACGAGTACATGGTGCTGCCCAGCGGCGTCTACTTCGCCCTCGACGACGAGCGGTTCGGCCGCCTCCGCGAGCTGATCGCCGAGGCCCGCGAGCTCTCGGACGACCCCGGCGAGACCCTGCGGATCAGCCGGTTCCAGTCCTCCCTCTGGGACGAGCTGGTCGAGCTGGGCGTCGTGGAGGCCCAGGCCGCCGCGTGGCGCCGCTCCGTGGAGGGGCTCTCCGGCTTCACCGCGACCGGTGCGCTGGAGTCGCGGGTCCTGCCCGAGGGCTTCGCCGTGGAGCTGCGGCCCTACCAGCAGCTCGGCTACGACTGGCTCTCGTTCCTCTACGACAACCAGCTCGGCGGCGTGCTCGCCGACGACATGGGCCTGGGCAAGACCGTGCAGTCCCTCGCCCTGGTCACCCGGGTGATGCAGGAGCAGCGCGCCGCGGCCGCGGAGGCGGGCACCTCGCCGCGCCCGTTCCTCGTCGTCGCGCCCACCAGCGTGGTGCCCAACTGGGTCGGCGAGGCCAAGCGCTTCGCCCCGGACCTCCGCGTCGTCGGGATCGACGAGACGTCGAAGAAGAAGCGGAAGGCGCTCTCGAGCGTCATCGGCGAGGCCGAGCTGGTCGTCACCTCCTACGCCCTGTTCCGGCTCGACTACGAGTCGTACTCGGGCATCCAGTGGTCGGGGCTCCTCCTCGACGAGGCGCAGTTCGTCAAGAACCGCCAGTCGGCGACGCACCAGCTCGCGCGCCGGCTCGACGTGCCCTTCAAGCTCGCCATCACGGGAACGCCGATGGAGAACAACGTGATGGAGCTCTGGTCGCTGCTGTCGATCGTCGCTCCGGGCCTGTTCCCCTCGCCCGCCGGGTTCGTCGAGTTCTACCAGAAGCCGATCGAGCGCGAGGCCGACAGCGAGAAGCTCTCGCAGCTGCGGCGGCGCATCCGCCCGCTGATGCTGCGGCGCACCAAGGAGCTCGTCGCCAAGGAGCTGCCGCCCAAGCAGGAGCAGACCCTCGAGGTCGAGCTCGGCCCGAAGCAGCGGAAGGTCTACGACACGTACCTGGCGCGGGAGCGGCAGCGCGTGCTGGGCCTGATCGGCGACTTCGAGAAGAACCGCTTCGCGATCTTCCGCGCGCTGACCGTGCTTCGCCAGGTCGCGCTCGACGCGGCACTGGTCGACGAGGCGCACGAGAGCGTGCCCTCCACCAAGCTCGACCTGCTCGACGAGCTGCTGGGCGACGCACTCGGCGAGGGGCACCGCGTGCTGGTGTTCAGCCAGTTCACGCGGTTCCTCGGCCGGGTCCGCGGGCGGCTGGACGCGGCGGGCATCGAGTACGCCTACCTCGACGGAGCGACGAAGAAGCGCGACGAGGTCATCGATCGGTTCCGCTCTGGCGCGGCGGGCGTGTTCCTGATCTCGCTCAAGGCCGGCGGCTTCGGGCTCAACCTCACCGAGGCCGACTACTGCATCCTGCTCGACCCGTGGTGGAACCCCGCCACCGAGTCGCAGGCGGTCGACCGCGCGCACCGGATCGGCCAGACCCGCTCGGTCATGGTCTACCGCCTGGTCGCGAAGGACACGATCGAGGAGAAGGTGATGGCCCTCAAGGAGGCGAAGGCCGCGCTCTTCGCCGCGGTCATGTCGGACGACGGCGCGGCGGCCACCGGCGGGATCACCGCCGAGGACGTGCGCGAGCTGCTGGGCTGAGCGCCGCCGCTACTCGCGCACCTGCTCCAGCAGGGTCGTGACGGCGGCGCGGGTGTCGGCGGCGAGCCGTCCGAGGCGGTGCGCGGCACGGATCGAGACCGGCCGGTACGGGTGCACGAGCCGCCGGGCCGCCGTGCAGGGCAGCGCGAACGCCGCGACGACGCCCGCGTCGATCCCGTCGAGTCCGCCGTCGTCCCGGCCGAAGACGAGCTCCCGACCCTCGCGGGCGAGAGCCTCCGGCAGGTCGGCCTCGCCGATCGGGAGGCGCAGCACGGCGAGCAGGCCGGCCGCCTGCACCCGGCGCGGCAGCGGGCGTCCGAGGCGTCCCGCCGCGTGCACCGTGAAGAAGTCGGCCTGCCGCTCGAGGATGCCCGTGACCGTCTCGGCGAGGCGCTCCATCTCGGGGTGCAGCGAGAGCCGGGCGAGCCGGCGGTAGCCGTGCACCGCGACCCGGGCGTCCACCGCGAGGGCCAGCGCGACGGGGCCGGCGAGGGAGGCCGCGGCGCGGTCGAGGAGCGGGCGCGACCTGACCGTCGGCTCCGGCGGGCGGACGTCGATGCCGCGGATCTGCGGCGAGGCCGCGAGCACGTCGCCCAGGGCGTCGGCGATCCGGTGCCGCTCGGCGGCCCAGACGGACGCGAACGCGCGGACCTGCTCGTCGGGGTGGGCGCGCGCGAGGGGGAGCACCCGGGCCACGGTGGCGTGCTCGATCGCCCGCAGGTACGCGGTGGCGACGATGGCCTCGCGGTCCAGCGGCACCTCCTCGAACTCGCGCACCGAGAAGTGCTCGCGCAGGGCGCCGTGCGCGCTGCGGTGGTGGTCCTCGAGGTCGAACGGTTCCGCGATGCCCACGTCGTGCTCCTCCGCTAGTCCGGTCCCTCCATCCTGGGCCCCCGGTGCGAGAGGCGGAAGAGCACGCGCCCATCCCTGGGACACTGGGAGCCGGTCATCAGGCGGCCGGGGGAGCAGGGCGGGATGAGCGGGGCCCGGACCTCGGCGATCGGCGCCGTCCTCCTCGCCGCCGTCTGCTTCGGCACGACGGGGACCGCCCAGGCCCTCGGAGCGGCGGGCGTGGATCCGCTCCTCCTCGGGGCGGCGCGCATCGTCCTCGGCGGCGCCCTGCTGGCCGCTCTCCTCGGCGTGGAGGCTCTGCGCCGGCGGAGCCGCTCCCGCCCGACCCGCGCCGTCGTGCTGCTCGTCGTGCTCGGAGCGGTCGGCGTCGCCGCGTACCAGCCCGCCTTCTTCACCGGCACCGCGCAGAACGGCGTCGCGGTCGGCACGATCGTCGCCCTCGGCTCCGCTCCCGCCTTCACCGGCCTGCTGGAGTGGCTCGTCCTGCGGACGACCCCGGGCCCGCGCTGGTTCGCCTCGACCGCGCTCGCCGCGGTCGGCGTGGTGCTCCTCAGCGGCGGCGGATCCGGCGGCGTGACGCTCCCCGGCCTCGCCGCCTCGGCCGGCGCCGGCGCCTCCTACGCGCTCTACGCCGTCTGCGGCAAGCTGCTGCTCGAGCGCGGGCTCAGCCCCGTCGCCGCCATGGGAGCCCAGTTCGGAGCCGCGGCGCTGCTCGCGCTCCCGTTCCTGCTGCTGGGCGATCCGTCGCGGCTCTCCGGCTCGATCCCGGCCGTGCTCTGGCTCGGAGTGGTGACGGTCGCCGTGGCCTACACTTTCTTCGCGCGCGGCCTGCGAGCGCTGCCCGCGGCGACCGTCTCGACGCTCACCCTCCTGGAGCCGGCGACCGCGACCCTCCTCGGCGTGGCGGTGCTGGGCGAGCGGCTGACCGCGGGAGCTGTCCTGGGCATCGCGGTGCTGGTGGCGGCGGTGCTGCTGCTGGCGGTGCGGGGGCGCGGCCGTTCCGGTGCGCGGAGAGAGGCGCCGGCGCGCTCCGCGGAGTAGCGTCGACTCCCACCGACCCGACGACGAGGCGGAGCGCATGACCAACCCGTGGCTGGCCCGCCCTGGCAGCGGTCGGCGGCGCGCGCTGGTCGAGGAGTCGTGGGAGCGCGCACGGCGGCGGCGCCTCGATCCGGACCGGCTGACGGCACCGCTCTCGTTCTCGGGAGACGACCTCCGCGAGTACCGCACCGGGCATCCGCTCGCCTCGGTCCTCCCTGTCATCCGCCGCCTGCTGGTGCGCGACGCCGACGAGGACAGCGGCGTGCTGGTCGCGGTGGGCGATGCGCTCGGGCGGCTGCTCTGGATCGACGGGGACCAGCACCTCAAGAGCCTCGCCGAGGGGATGTCGTTCGTCGAGGGCGCGGCGTGGGCCGAGCCCGACGTCGGGACGTCCGCGCCGGGGACGGCCCTCGTGCTCGATCACGGCGTGCAGATCCACGGCGCCGAGCACTTCGCCTCGCTCGTGCACCCGTGGAGCTGCACCGCCGTCCCCGTGCACGACCCCGAGACGCACGAGATCCTCGGCGTGATCGACATCACCGGCGGCGCCGACGTCGTCGCCCCGCAGACCCTCCCGCTGATGGAGGCGACCGCCGCCGCCGTCGAGAGCGAGCTGATGGTGCAGCGGCTCCTCCGCCCGCGGCGGCCCGCTGCACGGAGCACGGCGGCGGCCCGGGCGCCGAGCCTGCGGGTCCTCGGGCGCGAGACGGGCCTGGTGACGGCCGCCGGAGCGACGCTCGAGCTGAGCAGCCGGCACGCCGAGATCCTGACCCTGCTCGCCTGGCACCGGGCCGGGCTCTCGGCCGAGCAGCTCGCCCTCCTGCTCCACGGCCGGGACGACGCGGTGGTCACCGTCCGCGCCGAGATGGTGCGGCTGCGCCGCGCGCTCGAGCCGACCCTCCCGCGCCTGGTGCCCCTCTCGCGCCCCTACCGCCTGGCGAGCCCGGTCGACCTCGACGCCCGCCAGGTGCTCGGCCTGCTCGACCGCGGCTCCCACCGCCTCGCCCTGGACGCCTACCGGGGCGCGCCGCTGCCCTCGTCCGAGGCGCCGGGGATCCGGGCGATCGCCGGCGAGCTGCGCCTGCGGGTGCGGGCGAGCGTCCTCGCCGATGCGGCGCCCGCGACCCTCCTCGCCTGGGCGGAGGGCCCGGACGGCCGCGACGACGCGGAGGTGTGGCGGGAGCTCCTGCGCGTCCTCCCGCCCCGCTCGCCCCGCCGTGCCGGTGTCGCCGCGCACCTCGAGACGATCGAGGCGGAGCAGCGCTGAGCCGTCCCGTCCGCTCCCGGGAGTCCCGCCGGAGCCGTCCGGCCGCGGAGCCGTCTCGCTAGCCTCGACGCATGAGCACCCTCGCACCACCTCCCCGGGCCCTCGCGAGCGGAGTCGCGGGGGGCCTGCTCCTGATGGCCGTCTTCACGATGTGGTGGGCGAGCGACACCACGGTCGGCTGGCCGGCACCGGCGGCGACGACCGCCGTGACCGTCTGCGCGCTCGCGGCCGTGGTCTTCGCCGTGCAGGCCGTCCGCCTCCTCGTCGCCCGGCGGAGGATGGCGGTGGAGCTCACCGACGCCGACCGCGCGGCGAAGCCGAACGGCGTGCTCTTCGGGGCGGTCTTCGCCGCGGAGGGCGTGCTGATCGGTGTCGCGGTGGGAGTCCTCACCGGCACCGGGCTCGACCGGTTCCTCGTGCCGGCCATCGCCGTGATCGTGGGCCTGCACTTCTACCCGATGGCGAGGATCTTCGGCCGGACCCTCGACCTCTGGCTCGCCACCTGGACGACGCTGGTCGGAGCGATCGGAGTCGTCGTGGTCCTCGTCGACGGCTCCGCCTGGCCGCAGGTGTGGTCCTGGGTCGGCGCGGGAGCCGCAGCGGCCACGGTGACCTACGGCGTCTACATGAGCCGGATCGCCCAGCACCTGCTCGCGAGCGTCTGAGGTCCGGGCCGCGGGGCCCTCCTCCTCGGGCGGCCGCGTCTCCGCCCGGCCGGTCCGGCCTCCGTCCTCGCCGCTCCCGCCGGTCCGTCGACCCGTGCAACGTCGTGCAACCCCCCGCGACGTAGCGTCAGGACCGGGCGCCCACCCCGCGCCCACGACAACGACGTCGATGGAGGTCCACATGACGCTGTACGCCGACCAGGTCGCCGAGCAGGCACCGCAGGAGCCCGGCTCCACGGTCTACGCGAATCCAGGCACGGAGGGATCCGTCGCCTCCTTCCGCTCGCGCTACGACCACTACATCGGAGGCGAGCACGTCGCCCCCGCGAGCGGCCAGTACTTCGAGAACATCACCCCGATCACCGGGAAGCCCTTCTGCGAGATCGCCCGCGGCACCGCCGCCGACGTCGACCGTGCCGTCGAGGCGGGCTGGAAGGCGTTCGCGAGCTGGGGGAAGACCAGCCCCGCCGAGCGCTCGAACATGCTCCTGAAGATCGCCGACCGCATGGAGGCGAACCTCGAGCTGCTCGCCGTCGCCGAGACGTGGGAGAACGGCAAGCCCGTGCGCGAGACCCTCGCCGCCGACATCCCCCTCGCCATCGACCACTTCCGCTACTTCGCCGGAGCGATCCGCGCGCAGGAGGGAGGCGTCTCCGAGATCGACCACGACACGATCGCGTACCACTTCCACGAGCCGCTGGGCGTGGTCGGGCAGATCATCCCCTGGAACTTCCCGATCCTGATGGCCGTGTGGAAGCTCGCGCCGGCGCTCGCCGCGGGCAACTGCGTGGTGCTGAAGCCGGCCGAGCAGACGCCGGCGTCCATCCACGTGCTGCTCGACCTGATCGGCGACCTCATCCCCGCCGGCGTGCTCAACGTCGTCAACGGATTCGGGTTCGAAGCGGGCGCCCCGCTCGCCTCCCACCCGCGCATCCGTAAGATCGCCTTCACCGGCGAGACGACCACCGGCCGCCTGATCATGCAGTTCGCCAGCGAGAACCTCATCCCGGTGACGCTGGAGCTGGGCGGCAAGAGCCCCAACGTGTTCTTCGCCGACGTCGCCGCGGAACGCGACTCCTTCTACGACAAGGCGCTCGAGGGCTTCTCGTTCTTCGCCCTCAACCAGGGCGAGGTCTGCACCTGCCCGTCGCGGGCGCTCGTGCAGCGCTCGATCTACGACGACTTCGTCGGAGACGGCCTCGAGCGGGTCAAGCGGATCAAGCAGGGCAACCCCCTCGACACCGCCACGATGATCGGCGCCCAGGCCTCGAACGACCAGCTCGAGAAGATCCTCTCCTACATGGACATCGGCAAGCAGGAGGGAGCGAAGCTGCTCATCGGCGGCGACCGCGCCGACCTCGGCGGCGAGCTCAGCGGCGGCTACTACGTCAACCCGACCGTGTTCGAGGGCCGCAACTCGATGCGCATCTTCCAGGAGGAGATCTTCGGACCCGTCCTCGCCCTCACCTCCTTCGACGACTTCGACGACGCGATCGGCATCGCCAACGACACCCTCTACGGCCTCGGCGCCGGAGTGTGGAGCCGCAACGGCGCCCAGCTCTACCGCGCCGGCCGGGCCATCGAAGCCGGCCGCGTCTGGTCGAACACCTACCACCAGTACCCCGCGCACGCGGCGTTCGGCGGCTACAAGCAGTCGGGCATCGGACGCGAGAACCACAAGGTGATGCTCGACCACTACCAGCAAACGAAGAACCTCCTCGTCTCCTACGCGGAAGGACCGATGGGCTTCTTCTGAGCTGGTTCGCACGGGCTCCTCGTTCCTCGTCGCCCGTGCCGCGGTCGGCTCGCCGATGTGGCCGGGTGGGGAGGAGCGGGGAGCGTCCGCACCGAGACGGATCCGCTGGCACGCGGATCCGCCGTTCGGTGCTGGGCCCTTCGGGCGAGGAACCCGACGGCGCGCGGAAGGACGGTGCTCGGCCCTGCGGGCGAGGCACCTGGCGGCGCGCGGGAGAACGGTGCTCGGCCCTTCGGGCGAGACATCGGACGAAGGGGCGCCCCCTCATGTTGATCGAGTAGTCCGCTCAGCGGCGTATCGAGATGCCGCCCGGAGGAGTGTCCGGCGTCAGCGGTCGGGCGCACACAGACATTCCGCACCACGAGCGAAGGAGCACCAACCATGACCTCCACGAGGGTCGACGTCACTGCGGAGGCGGCCGGCATGCTCCGCCGGATGACGGCTCTGCACGGGCCGCTCATGTTCCACCAGTCGGGCGGATGCTGCGACGGCAGCTCCCCGATGTGCTTCCCCGCCGGGATGTTCCGCACCGGCGCCTCGGACGTGCTCGTCGAATCGCTCCGGCTCGACGGCCTGGATCCGATCGACTTCTGGATGTCCCGCTCCCAGTTCGAGTACTGGAAGCACACCCACCTCACCGTCGACCTCGTCGACGGGCGGGGCAGCGGATTCAGCGTCGAAGCACCCGAGGGCAAGCGCTTCATGATCCGCAGCCGACTGCTCACCGACGACGAGCTCGTCGAGTTCGGGCTCCTCCCCGCCGGAGCCGTCGGGCCCTGAGCCGGCTTCCCTGACCCGTTCCCCCTGACCCGTTCCCGTCGCAGATCCTCGCCGACCGGCGACATCCCGGTCCAGCGGTGTCAGCCGCCCGGAGCAGGAGCGGGCGGCGCCTTCCCCGTGCTCAGCTGCACGCCCACCACCGATCCCATGTCCACGCGGGTGCCCGCGGCCGGACCGGTGCCGGCCACGGTGTTCATCGGCTGCGTCGAGTCGACCTGCGACGTCGCTCCGGGAGTGAGCCCTGCTGCGGTCAGCGCCTGTGCGGCGGAGTCGCTGGTCCGGCCCGACAGGTCCGGCACGGTGACCTGCGGCGCCGCGATGAGCGACTGGTCGGCCTGCGGGAAGTCGGAGCCGCCGTAGCGGGAGTCGATCGCCGTCATCAACGGCTTCCAGATCCGGTGGCGTGCCGAGGGCGCCCAGCCGCTGTCGAAGTCGATCGAGTCGAGGTTCACCCTCGAGCCGTCCGCGCGTGCCGAGATGCTGCCGACCCAGACCGCGAGGGAGGTCTCGGTCGAGGCGCCGATGGCCCAGGTGTCGGCGGAGTTGTCGGTGGTGCCCGTCTTGGTGATGTGCTGGATGCCGTTCTTCGGATCGTCCTCGACACCCGTGCCCTCGGCGGTCACCTTGAGCATCGTGTACTGCATCGCCGAGGCGACCCTCGACGACACCGCCCGGCTGCAGGTCGTCTCCACCGGCTCGATCTCGCGGCCGTCCGCTCCGACGATCGCCGTGATCGCGACGGGGGTGCAGGTCGTGCCGTTCGCGGCGATGCCGGAGTAGGCGGTCGCCATGGTGAGCGGTGCGATCTCGTTGGTGCCGAGGACCGCTCCCGGCGACTGCACGAGCGCGGTCCCGTCCGCGCGGTGCACTCCGAAGGCCTCGGCCTGCTTGCGGATCTCGCACTGGTCGAGCAGGTGCGACATCCCGGTGAAGCCCGTGTTCAGCGAGTAGATCGTCGAGTACAGCGCCGTCTGGGTGTCGGTGTAGCCGCCGTCGCCGGCGTTCTTGGGGTTGTAGGAGTCGTAGTCCCAGGTGCCCTCGCAGCTGTCGGCGAAGCCGGTCCAGTTCTTCTGCTTCGAGTCGAACTGCTCGAGCAGGGTGTGCCCGCGGTCGAGCCACTCGGCGAGCGTGAACACCTTGTAGGCGGAGCCGGTCTGGAAGCCGTTGCCGCCGCCCGCGGACGCGTCGACGTTGAGGTTGATCGCCGAGAACTCCGGCCCGCTCGCGATCACGTCCGGGTCCTGGCTGTAGCGCTTGTTCTGCACCATCGTGAGGATGCGCCCGGTGCCGTTCTGGACGGCGACCGCCGTCGCCCCGACGTCGAAGCGCGGATCGGAGGAGGGGACCTGCTCGTCCATCAGCTCCTGCGCGGTCCTCTGCAGATCGAGATCGATCGTCGTGTAGACCTTGATCCCGCCCTGCTTGATCGCCGCGTAGCGCTCGTCGTCGGTCGCTCCGAGCGCCGGGTCGTCTCGGAGGACGTGGGTCACGTAGTCGCAGAAGTAGGCCGCGCTGCCGGCCGTCTGGCAGCCGGTGGACGGCGGGGTGATGTCGGGGGTGATCGCCTCGGCGGCCGCGGCGTCGTGCGCGGCCTGGTCGATGCTCCCCGTCTCGAGCATCCGGTCGAGGATGTAGTCGCGCCGCTCCCGGGTCTGCGCGTAGCCGTTCGCTTCGCCGTTGGCCGTGTCGTCCGGACGGTCGAAGCGGAACTTCTCGGGGTTGTTCACGATCGCCAGGAGCGAGGCGGACTGCGCGAGGGAGAGGTCGGCCGCCGGGATGCCGTAGTAGTACTCCGCCGCGGCCTCGATGCCGTAGACGGTGCCTCCGAACAGCGCGATGTTGAGGTAGCCGAGGAGGATGTCGTCCTTCGAGGACACCTTCTCGAGCCCGATCGCGAGCCGCATCTCCTTGAGCTTGCGCTCGGCCGTGGTCGCCGTCGCCTCCGCGTACGCGCGGTCGCGGTCCGCTCCGTCCGGGATCGACTCGGCCTTCTGCACCAGCACGTTCTTCACGTACTGCTGCGTGATCGACGAGCCGCCCTGGGTGTCGCCGTCGAGGAGGTAGGTGCTGGCGATGGCGCGGAGGGTGCCCTGCAGGTCGATCCCGCCGTGGTCGTAGAAGCGCGGGTCCTCGCTCGCGACGAGCGCGTCCTTCACGGAGTCGGCGATCCGGTCGGCCGGCACCTCGATCCGGTTCTGGTCGTAGAAGGAGGCCAGCAGCGTCGGATCGTCCGGGTCGCCCGCGTAGACGTCGCTCTTCTGCATCAGGCGCCCGACCTCGAGGTAGCTCGGGAGGGACTGGAACGCCGAGATGGTGCCGGAGGTCGCCGCGCCGGTGAGCGCGGCGGCGGGGGCGACCACGAGCGAGGCGAGCAGACCCGCCAGGACGCTGACGATCACGAATCCGAACAGCGCGCCGAGAGCCCCGTGGACGGTTCGACGGGGCTGGAAGACGGGGACGTTCGGTCGCTTCAGGATGGATCCTCTCGCTGCACCAGCACCCTAGGCGAGGCCTGCGACATCCCCGACGAGGCGCGCCACGGCCGCGCCGGACGCCCGTCCGCCCGGAGCCGGCGCGACGGCGCCCGCGCAGGCTCGGCGCCACGACAGCAGAAGGGGCCGACCCCCGGAGGGATCGGCCCCTTCACGGGACGGGCGACGTCTCTACTCGATCAGGTCGCCGTTCAGGTCCGAGATGTCGTTCGGATTGGCCGGAGCCTTGCCCGTGCTCACCTGGAGGGGGATCACCCCGCCGGCGACCGCCGTCTCCTCCGCGCTCGGCGTCGTCGACACGACGGAGCCCTCCGGGATCGTCGCGGAGTCGACAGACTCGTGCATCCCGACGACGAAACCGGCGGCGGTGAGGATCGCCGTGGCGCTCTCGACCGTCTCGCCCGTGACGTCGGGGACCTCGGAGTTCGCCGCCGATCGCGGCGAGTACGCGAGCATCGAGGCAGGCGGTGCCGTGAAGTCGTCGCCGCCGTACTTCTCGTCGAGCGCCGTCATGATCGGCTTCCAGATGGCGTGCCGGGCGTTGGAGGCGCGGATGGTCCCCTTCTCGCCCGTCAGGCTGATGAAGCGCAGGTTCTGCTTGGTGTTGTCGGCGAAGCCGTTGATGCTGCCGACCCAGACCGCCAGGGAGGCGGCCTTGCTGGCGCCCGCCGTCCACACGTCGGCTGCCTCGTCGGTGGTGCCCGTCTTGCCGATGTGCTCGATCCCGTCGAAGGGGTTCGAGGCGTAGGCCGTTCCGGAGGTCATCACCCGCTGCATCGCGTACTGCATCCCTCGGGCGACCTCGGGCGACACGGAGGGCGTGCACGCCGATGCCGGGGCGGCGACGGCGTTGCCCTCGCTGTCGGTGATCCGGTCGATGACGATCGCCGAGCAGGTCGTGCCGTCGTTCGCGATCCCCGCGTAGGCGTTGGCCACCGTCAGCGGCGCGATCTCGTTCGTCCCGAGGACCGAGGCCGGCCCGTTGGCGAGCTCGCGGCCGTCGGCGCGGTGCATCCCGAACGACTCGGCGGTGGTGCGGATGTCGCAGAGGTCGAGCTGCTGCGCCATTCCCATGAAGCCGGTGTTGATCGAGTTCGTGGTCGCGCCGAGCGCGCTCATCGAGCTCGCGTCCTCCGACGGGTCGTCGTTGCGAGGCGAGAACCTGCCGTAGTAGCCGCCGTCGCCCTCGACGTTGCACTTCTGGGGGTAGGAGCTGAAGCCGGAGGTGGGGGAGGCGAACGACTCGTTGACGGTGTGCCCCGCCTTCAGCCACTGCGCCAGCGTGAACACCTTGTAGGTCGATCCGGTCTGCACGCCGGAGCCGCCGCCCATGCTGAGGTCGACGTTGAGGTTGATCGCGCTGTAGCCGGGGTTCGCGGCGAGGAACTGCTCGTCCTGGCTGTACTGCGTGTTCTGCACCATGGAGAGCACGCGGCCCGTCTTCGCCTCGACGGAGGCGGCCGTCGCGCCGACCTGGAAGCGCGGGTCGACGGAGGGGATGTAGGCGTTGAGCGCCGCCTGCGAGACCTGCTGGATGTCGAGGTCGAGGGTCGTCACGACGTCGAAGCCGCCCTGGCGGATGCGCTGATAGCGCTCGTCGTCGGTCGCCCCGAAGACGGAGTCGTTGCGGAGGACGTTCAGCACGTAGTCGCAGAAGTACGCGGCGTTGCCGGCGGTGGTGCAGCCGGTCGAGGGCTCCGTGATGTTCGGGGTGATCGGCTCGGCGACGGCGGCGTCGTGCGCGGCCTGGTCGATCCGGCCGTGCTTGAGCTCCTCCGACAGGATGTAGTCGCGGCGCTCCTTGGTGGCGGCGTAGCCGTTGGCGGCGCCGTTCGCCTCGTCGCCCGGGTTGTCGAAGCGGAACTTCGCCGGGTTGTTCACGATCGCCAGCAGCGCGGCCGCCTGCGAGGTCGAGAGCTGGCTCGCGGGGATGCCGTAGTAGTAGTTCGCCGCGGCCTCGATGCCGTAGACGGTGCCCCCGAAGAGGGCGATGTTGAGGTAGCCGAGCAGGATGTCGTCCTTCGACGCTTCCTTCTCGAGTCCGATCGCGAGGCGCATCTCCTTGAGCTTGCGCTCGGGGGTCGGGTCCGTCGCCTCCTGGTAGGCCTTGTCGCGCGCGGCCTCGTCGGTGATCGACTCCGCCTTCTGCACCAGGACGTTCTTCACGTACTGCTGCGTGATCGACGACCCGCCCTGCAGGTCGTCGCCCGTGAGCGTGACGGCGATGGCCCGGAGCGTGCCCTGGAGGTCGATGCCGCCGTGCTCGTAGAAGCGCGGGTCCTCGCCGGCGACGGCCGCGTCCTTCGCGGACTGCGCGACGTCGTCCCAGCCGACCTCGACGCGGTTCTGGTCGTAGACGGAGGCGAGGAGGGTCGTCCCGTCGCTCGCGTAGACGTTGGTGCGCTGCATCAGCTGGCCCACGTCGAGGTAGCCCGGCAGGTTCTGGAACATGCCGATCGTGTTGCTCGTCGCCAGGCCCGTCAGCGCGAGGGCCGGCGTGACGCCGACGGTGATCAGGACGCCCGCCACGGCGCTCATCCCGATGAACCCCATGACCGCCCGCAGCGACATCCCGAGCGGCCGGACGGAGCGGCGGGATGCAGAGGGAAGTGCCATGGAGCGGTCGTCCTTTCGACGCGGCGCCGGGCCGCGGAGATGTGAGGGAGGGTGGCGAGAAGCCTCGCGAGCAGTCGCGCGATCCCCCGGGTTCATGGTACGTGACGGGTGCGCCTGCGGGGCGTCCTCCTCCCGGTGGAGATGAGGAGCTGGCGGGTGATGCGCAGGAGTGGGCGCGTCCGGAGTGCTGACCTCGGGTCGATGCATCCGTATCGTGGGGGGAGCGCCGCTCCGAGGGGCGCTGCAGCACCCGTTCCACCCACCGCTCCGGGGCCCCGGGCGGCCGGCCCCGGCAGAAAGCGCACACCATGGCACGCATCCACGACGACGTGACCCAGCTCGTCGGCAGAACCCCTCTCGTCCGCATCAACCGGCTGGAGGGCGCCGATCAGGCGACGGTCCTCGCCAAGCTCGAGTTCTACAACCCCGCGAACAGCGTGAAGGACCGCATCGGCGTCGCCATCATCGACGCGGCCGAGGCCTCCGGCGAGCTGCCCCCCGGCGGGACGATCGTCGAGGGCACGAGCGGCAACACCGGCATCGCGCTCGCGATGGTGGGCGCCGCCCGCGGCTACAAGGTCGTCCTCACGATGCCCGAGACGATGTCCGTCGAGCGCCGGGTCCTCCTCCGCGCCTACGGAGCCGAGATCGTGCTCACCCCCGGCAGCGAGGGCATGCGCGGAGCGGTCGAGCGCGCCCGCGCGATCGTCGACGAGACCCCCGGCGCGATCCTCGCCCGCCAGTTCGAGAACGCCGCCAACCCCGAGGTGCACCGCCGCACCACCGCGGAGGAGGTCTGGGAGGACACCGACGGCGAGGTCGACGTCTTCGTGGCCGGCATCGGCACCGGCGGCACCATCACCGGAGTCGGCCAGGTGCTCAAGGAGCGCAAGCCCGGTGTGCAGATCATCGGAGTGGAGCCGATCGACTCCCCGCTCCTCACCCAGGGCACCGCCGGTCCGCACAAGATCCAGGGCATCGGCGCCAACTTCGTCCCCGCGATCCTCGACCGCGAGGTCTACGACGAGATCATCGACGTGACGCTCGACGACTCCGTGCGGGTGGCCCGCGAGATGGCCGCGCAGGAGGGGATCCTCGGCGGCATCTCCTCCGGCTCGATCATGTGGGCCGCGCTCGAGGTCGCGAAGCGCCCCGAGAACGCGGGGAAGACCATCGTCGCCATCGTCTGCGACTTCGGCGAGCGGTACATCTCGACCGTCCTGTACGAGGACCTCCGCAGCTGAGCCCCTCGAGACGAGCCGGGACGCCCCGCTCCGGACGCGACGGTCGGCCGGAGCGCCGCGTCCCGTCCGGACCGGAGCGTCCCGGGCTCCTCGCCCTGCTCCGCGAGGACGTCCGCACCGCCCGGGAGCGCGACCCCGCCGCCCGGAGCGCGGTGGAGGTCGTCCTCTCCTACCCGGGAGTGCACGCGGTCTGGGTGCACCGCGTCGCGCACGCCTGGTGGCGGCGCGGCCTCCGCCTGCCCGCCCGGCTGCTCAGCCAGGCGGCGCGCGCGGCGACCGGGGTGGAGATCCACCCCGGTGCGACCATCGGCCGACGCCTGTTCATCGACCACGGCATGGGCGTCGTCATCGGCGAGACCGCGCGGATCGGCGACGACTGCATGCTCTACCACTCCGTCACGCTGGGCGGGAGGTCGGCCCGGCGCGAGCGTCGGCACCCCACGCTCGGCGACCGGGTGGTCGTCGGCGCCGGCGCGGTCGTCCTGGGCCCGCTCGTGCTCGGATCCGACGTCAGCGTGGGCGCGAACGCCGTCGTGGTGAAGGACGCGCCCGACGGAGCGGTGCTCGTCGGCATCCCGGCCCGCGATCTGCGCGATCAGGGCGGGGAGGAGGACCCGCTCGCCGGGTCCGGCCGCTCCACCGGCCCGGCGGGACGCGTCTAGCCGGCGACGCTCAGTCGTCGCCCCTCGGCGAGATGTCGCGCGGGGCGCTCTTGATCTGCGCGAAGGCGTCCAGTGCGTGCGCCCGCGTCTCCTTGAGGTCGACGAGGGGCGCCGGGTAGCCGTCCGCGCCTCCGGTCAGCGTGTCCCCGAGCGTCCACGGCTCGTGCACGGCGGCGCCCTCGACTCCGCCGAGCTCCGGCACGTTGTGGCGGATGTACTCGCCGGCCGGGTCGAACTTCCTCGACTGCGTGACCGGGTTGAAGACCCGGAAGAACGGCGACGCATCGGCTCCCGAGCCCGCGACCCACTGCCAGTTCGCGGCGTTGCTCGCCGGGTCCGCGTCGACCAGGGTGTCCCAGAACCACTCCTCGCCCACCCGCCAGTCGACCAGCAGGTTCTTGATCAGGAACGACGCGGTCACCATCCGGACCCGGTTGTGCATGTAGCCGGTGCTCCAGAGCTCGCGCATGCCGGCGTCCACCAGGGGGTAGCCGGTGCGCCCCTGGTGCCAGGCGTCGATCGCCTCCTGGCCGGGGCGTCCCCACGGGAAGGAGTCGAACCGGGTGTCGAAGTTCGCGGTCGCCAGATCCGGCCAGTGGAACAGCAGGTGGTAGCAGAACTCGCGCCAGAGCACCTCGGAGAGGAACCGGTCGCTGCCGTCGCCGCGGTGCAGGCCCTTCGCGTGCGCCTCCTCCAGGGCGTGCCACACCTGGAAGGGGCTGATCTCGCCCCACCTCAGGTGCGGGGAGAGGTTCGAGGTGGCGTCCTCCGCCGGCCGGTCGCGGCCGTCGGCGTAGTCGTCGAGCTGCTCCGCGAGGAACGCGCGCAGCCGGTCGGCCGCCGCCTTCTCGCCGGGGACCCAGCGCTCGCGCAGCCCTTCCGCCCAGTCGGGACGCGTGGGCAGCAGCTCCCAGTCGTCGAGGGAGTCGGAGGCGATCTCTCCCGTGACGCCGTCGAGCGAGCGGGGGCGGGGGAGCGGCGCGCGCGGCGTCGGCTTGGCGCGGCAGGCGCGGGCGAAGGGCGTGTAGACGGAGTAGGGGCCGCCGGCGCCGGTCTGCACGGTCCACGGCTCGAACATCAGCGAGCCCTGGTGGCTCTCGGCCTCGAGGCCGCCGTTGCGGAGCGATTCCTTCACCGCCGCGTCGACGGTGCGCTCGGCCCTCCCGTAGCGGCGGTTCCAGTGCACGGCTCCGGCGCCGATCTCCTCGGCGAGCTGGAGGACGACGGCCTCGGCCGGCCCACGGCGCAGGATCAGCGGGGCGCCGTGCTCGCGCAGGTCGGCGGCGAGGGCTGCGAGGCTGCCGTGCAGCCACCAGCGGGAGGCGCCCCCGAGCGGACGGATGCCCGCCGACTCCTCGTCGAGCACGTAGCAGACCGCGACGGGGCCGCCACGGTCGATCGCGGCGCGCAGAGCGGGGTTGTCGGCCAGGCGCAGGTCGTCGCGGAGCCAGACGAGGGTGGGGGAGGTGTCACTCATGGTGACCACCATGATCCGCGAGTCCCGCGCCGCGGCGAAGACCTGGCCGGTCGCTGCGGCCCGTGCTAGCGGGGACGGATCAGGCGGAGGCGATGCCGTCGCGGAGCTTGTCGCAGAGCGCGGTCAGCTGCTTCAGCTCGTTTTCGTCGAGGACGCCGCCGACCTGCTCCGAGATGGTCCTCATGTGGGTGAGCGCGACGCGGCGGAAGAGCGCGTAGCCCTCGTCGGTGATCGCGATGATCGTGCCGCGGGCGTCCGCCGGATCCTCGCTCTTCTCGACGCAGCCGCGGGCGGCGAGCCGGTCGATCAGCCTGCTGACGCTGGGCTGCGTCAGGAGGACGTGCCGGTTCAGGTCGCGCAGCCGTGCGCGCCGACCGGGCTGCCGGGTGAGGTTGAAGAGCACGTCGTACTCGTTCATCGAGATCTCCCGCGAGGGGAACTCGGTGCTCAGGGTGCGCATCACCTGGACCTGGGCGCGGAAGAGCGACTCCCAGGCGGCGACGGCCTCTCTCGACCCCACTGGTCCTCCTTCACGGCACTCAGGAAGCGGTTCCCTGACATCCAGACGCCGTACAGCCTACGCCGGGGTGCTGGGAGGAGGGGAGTCGGAGGAAGGGGGCCGGGGGAACGACAGAAGGCCGGCCGCTGAGGCGAGCGGCCGGCCTTCATTCCCTTGCACCAAGAGTGTCCTGCAATCACTTCTCGCGCTTCCCGCCACAGCAAACGGTCGACGCACTTGAACTATATAACGACCCGGTAACGACGCAACCCTCTCTTTCCTGAATCCTCCCTGAGCCGCCCCGCCCCGCCCGTCGCCGCGCCCGCCCGCGCTCCGCACGACTCTCTCCTGACCCAGGACGCCCCGTCTGCTGCCTCCGACGTCCGCACCGAACCGCAGCCCATCCCTGACCGTTGACGGACACGACGAGCACCCCCTGCCCTCGTCCCCCGCCGACGCGGCCCGGCCCCGTCGTCCTGCCCCGTGAGGCGCGACCCGCCCCGCCACGGCTTCGACCACGCAGCGGGCCGTCGAGCCCTCCACGTCTGAGGAGCGGTCGCGCACATCCGTCGAGGCCGAGAGGACGTCCCGCCCTCGAGGCGAACGCGGGAAACGCGTGTCAGCTTTTCCCGCTAGCCGGTCGCGACCCGCTCTCCGAATCGAGACAACGGGTGAAGCCGACCGCGGCGAGGAGAACGCAAGCGTTCTCCTCGCAATTCAGAACAGATCCGGCGACGGCGTCGACGCGTAGCGGATGGCGACGTCGGCGTGGCGGTCGAAGCGGTAGCCGACTCCGCGGACGGTGCGCACGATCTCCTCGTAGCGGCCGAGCTTGGCGCGGAGGCGGCGGACGTGGACGTCGATGGTGCGCTCGTTCGGCGCGTCGTCGTCCGCGGCGCCCCAGAGCGAGGCGATGAGCTCGGCGCGCTCGATGGTGCGGCCCTCGCGGAGCACGAGGTACTGGAGGAGCTCGAACTCCTTGTAGGTGAGGGGGGTGGTCTCCTCGTCGAGGATGACGCGCTTGCGGGAGATGTCGATGACGACGCCGCCGGGTGCACGGTCGGGGTCGGGCTCGGCGTCGGAGCGGCGCTTGGCGACGGCGGCCGGGTCCTGCAGCGCGAGGCGGACCACGTCCACGTCGCGGCCGCCGGCGCCCTGAGGGGCGAGGGCGACGGAGGCGTAGGTCTCGGCGTCGGGGGCGAGCTGCGCCGTGACGCGCTTGAGCTCCTCGACCAGGCGGCCGAGGTCGACTCCGGCGGCACGGGCCTTGGCCTCGTCGATGCCGACGTAGAGGGCGAAGCCGCGGGCCTCGGTGCCCTGGGGGACGGCGCGGAGGCGGGGTGCTGCGGGCGCGGCGTCGGCGACCGGCTGGAGGCGGGGCGCCTCGGTGGAGGTGGCGGCGGTGACGGTGCGGGTGTGGAGGAGGGTCATGACGAGTCCTTGGCTGGTCGGATCCGGGACGAGTGTCCGAGGGTGCGGATCCGGGTGTGCGCGATCGAGCCGGCCCGCGGTGCGCGGTGGCGGCAGAGACGGATGCGGGGCATCCAGGGGATCGTCCGCGCCTCGGACGCTCAGCCGATCGTGACGATCAGCGGGCGGAGGCGGTGCGGGGATCCGGCGAGGTCAGTTCCTCATGCACACATTCGACAGCACATGACGGGGCCACCGGCCATCATCATGCCGGCATTCCCGATGGCCTCGAGGGAGGTCAGGGCGTGCAGGGTGTCACTCATGTCCGTCAGTAAAGCGGAGGCCGGTGCACGGCGTCAACACTTCCGTGGGGATGGACGGCGCGTCGGGGGTGGTTCCGGTGCTCGGGAGGAGGCGCGCGCCGTGATTGGGGACCTCGATGCGCCCGCTGCGCGGGCTGCTCGATCCGCAGGACGGGCTTTGCCGGACGGTCGCGGTGGGGGCTGTCGAGACCCTCGCTGCGCCGGCCGACCGGCACGGCTCAGCGGGGCTCCCTGTTCCGGGGTGCGACGCGAGGCCCGCTCGTCCGGGGGCCGGCGGGCTCAGCCCGCGAGGCCGTAGAGGCGGTCGCCCGCGTCGCCGAGGCCGGGGACGATGTAGCCGAGCTCGTTGAGCTTCTCGTCGAGGGAGCCGAGGACGATGGTCACGTCGCGGTCGCCGAAGGCCTTCTCGACGGCGGCCAGGCCCTCGGGGGCGGCGAGCAGGCAGACGGCGGTGACGTCGACCGCTCCCCGGTCGAAGAGGAACTGGATGGCCGCGACGAGCGAGCCGCCGGTCGCGAGCATCGGGTCGAGGACGAAGCACTGGCGGTTCGACAGGTCGTCGGGCAGGCGCTCCGCGTACGTGGTCGGCTCGAGCGTCTCCTCGTTGCGTGCCATGCCCAGGAAGCCGACCTCGGCGGTCGGGATGAGCTTGACCATGCCCTCGAGCATCCCGAGGCCGGCCCGGAGGATCGGGACGACCAGCGGCTGCGGGTCGCTGAGCGCGAGGCCGGTGGTCTGCGTCACGGGGGTCTCGATGGTGACGGTGCGGGTGCGGACGCCGCGGGTGGCCTCGTAGGCGAGGAGCGTCATCAGCTCCTCGGCGAGCTGCCGGAAGGTGGGGGAGGGGGTGCGCTTGTCACGCAGCACGGTGAGCTTGTGGGTGATCAGCGGGTGGTCGGCTACGTGGACGCGCATAAGCTCAATCTACTGGCCGGAGCGGCGCCCCACCGGCCGCAGCGGGCCGCCGCAGGAGGGGGAGCGATGCGCGACAGCGATCTCCGCGTCCCCCACCGCTCCGTGGAGTGGATGGGCCTGGCGCTCGACGAGGCGCGGCGGGCCGCGGGCTGGGGCGACGTCCCCGTGGGCGCGGTGATCCTCGACTCGGAGGGTGCGGTGCTCGGGCTCGGGCGCAACGAGCGCGAGCTGCGGCGGGATCCGACGGCGCACGCCGAGGTGGTCGCGATCCGCGCGGCGGCCGAGGCCCGCGGCGACTGGCATCTCGAGGGCTGCACGCTGGTGGTCACGCTCGAGCCGTGCGTGCTCTGCGCCGGAGCGATCCTGGCGGCGCGGATCGACCGCGTCGTCTTCGGCGCGTGGGACGAGAAGGCGGGCGCTTCCGGATCCGTGCACGACCTCCTCCGCGACCGCCGGCACAACCACGTGGTCGAGGTGTACCCCGGGGTCCGCGCCGCGGAGAGCTCGCGGCTCCTGCTCGACTTCTTCGCCGACCGCCGCTGACGCCGAGCGCCGCCGAACCCCTCAGCTCGGAGCGCCCAGCCACTCCGTCAGCGCGAGCCGCGTCGCCGCGTGCATCCGCTCGAAGCGCTCCGCCGCGACGTCGTCGGCGAGCACGGCGGCGTCGTAGCCCGCCGCTCCTGCCCACTCCCCGTCGCCCTCGAGCCACTGCGCGGCCATCGTGCCGGTCAGCTCGGGGTGGAACTGCACGCCGAGGAGCCAGTCCTCCACGGCGAACGCCTGCACCTCGCCCGCCGGCGACGACGCCAGCAGCGCCGCTCCGCTGGGCAGCGCGAAGGTGTCGCCGTGCCACTGCATCACGTCGACGCCGGAGAGGTGCCGGAGCGGGGAGCCGGCGCCCTCCTCCGTAAGCACGACCGGGCGGAAGCCGACCTCGCGGGCCGATCCGGGATGGACGGACTCGCCCAGGGCGGTCGCGATCAGCTGCGCTCCGAAGCAGACGCCGAGCGTGGGACGGCGGTGGTGCATCCGGTCCTGCAGGAGCGCGATCTCGGGGCTGATGAAGGGGTGCCGCGAGGTCTCGTAGACGCCGGCGCTGGAGCCCAGCGTGACGACGAGGTCGGGGGCGAGGATGTCGATCGCGTCGAGGTCCGTCCCTGCGACGGCGTCGACGGCGAACCCCCGCTCGGTCAGCATCGGCTCGAGCGCGCCGAGCCCGGCACCGCGCTCGTTGACGATCGCCAGGGCCCGGCGCATCTCAGGCGCTCCCGTGCGGCGCGGCCGGCGGGGAGGCGGCGGGCGGAGCGGCGGCGGCCGGAGCGGCCGCGGCGGCCGTCCCTTCCGCCTCCGTCACGGCCGGACGGGCCGCCGGCGGTCCCGCGCGTCCGCGGTCGACGTCGGGCTCGAGGTAGATCGTGGTGGCGGCGGGAACGGCCTCGCGGATCCGCTTCTCGGCGGCGTCGATTCCGGCGGCCACGTGCTCGAGGGTCTCGGCGGCCGGGAAGGCGAGCTTCGCGGCCACGAGGATCTCGTCCGGTCCGAGGTAGAGCGTGCGCATGTGGATGACGCGCTCGACGTCGCGCCCGGCCTCGAGCGCGGCGCGGATCGAGGCGGCGTCGGCGGGAGTCGCCCCCTCGCCGACCAGCAGGCTCTTCGTCTCGACGCCCAGCACGATCGCCACCACGATCAGCAGGGTGCCGATCATGATCGTTCCGATCGCGTCGTAGACCGAGTCGCCGGTGATCACGGTCAGCCCGACTCCGAGCAGCGCGAACGTCAGGCCGGTGAGCGCGGCGACGTCCTCGAGGAGCACGACCGGCAGCTCCGGCGCCTTCGCCCGGCGGATGAACTGGAACCAGGACTGCGAGCCGCGGACCCGGTTCGACTCCTTCACTCCGGTGCGCAGCGAGTAGCCCTCGAGGCAGATCGAGATCACGAGGACCAGGATCGGCAGCCAGGCGTTCTCGAGCTCGTGCGGCTCGGCGATCTTCTCGATGCCCTCGTAGAGCGAGAAGACGCCGCCGACGGAGAACAGGATGATCGACACCACGAAGGCGTAGACGTAGCGCTCCCGTCCGTAGCCGAACGGGTGCTCCTCGTCGGCGGCCTTCCGCGACTTGCGGCCGCCGAGCAGCAGGAGCAGCTGATTGCCGGAGTCGGCGAGCGAGTGCACGCCCTCGGCGAGCATGGAGGCGGATCCGGAGAAGAACCAGGCGACGAACTTCGTCAGGGCGATGCCGAGGTTGGCCGCGAGCGCCGCGATGATCGCGGTGCCGCCTCCGGATGCGCTCACGTGGTCTCCTCGGGCTCGCCGCTGGATGGTCGGGCCATCCTACGAGGCCCCGGACCGCACCCGGACCCCCTTGCCGCGGGCTCTTCGTAGGATGAGCGGCGTGACCGATGCGCCCGTCCTGCTCCCGTCCATCGCCGTCCTCGGCCTCGGCTCGATGGGGGGTGCGATCCTCCAGGGCCTGCTGGCTCCCGGCGTGCGCGTCGAGGGGGGCGTGCGGGTGACCAACCGCGACTCCGCGAAGGCCGCCGCGTGGGACGGCCACCCGGTGGTCACCGCCTTCGCCACCGCGGACGACCCGGAGGCCAACCGGCGTGCGGTCGAGGGCGCGGCGATCGTGCTCGTGGCCGTCAAGCCGCACATGGTGCCGGACCTGCTCGACGAGATCGCCGACGCGCTCGCCCCGGGCGCGGTCGTCGTCTCCGTCGCCGCCGGCGTGACCGCGGCCACGTTCGAGCGGCACCTGCCCGCGTCCGTCGCCGTGCTCCGCTCGATGCCGAACACTCCCGCGGTCGTGGGCCGCGCCGTCACCGGCCTCAGCGCGGGCACGCGGTCCGGCGACGAGGACCTGGCGCTCGTGCGCCGCCTGTTCGAGACGGTCGGCGAGGTGGTCGAGGTGCCGGAGTCGCAGCTCGACGCGCTCTCGACGATCTCCGGCTCGGGGCCCGCCTACGTGTTCCTGCTGATCGAGGAGCTCATCGCGGCCGCTGTCGCGAAGGGCTTCACTCCGGAGCAGGCGTCGACGATGGTGGTCGGCACGTTCCGCGGCGCGGCCGAGCTGCTCGCGGACTCCGGCGAGGAGCCCGCGGAGCTGCGCCGACGGGTCACGAGCCCGAAGGGCACCACCGAGCGGGCCGTCGCGGTCCTGCAGGAGGCCGACCTCGCCGCCCTCTTCACGCGGGCGACCGACGCCGCGCTGGCCCGCGCCCGCGAGCTCGCCGCCTCCTGACTCCCGCCCTCCTCTCCGCGAGACGCCGCCCGGATACGCGACACGCCGCAGCGGGCCTACCGGAGCGGCGTGCCGCAGAGGAGGAGGAGGGAGGGGCGCGGGTCAGGAGCCGAGGGCCGCGAAGCGCTCGATGTCGCTGGGGGTGCCGCTGACCACGATGAGGTCGTGGTTCGAGACGACGGTCTGCTCGGTCGCGTAGGTGAAGGGCTTGCCCGGGCTCTTGACGCCGACGACGGTCACGCGGTGCTTGCGGCGCACGCCCGACTCCGTGAGCGTCAGCCCCCGGATCGGCTTGGGCGGGTACATCTTCGCGAGCACGAAGTCGTCGTCGAACTCGATGAAGTCGAGCATGCGGCCCGAGACCAGGTGCGCGACGCGCTCGCCCGCCTCCGCCTCGGGGTAGATCACGTGGTTCGCGCCGATCCGCTCGAGGATCTTGCCGTGCGAGCGCGAGATCGCCTTCGCCCAGATCTGCGGGATCTTGAGGTCGACGAGGTTCGCGGTGATCAGCACGGACGCCTCGATGGAGGAGCCGACCGCGACGACGGCGACCTGGAAGTCCTGCGCGCCGATCTGCGCGAGGGCGTCGAGCGAGCGGGCGTCGGCCTGCACCGCGTGGGTGACCCGCTCCGACCACTTCTGCACGAGACCGGCGTCGGCGTCGATGGCGAGGACCTCGCGGTCGAGGCGGTCGAGCTGGCCGGCCGTGGCGGCTCCGAAGCGCCCGAGGCCGATCACCAGCACCGGGGCGTCGTACCTGATGCGGTCAACCAACGATGGGCCTCTCTTCCGGTCGTCTGAACAACTGCCTCCGCTGGCTCGCGGCGAGCGCGGCGGCGAGAGTCACGGTACCAACGCGGCCCATGAACATCGTCAGCGCCAGGATGTAGACCCCGGACGGCGGCAGCTCCGCGGTGAGCCCCGTCGAGAGCCCGGAGGTCGCGAAGGCCGAGATCACGTCGAAGAGCACGTGGTCGAGCGAGGCCTTGGTGATGTGCAGGATCAGGACGCTCGACACGGCGACCGTCGTCGCGCCCCACAGCACGACCGAGACGGCCAGGCGGAGGACGTCGTTCGGGATCCGGCGGCCGAACGCCTCCATGTCGTTGTTGCCGCGGGCCTCGGCGAAGGCGGCCAGGAAGAGGATCGCAAGGGTCGTGACCTTGATCCCGCCGGCCGTGGAGGCCGATCCTCCGCCGATGAACATCAGCATGTCGGTCACGAGCAGGCTCGAGCCGTTGAGGTCGGGGATCGAGATCGTCGAGAAGCCGCCCGACCGCGTCATCGTCGAGAGGAAGAAGGACTGGAAGACGGTGTCTCCCGCATCGAGGCTGCCGAAGGTCCTCGGATTGTCGAACTCGAGCACGATGTAGAGGACGGCCCCGGCGACGAGCAGGATCACGGAGGTGACCAGCGTCAGCTTCACGTGCACCGACCACTTGCGCGGGCGCCGCCAGCCGCGGGAGAAGGCGTAGATGACGGGGAAGCCGATCGAGCCGAGGAAGACGCCGAGCATCAGGATGCCGAGGAACCAGTAGTCGTCCTCGAACGGGGTGAGTCCCGCGGCGTTCGGGGCGAAGCCGGTGTTCGTGAACGCCATCGCGGAGTAGTAGAAGGAGTGCCAGACGGCCTCGCCGATCGGGATCCCGTCGATCAGCATCCGCGGGAACAGCAGGAGCGCGACGATGATCTCGATCGCGGCGGCGCTGATCGCGACGGTGGCGAGCAGCCCGCCGATCTCGCCCAGGCGCACGGCCTGGCCCTCGGCGACGGGGCCGGAGTGGATCCGCAGAGGGTTCGAGTCGCTGGCGACCATGAGCTTCGCCCGGAGCCCGAGGCGGCGCGAGATCGCCAGGCCCATGATCGAGGCGAGCGTCAGCACTCCCAGAGCGCCGATGTTCACGCCGACGAAGATGATCGAGTGGCCGAACGCCGACCAGTGCGTCGCCATGTCGACCGTCGCGAGGCCGGTCACGCAGATCACCGACATCGCGGTGAAGAAGGCGTCGTGCAGCGGAGTGACGGTGCCCGTGGTGCTCGACACCGGCAGCGAGAACAGCAGGGTGAACACGAGCACGAGCGCCGAGAAGATGAGGATCGCGAAGCGGGACGGCGAGCGTCCGGCGAAGTCGTCGATGAGGTCGCGGGCCCGCTCGAACCCCGACCAGGGGGAGACGGGCGAGACGCCCACGGGGCTGCGGAACTGCTGCCGAACCACCACGGCGGATCCTCCACTCGATCGCGGCCATGCTACCCGCTCGGTGCCGGGCCCCCGGGGCGCTGACTAGCCTGGGCGCATGGCTGACATCTTCGGGGTGATCGCGGACGGGACCCGCCGGGACATCCTCGCCCTGCTGCTCGAGCAGCGGCGGGACGGCTCGGCCGAGGGCATGAGCGTGTCGCGGATCGTGGCGCGCCTCGAGCTGAGCCAGCCGACCGTCTCGAAGCACCTCAAGGTGCTGCGCGAGACCGGCCTCGTCACGGTGCGCGAGAGCGGACAGCACCGCTTCTACGCGCTCGAGTACGCGCCGCTGGCGGAGGTCGAGGACTGGCTGCTGCCCTTCCTCGCCGAGGACGAGGCGGCCGGCGCCCTGCTCGACGCTCCGACCGCGGCCCGGGCGGAGTCGCTGGGTCGGGCGCTCGCCGAGCGCACCCACCAGGTCAGCACCGTGGTGCAGGACATCCAGCGGGGCGTCAGCGAGGGAGCGACGAAGGTGGCGGAGGCGCTGCGCATCCGCAAGTGAGGGGCGCCGAGGAGCCGGAAACGGTGGAGCCCCGGGTCGTGTAAGCTCGCGGGAGCCAGTTTTTCGTAAGCGGCCGCCCGTCGGGCGGTCGACCCCCTGAACGTTGTGAGGTCTTCGTGGGTTCTGTCATCAAGAAGCGTCGCAAGCGTATGGCGAAGAAGAAGCACCGCAAGCTGCTTCGCAAGACTCGCCACCAGCGTCGCAACAAGAAGTAGGCTCGCGCCTCTTCCCACTCGAGCGTCCGCCCTTCCGGGGTCGGGCGCTCGTCTGCGTTCACGGATCATCCCGGCGGCGCTCGCCGTCTCGGCGCCCGTCGCCGGGGCCGCCGTACACTGGCCGCATGGTGGACGTGGAGCTGACGCTCGTGGGCAAGCCGGGCTGTCATCTCTGCGACGACGCGCGGACCGTGGTCGAGCAGGTGGTCGCCGATCTGGGCGGCGAGGCGTCGGTCGCCGTCTCGGAGGTGTCGATCCTCGACGATCCCGAGCTGCACGAGCGCTTCGTCGAGGAGATCCCGGTGGTGCTGATCGACGGGCGCGTGCACACCTTCTGGCGGGTCGATCCCGCGCGGCTCCGGCGGGCCCTCCTCGATCGCGGGTGAGCTTCGACCGGGCCGTCCGGACGGAAGCACGACCGCGACGTCCCTCTGACGGGGGACGGGACGGCTCGCGAAAGCTCGCCTCTCGCCCTTACCCTCGTGAGGGGGGAGTGCGCTCCTCCGTGCGCGGACGCAGATCGTCGCCCGTGGAGGAAGGAACCGCCATGCCGTCATCCCGCCGACTCGCCCTGCCCGCCGCCGCTCTCGCGGCGCTCGTGCTCGGCCTGGCCCTCCCCGGAGCGGCCGTCGCGGCACCCTCCGCCTCGACGGTCTCGACCACGGTCGAGCAGCCGGCCGCGACGACCATCCCCGGCGTGCCGGAGGATCCCGAGCAGCCGGGCGACGGCGGCTCCGACCCCGTTCCCGGCGTCCCCGAGGAGCCGTCCGTTCCCGGAGTGCCCGAGGAGCCGGCAGAACCCGAGCAGCCCGCGCCCGTCGACCCCGCGCCCGTCGACCCCGCGCCCGTGGACCCCGCGCCGGTCGATCCGGCACCGGTCGACCCCGCGCCCCAGCAGCCGAGCCAGCCCTCCACCGGCGGCGGATCCACCGGCGGCGGCTCGACCGGCGGCGGCTCGACCGGCGGCGGCCAGCAGGGCGGCTCCGGCGGCGGTCAGCCCTCCACCGGCGGCGGATCGTCCTCCGGCGGCTCCGGCTCCGGCGGCGGCACCACCGGCGGAGCGACGTCCGGCGGCACCTCCGGCGGCGGCACCACAACCGGCACCACCACGTCCGGCAGCGCCGGCTCCTCCGGTGCGGGCGCCGTCACTCCGGCGGCGTCGGCCCCCGGACGCACCGAGCTCGGCACCTCGACCGAGGGCGCGAAGCCGGCGGCCGGTGCCGCGACCGCGGACGTCTTCCTCACCCGCGAGCTCGCCGTGCAGCCGGAGGCGCTCACCGTCGAGCTCGCCCGCTTCTACGGCGTCGGCTTCTCGTACACCGGCTTCGCCAGCGGCGAGGCCGTCTCCGCGGTCCTCCGCGACCCGAACGGCACCAAGACCCCGCTGACCCTCGAGGCGGGCAGCGGCACCGCGACCGTGCCGACCGCGCTGATCACCAAGTCGGGCGCCTTCACGGTCGACCTCACGGGCGACCAGGGCTCCGCCGCCAAGGTCGTCTTCCGGCTCGCGCCCTCCACCGGCAACGGCCTCCTGCTCGAGCCGCGCGAGCTCGGCGACGGCAGCACCGAGGCGCCCCGCGGCGCCGTCTGGGGCTTCGACGCCGACGAGGAGGTCGCCGTGGGCGCCTTCGAGACCTCCGGGTCCCGCGCCGACCTGGCCGCCGGCGACGTCGCCGTGCAGTCCGACTCCATCGGCTGGGCCGAGCTGGCGCTGGGCGACGCGGTCATCGCCGACCCCGACCCCTCCGTCTACTGCGTCGTCGCCTTCGGCCGCGAGTCGCACCGCACGGCAGCTGTGACCGTCTCCTACCGTGACAGCGACACCACGGCCGCACCGTGGGAGGCGCAGCAGGTCTGCGGCACCGCGATCAGCGCCGCGCGCACCGCCTTCCTCAGCACGGCCGCCTCGGCGGGACCGGCCGGCATCACGCCGACCACCGCGCTGATGATCGGCGGCGGCGCGGTCGCCGCGTCGCTCGTCGCCTGCGCGGCCGTCCTGGTCGTGATGCGCCGCCGGCGCATGAACACGGACCTCTTCATCGGCGGACCGCTGCCGCGCACGCAGAGCGACTGACGCGTCCGGAGGACGAGGGAAGGCCCGCGGGACGCGATCCCGCGGGCCTTCCCTCGTCCTCTCCCGGCGCTCAGCCGGCCGCGGTGAAGCGGAGGAGGATCGTCCGCGCCTCCGGCCGCAGCTGGAAGTCGGGCCACACGTCCGGACCGCACGCGCGGGAGCCCAGGCCGTGCTGGGCGGCGTCGATCACGAGGACCGCGCGCTCCGACTCCGGCAGCTCGTGCGGGTGCGCGGCTGCCGTGATCTCCTGCGGCGTGTGCCGCGCCAGGGTGAAGCCGGGGAGGCGCCCGTGCAGGTCGCGCGCGGCTTCGATGCGGAGCCGGGGCGAGCCCGCCTCCGTCAGCGTCAGCTCGCGCACGCTGCTGCGGTGACCGCTCTCCTGCGGGCGGGCGTACGGAGTCGTCAGCCGGTCCATGTCCGCCGTGAAGCGCCCCACCCGCGCGGCCCGGAGGCTGTCGGGGTAGGACTCGAGCGGGCCGGTGCCGAACCACTCCGCGCCGTCGATCGACGCGGGCATGTCGATCCGGATGCCCAGCCGCGGCCAGACGGAGTCCCAGCCCCGGGTCGGCACGAGGTCGACGCGGAGGACCGTGCTCTCCCCGTCGACGCTCCAGCGCTCCTCCATCAGGAGTCCCGCATCGAGGTCCGCGGCCGAGAAGCGGGTCACGCGGCGGAGCCCGGCGGAGGCGTCCACCTCCTGCACGCGGCCGACCAGGCGGTCGAGTCCGGCCTCGCGCCAGCGGGCGGCGGAGGAGGGGGCCGGCATCCCGCGGCCGTCGCCGTCGTACGGGTCGCCGGTGACGTAGCCGGGGAAGCCCGCGCCCTCGTCGTTGTCGGTCGGGGCGCGCCAGAGCTCGGCGCGCGGTCCGTCGACGGGCAGGCCGGCGAGGGAGGCGAGCCGGCCGTCGCGGAACCGCGCGACTCCGAGCGCGCCGCCCTCGAGGGGCGGAGCGGCGCGGACGGCGCGGGTCCACGCGGGCACCGCCGACGGCACGGCGAGGAGGTGCTGACCGGTGGAGAGCACGTGGCCCTCCTCCGCCCAGGCGGTCGAGGCGTCGAGGACCGCGTCGACGGTGAGCCAGGTCTCGCCGCCGGGACGCACCTCGAGCGGGGGGAGCTCGACGTGCACGGCGTCGCCGGCCGCGATGACCGGGGCGTCGAGCACTCCCTCCGCGGTGACCCGCCCGTCCCGCTCGACCCGCCACGCGAAGCGCAGATCGGCGGTGGAGGCGTCGTGTTGGCGGTTCTCGATGACGACGCCGTCGCCGCGGACCGTGAGGCGCACCGGAGCGACGATCTGCTTCCACTCGAACAGGCCCGGGCTGGGCGTGCCGTCGGAGAGCACCATGCCGTCCATCACGAAGTTGCCGTCGTGCACCACCTCGCCGAAGTCGCCGCCGTACGCGTAGTACTCGACGCCCTCCGGCGTGCGCGCCCGCAGGCCGTGGTCGCGCCACTCCCAGACGAAGCCGCCGTGCAGCCGCGGGAAGCGGTCGACGAGGTCCTCGTACTGGTCGATCGCTCCCGGGCCGTTGCCCATCGCGTGCACGTACTCGCAGAGCAGGAAGGGCTTGGAGCGCTGCCGAGCGGACTCGCCGGGGGAGCAGCCGAGCAGCGGAGTGAGCGAGCCGTCGGTGCCGATCCGCTCGGTCTCGGGGATCGAGGAGTACATCCGCGAGTACACGTCGGTGTACGCGCCGGTGTAGTCGCCCTCGTAGTGGACGGGGCGCTCGGGGTCGCGGCCGTGCACCCAGGCGGACATCGCGGCGAGGTTCGCGCCGGTGCCCGCCTCGTTGCCGAGGGACCAGAGCACGATGCTCGGGTGGTTCTTGTCGCGCTCGACGGTCCGCTCGATGCGGTCGAGGTAGGCCTCGCGCCAGGCGGGGTCGTCGCTGGGGTTGCCCGCCCAGCCGACCCGCTCGAAGCCGTGGGTCTCGAGATCGCACTCGAGGACCACCCAGAAGCCGAGCTCGTCGGCGAGGTCGAGCAGACGGGGATGCGGCGGGTAGTGGCTGGTGCGGATGGCGTTCACGTTGAAGCGCTTCATCATCGCGAGGTCCTCGCGGGCGGAGTCCTCGTCGAACGCTCGACCGCGGTCGGGGTGCGTCTCGTGGCGGTTGACTCCGTGGAAGACGACGCGCTCGCCGTTGACCAGGAAGCGGTCGCCGCGGATCTCGACCGTGCGGAAGCCGAGCCGCAGCGAGACCGTCTCGCCGGCTGAGGCGAGCGTCGCGTCGTAGAGGCGCGGAGCCTCCGCCGACCACGGCTCGACCTCGGGCACCTCGATCGCGGCGATCTCCTCCGCCGAGGCCCAGACCGTCTCGATCCCGAGCCCGGGCACGCGCAGCGTCAGCGGGAACGCGTCGGCCGCGGCGGTCACCTCCGCCTCGATGCGGCCCGCGCCGCCGGCGAAGGAGGAGCGCAGCCACACGTCCTCGATCCCGCCGACGGGGCGCGCGAGCAGGTGCACCGAGCGGAAGATCCCCGGCAGCCACCACTGGTCCTGGTCCTCCACGTAGCTCGAGGCCGACCACTGGTGCACGCGGACCACGACGAGGTTCTCGCCCGGGCGGACGACGCCGGTGACGTCGAACTCCTGCGCGAGCCGGCTGCCGGAGCCGATCCCGATCTCGACGCCGTTGACCCAGACGCGGTAGCGGGACTCGACCCCGTCGAAGCGCAGGACGACCGCCTCGGCGGAGTCCCACTCCTCCGGAACCACGACAGTGCGGCGGTAGTCGCCCGTCGGGTTCGCGTCCGGCACGAACGGCGGCTCGGTCGGGAACGGGAACTGCACGTTCGTGTAGGCCGGCAGTCCGTAGCGCCCGTCGCCCTGCAGCACCCAGTGCGAGGGCACCGGCATCAGATCCCAGCCGGAGTCGTCGAACGACTCGTCCCCGACGGCGTCCACGCCCTCGCCCTCCGGCAGCACGCCGGCGCCGCCCGGGGTCCCCGGAGCGGCGGGGAGCAGGCGGAAGCGCCACTCCCCGTCCAGCGGGAGCGCCGGGGCGTCGGTGTGCAGCCACGAGCGGGGGGCCCGGCGGCGGCCGGAGCCCGGCCCGGTGTCCGTCAGGTAGTGGGAGGTCGTCGGGGGAGTCGTCACTTCACGGAGCCTTCCGTCAGGCCGCCGCGCCAGAAGCGCTGCAGCACGATCATGGCGATGGCGAGCGGGATGATCGACAGCAGGACGCCGCCGGTCGTCAGCTCGTAGAACTCGGGCAGGCGGTCGACCTGTCCGAGCCAGTTGTTCAGTCCCAGTGTGATCGGGAACAGGTTCGTGTCCGAGAGCATCACCAGGGGCAGGAAGTAGTTGTTCCAGATCCCGACCAGCTGGAAGAGGAACACGGTGACCAGCGCGGGAGTCAGGATGCGCAGCCCGAGCGTGTGGAAGATCCGCAGCTCCCCGGCGCCGTCGATGCGCGCCGCCTCGATGATCGCGGTGTCCACGGTCGCCTGAGCGTAGATCCGGCAGAGGAACAGCCCGAACGGCGAGACGAGCGAGGGGATCAGCACGCTCCAGTAGGTGTTCGCGATGCCCATCTGGCTGAAGAGCAGGAACAGCGGCAGAGCGGTCGCGGTGCCCGGCACCAGGACGCCCGCGAGGATCGTCCCGAACACGAGCCTGCTGCCGCGGAACTCGTACTTGGCCAGCGCGTAGCCGCCCGCCGCGGCGAGGTAGGTCGCGAGCAGGGCGCCCACTCCGGCGTAGAGGACGGAGTTGAGGAACCAGCGGACGAAGATGCCGTCGCCGTAGGTCAGCACCTGCGTCAGGTTGTCCCAGAGCGCGAACGTCGGGGCGAACCAGAAGCCGTAGGTGGCGAAGAGGTCCTCGGTCGTCTTGGTCGCCGCGACGACGACCCAGTAGACGGGGATGAGGAAGTAGACCGCCACGACGACGAGGATCGCGGTGACGATGATGGTCGAGGCGCGGTTGCGGCCGGCCGAGCGGTCGGGCCCGCGTCCGGCCTTCACGGGGCGGTCGGCGGTGACGACTCCGGTGGTCGTGGTCGGCGGGGTCTCGGTGCGGCTCATGACGACCTCCTGTTCGAGATCGAGAGGAACGTGAAGGAGAGCAGGAACGCGACCAGCGCGATCAGGACGGCCTGGGCGGCGGCGACGTTGTAGTCGTTGTAGGCGAAGGCCGTGGTGTACGCGCTGAGGTTCGGCGTGTACTGGCTGTCGATCGCCGGAGCGACCGTCTTCAGCACCTGCGCCTCGGCGAACAGCTGGAGCGTTCCGATGATCGAGAAGATCGTCGTCAGCACCAGCGCGGGGCGGATGAGCGGCAGCTGGATGCTGCGGGCGACGCGCCAGGTGGAGGCGCCGTCGACCTTCGCCGCCTCGTAGAGCTCGACCGGGATCGCCTTGAGCTGGGCGACGATGATCAGCATGTTGTAGCCGGTGTAGCTCCAGAGCGAGATGTTCGCGATCGACCAGAGCACCGTGTCCGCACCGAGGAAGTCGGGCTGGAGCCCGACCACGTTCGCCGCGTCGATGAGCGGGCTGAGGCCGGGCACGTAGAGGAACGACCACAGGATCGTCGCGATGACTCCGGGCACTCCGTAAGGGAGGAAGTAGGCCGCCCGGAAGAAGCCGGGGAACTTCGCCGACGCCGACTCGAGCATCAGCGCGAGGACGGTGCAGAGCGCGATCATCACCGGCACCTGGACGATGCCGAAGAGGAACATCCGCCCGATGGAGGCGATGAAGTTGCCGTCGGCGAGGGCCTGCGCGTAGTTGTCGAAGCCCGCGAACCCGCTGGTGACCCCGGCCTCGCCGAAGAGGCCGGAGCGCGTCACCTTCGTGAAGCTGGAGCCGACGGCGACGACGATCGGGACGATGAACGTGAGGACGAACAGGGCCAGGAAGGGGCCGAGGAGGATCCACGGGGCGCGGGCGACCGCGCGGCTGCGCCGGGGCGCGCCCGGCGTCCGCGTGGTGGCCGCGACCGCGGCGGCGGCGGGGGAAGTCGTGGTGGTCATGCGGAGGCCCTCCTGATGCTCAGGCCCTTGTTCTCGAAGACCGTGATGATCTGCTGCTCCGCCTCGGCGACCGCGTCCACGAGCGAGAGCCCGGACGCCTTCTTCCGGAAGCCGTCGCTGAGGATGTTGAAGGACTGCTGCGTGACGGGCCACCAGGACCAGTCCGGGTTCTGCTCCTTCGATGCGGGCACGAGGACGTCCTCGTTGTAGTTCTGCCCGCTGAAGAAGTCGCTCGGACCCTTGCGGGCCGTGCCGATCTCGCCGACCGCGGGAGACCAGCCGATGCCGCTGTTGGCGATCATCGCGTCGATGCCCTCCTGCGTGGTGGTCATCCAGACGGCGAACTCGATCGCCTCCTCCGGGTGCTTGCTGCTCGAGAACACCGCCGCAGTCGATCCGCCGAGGAAGCTCGAGCCGAAGCCGGTGTCGCCCCAGACGGGCATGGGAGCAGCGCGCCACTTGCCCGCGCCTCCGCTGACCCCCTCGATCAGGGCGTCGCCCCAGCTGCCGGTGGCGCAGGAGGCTATGCCGCCCTTCGCCGCGGCCGCGAACCACGCGGGGGAGTAGGCGCCGTAGCCGGTCTGCACCAGGTCCTGGTCGATGGCCGTGTCGAAGAAGGAGGCGACGCGCGTCGTGGCGTCGTCGGTCATGTCGATGACCCAGCCGTCCTCCTCCGGGCGCAGCCACTGCGCACCGGCCTGCGTCGCGAACGCGGCGAAGACCGAGGCGTCGGCGAGGGGGAAGCAGTCGATGTAGGAGCCGGCTCCGCGCAGCTCCGTCGCCACCGCTGCCCAGTCGTCCCAGGTCGTCGGCGGCTCCGCACCCACCTTCCCGAACACCTCGGGCTGGTAGAAGAGCGCCATCGGGCCGCTGTCCTGCGGGATGCCGTAGACGCCGCCGGTGTAGCTGACCTGGCCCCAGAGCGTGGGGTCGTACAGGTCGCGGTACTGCTCGACGCCGTACCGGGTGAGGTCGACGAGGCCGTTGACGAGCATGAACTCGGGGACGGAGCGGATCTCGACCTGGCCGAGGTCGGGCCCGCCGCCCGCGGCGAGGGCCGAGTAGAGCTTCTGGTACCCGCCCGCGTTGCCGCCGGGGATCCAGACGGCCTCGACCTGGATCTCGGGGTGCGAGGCGTTCCAGACGTCGCAGACCTTCTGCAGGTCCTTCAGCCAGCCCCAGTACTGCAGGCGGACCGGGCCGGTGGCCGGGGCGATCGTCGGCGCCGTGTTGACCGAGACGGTGCCCGGTGTCGCGCAGGCCGTCAGGCTCCCGAGTGCCGCGGTGCCGAGACCGGCGGCGATGAGCTGTCTCCGGGTGAACGGATGCATCTTCCCTCACTTCGTCGTGGTGGAGAGCCGGGGAGTCTCACCCGGCGATGATCGGGACGCTACCACGAATTCGAGTAGGTACTCGAAATTGGCGGCACTGCTCCTCCGCCGCCGCTACGCTGGCCGTTCGAGGGGCACGGCGAGGCGCCTCCAGTGCGGAGGAGGGGTCGATGGCGGAGGCGACGAGGCGACGCGGCCCGTACGCGAAGTCGGCCGAGCGCCGCCGCGCCATCATCGAGGCCGCCCACCAGGTCTTCGCCGCGCGGGGCTACGCCCGCGGCTCCCTCCAGGAGGTCGCCGACCGCGTCGGGCTCAGCCAGACGAGCCTCCTGCACTACTTCCCGTCGAAGACCGACCTGCTCTTCGCGGTCCTCGAGCACCGCGACCTGATCACGGGCGACGGTTCCTCGCCGCCGGACCCGGAGGAGGGGCTGGTCGCCGGCATCCTGCGGCAGACCCGCTACAACGAGACGGCGCCCGGAGTGATCGAGCTGTACGCCGTGCTCTGCGGCGAGTCGACGACGCAGGAGCACCCGGGGCGCGACTTCTTCGCCGCGCGGTTCCGCCGCCTCCGCAGCGAGTACGCGGCCGAGCTGCGCGAGCTCCAGGCAGCCGGGCGCCTGCGCGAGGGGTCCGATCCGGAGCGGGTGGCGGCGTCGATCATCGCGCTCTGGGACGGCGTGCAGCTGCAGTGGCTGCTCGAGCGCGACGCGGTGGACATGGTGGCGTGCCTGGCCGACTACCTCGACCTCGTGGTGCTGCCGGCTCCCTAGCCGCTGGCGCGAGGGAACCCCGGCCCGTCGAGGGGACCCGCCGTCCGCGGCGGTCTCGATGGTCCGGGGTTCCCGGGACCGTGGTGCGCGCCTAGGGCAGCAGGCGGGTCGGGCCGCGGAACAGGTAGGTGACCTCGCGGAGGTTCGCCTGGTTCAGCATCAGCATGATCACGCGCGAGAGGCCCATGCCGAAGCCGCCGTGCGGCGGGACGCCGTAGCGGAAGAAGTCGAGGTAGAACTCGAGCTCCTCCGGGTCGAGGCCCTTCTCGCGGGCCTGCTCGACGAGGACGTCGACGCGGTGCTCGCGCTGCGCTCCGGTCGAGATCTCGACGCCGTTGTAGATGAGGTCGTAGCTGTTGGTGATCGTCCCGTCGCCCTCGCGGCGCATGTGGTAGAACGGCCGGATGCTCGACGCGTAGTCGGTGAGGAACACGAAGTCGTGCCCGAACTCCTCCTGCACGTAGGCCGCGATGCGGCGCTCGCCCTCGGGGTCCATGTCGTCGTCGGCCCGGGGCACCTCGTAGCCGCGCTCGGCGACGATGCGCTTGGCCTCGGCGAGCGGGATGCGCGGGAACGGCGTGGTCGGGACGGTCAGGTCGATGTCGAAGAGCGCCTTGACCTCGGCGCCGTGCTTCTCGACGACGGCGGTGAGGCCGGCGACCATCAGCTGCTCGTGCAGCTCCATGACGTCCTCGTGCGAGTCGATCCAGGAGACCTCGGCGTCGACGCTCGTGAACTCGGTCGCGTGACGCGAGGTGAAGCTCGGGTCGGCGCGGAAGGCGGGGCCGACCTCGAAGACCTTGCCGAAGCCGGCGGGCTGCGCCATCTGCTTGAAGAACTGGGGGCTCTGCGCCAGGTAGGCCTTCGTCTCGAAGTACTCGACCTCGAAGAGCTCGGCCCGCGACTCCGAGGCGCTCGCCATGAGCTTCGGGGTGTGGATCTCGATGAAGTCGTGCTCGATCCAGTACGTGCGCAGCGCGTGCTCGAACGTGGTCTGCACACGGGCGATGAGGTTCTGCTCGGGACGGCGCAGGTCGAGGAAGCGCCAGTCCATGCGCTTGTCGATGCCGGAGTCGGGCGCGATCGGCGCCTCCGGGATCGACGCGGCGACGACCTCGAGCGTCTCGAGCTTGACCTCGATGCCGCCGAGCTTCACGCGCTCGTCGTGCTTGAGCGCGCCGGTGACGGTGATGAAGGAGCCCTGGGCGAGGCCGGAGATCTCCTCGGTGATCGCGAGGCGCGCAGCCGACGCGTCGTCGCCCTCGACGGCCTCGCGCACGGCCGGGTTCACCAGCTGCACGGCACCGGACTCGTCGCGCAGGACGACGAACTGCACCTTCTTCTGGTCGCGCACGGTCTCGACCCAGCCGGACACGCGGACGGGTCCGTCCTCGAGCGCGGCGAGCTTCTTGACAGTGGTTCGGGGGAGGCGGGTCTCGTCGGTCACGGTAGGGGAGTCTACTCGGGGGCCGCCGGGCGGGCGCGGAGCAGGAGCACGCGCCGGCCCGAGGCCTCCGGCGCAGCACGAAAGGGGGTGCAGTCGGTCCCCCTGCGTGCTCCGGCGTCGGGCTAGCATCGCGGAGCGAGCGCGCGGCTCGAGAGGATCCGAGGGGGATGTGCCATGGCGGGACCGGGATTCGCGGTCATCGACTTCGAGACGACGGGGGTCCGTCCCGAGCGGGGCGACCGCGTCATCGAGGTCGCTGTCGTCCATCTCGATGCGGAGGGGCGCTTCGAGGCGGCGTTCGAGACGCTCGTGAACCCGGACCGCGATCTCGGTGCGCAGAGGATCCACGGCATCTCGGCGCGCGAGATACTCGACGCACCGTCCTTCGCCGCGATCGCCTCCGATCTGCTGACACATCTCGACGGTCGGGTGGTCGTCGCCCACAACGCGAGCTTCGAGCGGCGGTTCCTGACAGCGGAACTGGCCCGACTCGGCGTCGAGACGACACTCTCGAGCGAGATGCTGCTGTGCACGATGCAGCTCGCACGCGAGTTCCTGCCGGGTGCGGGGCGCTCGCTCGCCGACTGCTGCGCCGCTTTCGACATCCCGCTGGAGAACGCTCACCGAGCGGTCGTCGATGCGACCGCCACGGGCCGCCTGCTCGCGGAGTACATCGCCGTCTCCGGTGGTCGCGACCCCTGGGACGATCACCTGAGAGAGGCACTCGCCTACGGCTGGCCTCCCGTTCCGCGGAGGCGCACACTGTGGACGCCCCGACCCGCGACCGCCGTGGCTCCCGCCTCCTTCCTGGAGCGCGTCGTCCAGCGGATGCCCGACCACTCCGGACCCGTAGAGCACGGCGAGTACCTCGCCCTCCTGGACCGCTGCCTCCTGGACCGCGTCATCTCAGCGCACGAGGAGCGCGAACTGGTCACCGCGGCCGACGACCTCGGAATCGGTCGTGCGGTCGTGCGCGTCCTCCACGACCGCTACTTCGACGACCTGACCGCGGTCGCCTGGTCGGACGGCGTCCTCGCCGACGACGAGCTGATGGACCTCGCCACTGTCGCCGAACTGCTCGGCATCGATCACGAGCGGCTCGTCGCCGCCACGGAGCCGCGGGACGCCGTCGAACAGCCCGCGCCCGTCGTCGACCGCTTCTCGCTCGAGCCGGGCGACCTCGTCGTCCTGACCGGGGAGATGCGCCGGACCCGCCAGGAGTGGACGACCGTCCTCGAGGACTGCGGGCTGATCGCTCACCCCGGAGTGACGAAGAAGGTCAAGCTGGTCGTCGCCGCCGATCCCGACTCCCTGTCCGGCAAGGCGAGGAAGGCCCGCGACTACGGGATCCCCGTCGTGAGCGAGGACGGCCTCGCCGCCCTCCTGAGCGCATGAGCACCGCACTGATCACCGGCGCGTCCTCCGGCATCGGCCTCGCCTTCGCCCGGGCGTTCGCGCGCCGCGGCTGGAGCCTCGTCCTCGTCGCCCGCAGCGAGCAGCGCCTCCAGGAGGCGGCGGCCGGACTGCGCGGCCTCGGCGCCGCGGCGGTCGAGGTCCTGCCCGCGGACCTCGGCGACCGCGAGCAGGTCGAGCGCATGCGCGCGCGGCTCGTCGATCCGGCCCGTCCGGTCCGCGTCCTCGTCAACAACGCCGGCTTCGGGATCGACGGGACCTTCGCCGAGCCGGACGTCGCCGCCCAGGACCGCGCCTTCGAGGTGATGGTGCGCTCGGTCGCCGTGCTCTCGGGCGCGGCGGCCGAGGCGATGACCACCCGCGGCCGCGGCGCGATCCTCACGGTCTCGAGCGTCGCGGGCTTCGTGCACCTCGGTCCCTACTCCGCGGTGAAGGCGTGGGCGACCGCCTTCGCGCAGTCGCTGGCCGTCGAGCTGCGCGGCACCGGCGTCCGCTCGGCCGCGCTCTGCCCGGGCTGGGTGCGCACCGAGTTCCACGAGCGGGCGGCGATGGACACCTCCTCCATCCCCTCCTTCCTCTGGCTCGATGCGGACGCGGTGGTGGAGGAGTTCCTCCGCGACGTCGCGCGCGGCTCCGTCGTCTCGGTGCCGTCGGTGCGCTTCGGGGTCCCGATGGCCGTGGTACGGCACCTGCCCGGACCGCTCGTGCGGCGGCTGTCGGCGGCGGTCTCGGCGCGCCGCTGAGGCTCCGCTCAGGTCCGGCTCAGGCGACCCTTTCCCGGCGTTCCCCCACGCCGCGTTCCGTACACTTGACGCTCGTGGTTGCCGATCAGATCCATCTCGTGCGGCACGGCGAGGTGTTCAACCCCGACCGGGTCCTCTACGGACGACTCCCGAACTTCCGGCTCTCGGATCTGGGCCACCGCATGGCCCGCTCCGCCGCCGACGACCTGCTCGAGCGCCGGCGCCACGTCACGGCGCTGATCGCGTCGCCGCTCCAGCGCACGCAGGAGTCCGCGCAGCCCATCTCGCAGGCGTTCGAGCTCGAGATCCGCACCGATGAGAGGGTGATCGAGCCGAGCAACCGCTTCGAGGGGAAGTCCCTCGCCGCGCGCAGCTCCGCCCTGCGGAACCCCAAGCACTGGCCCTGGCTCCGCAACCCCTTCGAGCCCAGCTGGGGCGAGCCGTACCTCTCCATCTCGGCGCGGATGTACGCGGCGATCGAGTCGGCGTGGGAGAGCACGGAGGAGGGCGACGCCGCGATCGTCAGCCACCAGCTCCCCATCTGGACGGTCCACCGCGCCCTCGCCGGCGAGCGCCTCTTCCACGATCCGCGCAAGCGCCGCTGCGCGCTCTCGAGCATCACGACCCTCGAGCGGCGCGGGGACGGCTTCGTCGAGGTCGGCTACTCCGACCCGGCCGCCGGCCTGCAGGGCCTGGCCACCGACGTGGGAGCGGTCTGATGCGCCGGACGGGGCGGCTCCGCGCAGCGGGCGTCCTCGCGCTGGCCGCCGCGCTCGCGCTGACGGGCTGCTCCGAGGATCCGCTCGCCGACCAGTACCGCAACGGCAGCAACAAGGGCTACATCTCGGGGGACGGCACCGTCACCGAGATCGCCGCCGCCGACCGGGACGACCCCATCGTCTTCTCCGGCACCGACGAGACCGGCGCCACCATCGACTCCGCCGACCTCGCCGGGCAGGTCGTCGTCGTCAACTTCTGGTACGCCAGCTGCGCCCCGTGCCGCGCCGAGGCCGCTGACCTCGAGACGGTGAACACGGAGTTCGCCGACAAGGGCGTGTCGTTCGTCGGCGTCAACGTGCGCGATCAGGCCCCCACCGCGGCCGCCTTCGCCGAGACCTTCGGGCTCGGCTACCCCTCCATCGTCGACACCGACTCGTCGGTGCAGCTCGCCTTCACCGGCACCGTCCCGCCGAACGCCGTGCCCACGACGCTCGTCCTCGACAGGGAGGGGCGCGTCGCGTCGCGCATCCTCGGCCAGCTCCAGGAGGCGTCGATCCTCTCGACCCTCGTGGGCGACACGCTCGCCGAGGGGGAGTAGCGGCGTGGGCGACATCGTCGTCAGCGGTCAGCTCCTGCTGGCCGTGCCGATCGCGCTCCTGGCCGGGCTCGTGTCCTTCGCGTCGCCCTGCGTGCTCCCGCTGGTGCCCGGCTACCTCGCCTACGTCGGCGGATTCACCGACGCCGACGAGCGCGCGGCACGCGGACGCCGCCGGG
Source organism: Rathayibacter sp. AY1C9 (assembly GCF_002932315.1). Lineage (NCBI taxonomy): Bacteria > Bacillati > Actinomycetota > Actinomycetes > Micrococcales > Microbacteriaceae > Rathayibacter > Rathayibacter sp. AY1C9. The sequence continues at coordinate 120,684 of NZ_PSVZ01000002.1, forward strand.
TCGTGCTGGGGGTGCTCCTCTTCGTGCTCGGATTCTCGCTGGTGTTCGTCCTCTACGGGGCGGCGGCGGGCACGGTCGGCTTCTGGCTGCGCCAGTACACCGACCTGATCACCCGCGTCCTCGGGCTCGTCGTGATCGCGATGGGGCTCGTCTTCATCGGGCAGTTCTCGTTCCTCCAGCGCACGCTCCGACCCGGGATCCGTCCCGCCACCGGGCTGATCGGAGCGCCGCTGCTCGGCATCGTCTTCGGCGTCGGCTGGACGCCCTGCCTCGGCCCGACGCTGAGCTCGATCCTCGCCCTCAGCTACGGCGTGGGCTCGCCCTGGCGCGGCGCCCTCCTCGCCCTGGTCTACTGCCTCGGCCTCGGCATCCCCTTCCTCCTCGTCGCCTTCGGCTTCAGCTGGGTGACCAGCACGCTCGCCTTCGTGAAGCGCCACATCCGCGTGGTCAACATCCTCGGCGGCGCCGCCCTCGTCCTGATCGGAGTCCTGATGGTCACGGGCATCTGGAACACCCTCGTCTACGGATCCCTCTCGGCGGTGATCGATGGCTTCCAGCCGGCGATCTGAGCCCGAGGAGAGCACGCGCCGCCCCGACGAGGCCGCGCAGCGGAGGACGGACGCCTCCTTCCGCCCCGCCGACCACTACGACTCCGACGGCACCGTCACGCAGCCGGCGCTCGGGTTCACCGGCTGGCTCCGGTGGATGTGGCGCCAGCTCACCAGCATGCGCACGGCGCTGTTCCTTCTGCTGCTGCTGGCGATCGCGGCGGTCCCCGGATCGCTCGTGCCGCAGCGCTCCTCCGACCCCAACGGCGTGACCCAGTACTTCGTCGACAACCCCGACCTCGCGCCCCTGCTCGACAAGGTGCAGGCGTTCGACACCTACACCTCCGCCTGGTTCTCGAGCATCTACCTGCTGCTGTTCATCTCCCTGATCGGCTGCATCGTCCCGCGCACGCGCCACCACTTCCAGGCGATGCAGTCGCGGCCGCCGCGCACCCCCGCGCGCCTGCAGCGCCTCGCCGGCTACACCGTCCGCGAGGTCGAGGGCGCGACGGAGGAGGAGGCCGTCGCCTCCGCCCACTCCGTCCTGCGCCGGGCGGGCTACCGCGTCGAGCGCTACGACGACCCGCGCGGCCGCTGGTCGAGCGTCTCGGCCGAGCGCGGCTACCTCCGCGAGACCGGCAACCTGGTCTTCCACTCCGCCCTGGTCGGCATCCTCGTCGCCGTCGGAGTGGGCGGCGGATTCGGCTACAGCGGGCAGCGCGTGCTGGTCGAGGGCTCCCAGGGGTTCGCGAACAACCTCGCGGCCTACGACTCCTTCAACCCCGGCCGCTTCTTCGACAGCAGCCAGCTCGACCCGTACCAGCTGACCCTCGACAGCCTCGACGTGAAGTACGAGGAGCAGAACCAGTCGGCGCTCGGCCAGCCCGTCGACTTCACCGCGAACGTCACGACCTCCGAGCGCGGCGGGGGCACCGAGGACCGCACGATCAAGGTCAACGACCCGCTCGCGATCGGCGGCACGAACGTCTACCTCCTCGGCAACGGCTACGCCCCGACGATCACGGTCCGCGACCCCTCGGGCCGGGCGATCTTCACCGACTCGGTGCCGTTCCTCCCGCAGGACGCGAACCTGACCTCCGTCGGCGTCGTGAAGGTGCCGGACGGGCTCTCCGAGCAGCTGGGCCTCACAGGCTTCTTCTACCCGACGCAGGACACGCTGGCCTCCGGGGCGTCGACCTCGATCTTCCCCGACCTGCAGTACCCCGTGCTCTCGCTGAACGTCTTCGCGGGCGACCTCGGCCTCGACGGGGGAGTGCCCACATCCGTCTACGTGCTCAACACCGACTCGCTGACCCGGCTCACCGGCGGCACCACCGGCGTCGCGCCGATCACCCTCAAGCCCGGCGACACGGCCGAGCTCCCGAACGGGCTCGGCAGCGTGACCTTCGACAACACGGGCGCCGACCCCACGCGGATCGGCACCGACAGCGTCAAGCGCTTCGCCTCGTTCGACATCCACCACGACGCGACCCAGGGCTGGGTGCTGCTCTTCGCGATCCTCGTGCTCGCCGGACTCCTCACCTCGCTGTTCGTCCCGCGGCGCCGCGTATGGGTGAAGGCGACCGCTCAGGACGACGGCGGCCTGCTCCTCGAGTACGCGGGACTCGCCCGCGGCGAGGACCCGCAGCTGGTGCGCGCCGTTCGGACGATCGCCGACCGGCACGCCCCGCTCGACTGACCCGGCTCCAGGACGCGCCGGAGGCCCCTCCACAGGCGCCGCCCGGCTGGGCAGGGGCCGAGTCTGTGCAAGCGCGAAGGGGCGGGCGGGGCGGCGAGCGATTACTCTGAGGAGGTGATCGCGACCCTCTCGCAGTACTCGGTGCTGTGCCTCTCCTCCGCCATGGGCATCTACGCCATGGCGTTCGTCTTCTTCGCGATCGACCTCGCCCGCCGCGCCTCCCTGGCCGACGGCGAGTCGATCGAGGTCGTGCAGGAGGCGGAGCGCGTCGCCTCCGCGGCCGCCGCCGACCGCGCGGCCAGCGGCAAGGCCACCGTCGCCGCCGCAGGCTCCGGACGCACCGCGACGCTCTCCCGCATCGGCAGCCGCGTCGAGGACGAGGTCTACCGCGCCCCCGCCCGCTCGAAGACCATGCGCATCGGGTTCTCGCTCACGCTCCTCGGCTTCGTGCTCCACCTCGGCGCGACCGTCCTCCGCGGCGTCGCCGCCGGCCGCGTCCCCTGGGCGAACATGTACGAGTTCTCGATGACCGGGACGCTCATCATCATCGGCGTCTTCCTCGCCGTCCAGCTGCGCTGGGACCTCCGCTTCCTCGGAGCGTTCATCACCGGCCTCGTCCTGGTGCTCCTCGGCATCGCGACCGTCAACTACTACGTCGCCGTCGTCCCGCTCCCGCCGGCACTCCAGTCCTACTGGCTGGTCATCCACGTGCTCGTCGCGATCCTCGGCACCGCGTTCTTCGCCCTCGGCTTCGCGCTCTCGGTCACCCAGCTCCTCCAGGCCCGCCGCGAATCCTCCGGCGACAGCCCCCGCTCGGTCCTCCGCTTCCTGCGCACCCTGCCCAGCTCCCTCACCCTCGAGAACCTCGCCTACCGCGTCACGATCCTCGGCTTCATCCTCTGGACCTTCACGCTCATCGCCGGCGCCGTCTGGGCCGAGAAGGCCTGGGGCCGCTACTGGGGCTGGGACACCAAGGAGGTCTGGACCTTCATCATCTGGACCATCTACGCCGGCTACATCCACGCCCGCGCCACCCGCGGCTGGCGCGGCACCCCCTCCGCCTGGCTCGCCATCGTCGGCTTCGCCGCCGTCATGTTCAACTTCGGCGTCGTCAACGTGTTCTTCAAGGGACTCCACGCCTACTCCGGCCTCGACACCGGCATGTAATCGGGTCGGCGGGGCCTGGTGGGGCCCCTCGCGGCGTTGTCGGCGACGAACGTAGCGCCGCTACGCCCGACGCCTCCGCCTTGCGATCGACCCCACCAGGCCCCGCCGACCGCCCACCAGGACACGCTTTGAGGACGGCTCCGCTTCGCGGTCGCCGCGGGGGGCCTCCGCGTCGCGGTCGGGTCTGGCCGGGCTCCGCTTCGCGGTCGGGTCCGGGTGGGCTCCGCTTCGCGGTCGGGTCCGGGTGGGCTGCGCTTCGCGGGAGGCCCGCGGAAACGGGGGTCGACGGAACATGCTGATCGGGTAGCGCGCGCGGCGCGCGTATCGAGATCCCATGGCGCGAACGCGGGGAGCGGGCCGATCGAGTTCTCGCAGATGGACGCGCAGGGGGCGGTGCCTGCTGATCGAGTAGTGCGCGGAGCGGGCGTGTCGCGCACAGGGGGCACGGGCGGGCTGCGGGCGGATTCGTGCCTGTCGGGTGGCGGTGGTGGACGTCGGGGGCGACGGCGGACGGGTCAGACGGCGGTGACGATGTCGATGAGGTGGGGGGCGAAAGGGGCGTCGAGGGCGAGGACGATGCGGGTGCGGGCGTCGGAGGGATGGACGCCGCGGTAGATGCCGCGGAGGTCGGCGACGGTCTGGCCGCGGCCGGGGCCGTGGGTGGCGTCGACAGTGACGTGGACGCGCGGGGCGGAGGTGAGGGCGACGGCGTCGACGGCGATCGCGGCGGCCATCGGGTCGTGCATGGCAGCGGTGCGCTCGCCGAAGTGGCCGACGTAGAAGTCGAAGTAGAAGTCGAGCGCCTGCCCGATGGCCTGCGCGAGGGGATCGGGCGACGCGAGCAGGACGGCGCGGTCCTCCTCCGCCAGCAGGTGCCGCATGGTCACGTCCAGGGGCACGAGCGTGAGATCCCAGTCGGCCGCGACGACCTCGGCGGCGGCCGCAGGGTCGTGCCAAATGTTGGCCTCCGCCACGGCGGTCACGTTGCCGGGGACCAGCGCGGCTCCGCCCATCACGGTCACCGAGTGGACGAGGGACGCGATCTCCGGGTGCGCACGGAGGGCGAGCGCGAGATTCGTCAGCGGGCCGATCGCGACCAGCCGCAGCTCGCCCTCGTGCTCACGAGCGAGACGGAGGAGGAGGTCGGCCGGATCCTCGTCGACCGGCTCGCCGCCCTCGGGCAGCGCGACCCCGCCGATGCCGTCGTCGCCGTGCACGTGCGGAGATCCGCCGGCGTAGTCCTCCTCGAGGAAGTGGTGCGCCCCCACGGCGACCGGCACGTCGTCGCGGCCGGCCAGCGCGAGCAGGCCGAGGCTGTTGACGGCGGCCCGGCGGGCGTCGGTGTTGCCGCTGACCGTGCTGATCCCGACGAGGCGGGCCCGGGGCGAGCGGAGGAGGTACGCCAGGGCGAGCGAGTCGTCGATGCCGGTGTCGCAGTCGAGGAAGACGGGGACGGTCGATGCGCTCACGGGGCTCCGATGCTCGAGGGTGGGGGACGCGTCGGGCACCGGCGGCCGACGCTCCCATTCTGCCGCTCCTCGGACGCGGCGCCCGCCGCCGACGATCAGAGCAGCGCGTAGGAGTCGCGGAGCCGCGCCCGCCACCAGGCGAGCCGCTCCGGCGACACGGCGTGACGGGAGAGGAGCTCCTCCGAGACCTCCACGCGGCCGACGGGGATGCTGCCGTCGACCGGCCGCAGCGGCCGCTCCGTGACGTCCGCGGCGAGGAGGGACGCGGTGCCGAGTCCGCAGTCGAAGGGCAGCTCGGGGAGCGCCGCGGCCAGGGCGGCGCCCATGGCGAGTCCGACCGAGCTGTCGATCGCGCTCGAGACCACCGCCGGCAGCCCCGCCTCGGCGACGAGCGCCAGCGCCCGGCGCGTCCCGCCGAGCGGCTGGGCCTTCACGACCAGCAGGTCCGCGGCTCCGGACCGGGCGACGGCGAGCGGATCGGCGGCCTTGCGGACGCTCTCGTCGGCGGCGATCGGGATGCCCATGTACTTCACCCGGTAGCGCAGCTCCGCCAGCTCGTCGACGCTCGCGCACGGCTGCTCGACGTACTCGAGGTCGGACTCCGCGAGGGCGTGGACGGCGTGCTCGGCCTCGTCGAGGTTCCAGCCGCCGTTCGCGTCCACGCGGATCCGGCCCTCCGGACCGAGCAGGCGGCGGACCTCGACGACCCGGGCCACGTCGTCGGCCAGCGTCTGGCCGCGCTCGGCGACCTTCACCTTCGCCGTGCGGCAGCCGTGGTAGCTCGCGAGCACGGCGGCGACCTCGTGCGGTGCGACGGCCGGGATGGTCGCGTTCACCGGGATGCGGTCGCGCAGCGGTGCCGGCTGCTCGCTCCAGCCGTAGTCGATCGCCGCCCGGAGCCACGCCGCCGACTCCTCTGCGCCGTACTCGAGGAAGGGCGAGAACTCGGTCCAGCCCTCGGGGCCGCGCACGAGCGCGATCTCGCGGTGGTCCACACCGCGGAAGCGGGTGCGCAGCGGCAGAGCGACGACGCGGAGTCCCGCGTCGATCTCGCCGAGGGAGGGGAGCGGGGAGGCGGGCACGACGTCGTCCATCCGGCCATTGTCCACCGGCCGGGGCGACGCGGCGGTCACCCGGGCGCAGGAGGTCGGCGACGCGCGCGCAAGCCCCCGGGGTCCCTCCTCCGAGCGCCCGCCGAGGTGCCAGACTGACGAGGCTGCCGTTGGAGTCCGGAGGAGTGCGATGAGCCAGATGCCGATGAGCCCGCCGCCCGCGCCCGCCCCGGGCCCGACGCAGGGCTCCGTCCCCTCCCGCCGCCCGCTCGGCAGGGGCGCCTGGATCGCGCTGGGCACGAGCCTCCTCGTGGGCGTCGTCTACACCGGCGTGCTCGGCACGCTCGTCGCCGTCGGAGTGGGCGGCGCGCTCGACTCCGCCGCCGGCAGCGCGTCGACGAGCGCTCCGTCCGAGCCGTTCGGCGACCCGACGGACGACCCGTTCGGCAGCGGGGACCCGTCCGATCCGCTCTACGACTACCCCGGCTACCAGGACGGCGACGCCGCGACGATCCTCGGCCAGCCGTCCGCGGAGGACGTGCGCGCGAGTGCCGAGAAGGCCGTCGCGGCCGTCGAGGGCGCCGTCCCCGAGGAGTGGACCTCGGCCGACGACGAGTACTACGAGCAGTCGCAGAACGCCTACGGCGGGCCCTCCCTCCTCTACGACTACATCTCGGCGACCGAGTACGCCGCCGCCGACGTCTCGACCGACGCCGATAGGCAGGCGGCGGTCGACCGCTTCACCGCAGCGCTCTCGCCCCTCGGCTTCGACGACGTCGAGGTGGCCGACACCCCCGAGGAGTGGTCGGAGGCGGGCTACGAGCTCGACGGCGACCTCTCGGACGAGGAGGCCTCGGCCGCGCTCTGGATCGTCACCGCCCGCTCCTCCGCCGACCTCGTGCCCGCGATCGAGCTGGGCCTCGTCGACCTCGACGCCGATCCGACCGGCCTGGTCGCCGACATGCTCGACGGAGTCGGCCTCTCGCCGGACCCGCAGGGCGCGTTCCTCGCCGGGTACGCGAACGGGGTCCTGCAGGACGAGGACCGCGGCGAGTTCACCGACCGCCTCGAGGAGTACGGCGGAGTCGCCGCGACCTGACCGGGCGTTACAAGCAAGCCCGTCCGCCCGCAAGCCCGAATCGGCGCACCGCCCGCGCCCTACGGTGAGGGGATGGCTGCACCCCGCTCGACCAGGCCCCTGCGCGACTACGCCGCGATCGGAGACGGTCGCACGGTCGCCCTGATCGCGAAGGACGGCAGCGTCGACTGGATGCCCGTCCCGGACCTCGGCTCCACCCCCGCCTTCGCCGCCCTGATCGACGCCGAGTCCGGCGGCTGCGTCGAGCTCGCCCCCGAGGAGCCCGCCGAGGTCTCGCGCGCCTACATCCGCGACACGAACGTCCTCGAGACCACCTTCACCACCGAGTCGGGCACCGTCCGCGTGACGGACGCGCTCGTCACCGGGATCGCGGGCCGCCTCCCGTGGGCCGAGCTCGCGCGCCGCGTGGACGGTGTCGACGGCGAGGTGCGGATGCGCTGGGCCGTGCGTCCCGGAACGGGACTCGGCCGGTTCTCCCCGTGGATCCAGAACGCCGACGGCCGCTCGCTCATCCGCGCCGGAGACATCACCATCGGCGTCACCGGGCAGGAGCACGGGCCCGACGGCGACGACGCGCCCTCCGGCGCCGGCGACGAGCTGACGGGCTCCTTCGTCGTGACCGCGGGGAAGGACGCCGTGCGGCACGTCCTGGTCGTGTCGGCCACGCATGACGAGCCGCTGCACTTCCCGGTCGCGAAGAACGTCGACCGCGGCATCGACCGCACCATCCGCAGCTGGCAGGACTGGTCGGAGGAGTTCTCCTACGACGGCCCGTGGTCCGAGGCCGTCCAGCGCAGCGCCCTCGCGCTCAAGCTGCTGATCTACTCGCCCACAGGAGCCATCGCCGCGGCCGCGACCACGTCGCTCCCGGAGTCGCCCAACGGCGGCAAGAACTGGGACTACCGCTTCGCCTGGGTGCGCGACGCCGCGTACACGATGCACGCGCTGGTGCGCTTCGGCCTGCGCGAGGAGACGCACGCCGCGCTGTCCTGGCTCCTCCGCACGATCAAGGAGCACGGGCCGGATCTGCACATCTTCTACGGACTCGACGGCTCCATGCCGACCGTCCTGGAGGAGTTCGACGTCCCGGGCTACGCCGGCATCGGCCCGGTCGTCGCCGGCAACGCAGCGCAGAGCCAGCTGCAGCTGGGCGTCTTCGGCGACCTCTTCGACATCTGCCGCATCTACGTCGACGAGGGCAACGTCCTCGACATCCAGACCGGCCGGCTCCTCGCCCGCGTCGCCGACACCACCTGCGACCTGTGGCGGAACCGCGATGCGGGCATGTGGGAGCTGGAGGAGGAGCAGCACTACACCTCCTCGAAGATGGGCTGCTGGCAGGCGCTCGACGCGGCCGTGCACCTGGCGGAGCTCGGCCAGGTCGCGGGCAGCCCCGACCGATGGCGCTTCGAGCGCGACCGCATCCGGGAGTGGATCGAGGAGCACTGCTGGTCCGAGGAGCTCGGCTCCTACGTGATGTACCCGGGCAGCGAGGAGCTGGACGCCTCGGTGCTCCTGCACGCGCCCAGCGGCTACGAGCGCGGCGAGCGGATGATCTCCACCATCGACGCCCTGGTGAAGGAGCTCGGCCGCGGCGCGCTGCTGTTCCGCTACTCCGGCATGGAGGGCGAGGAGCACCCGTTCGTGGCCTGCTCGTTCTGGCTCGCGTCCGCCCTGGCCTGCGTCGGTCGGCACGACGAGTCGGTCGCCCTGATGGACGAGCTCGTCGCCACGGTCCCGAACGACGTCGGGATCATGTCCGAGATGATCGCGGTCGACGACCTGGCCTTCTGGGGCAACCTGCCGCAGGGGCTCAGCCACCTCGCGCTGATCAACGCGGCCATCACCATCGAGGAGCTGGCGCCGGAGAAGGTCGGCCGCGCGTAACCCCGCCGACGGCGTCCGCGCAACCCGTTGAGGGCCGGCTCCGAGGGGCGTAGACCGGTACCACCCCCTCGCACCGCACCCACAAGGAGCACCTCAGCATGGATCTCGGCATCAGCGGCCGCATCGCCCTCGTCACCGGAGGCGACTCCGGCATCGGCCTGGCCACGGCGCAGCTCCTCCTCGCCGAGGGCGCGACCGTCGTGATCACCGACAAGGACCAGGCGGAGCTCGACCGGGCGGCGGCCGGGCTCGACGCTCCGGAGGGCCGCCTGCACGCCTTCGCCGCCGACGTCACCAGCACGGAGCAGCTCGCCGAGCTGCACCGCCGCGTGGCCGGAGCGGTCGGCGCGATCGACATCCTCGTGCAGTGCGCCGGAGTCACGGGGGCGCAGGGCCTCTTCCACGAGATCGACGACGAGGGCTGGACCAGCACCCTCGAGGTCGATCTGCTCGGGCCTGTGCGGCTCGTGCGCGAGTTCCTCCCCGACCTCCGCACCGGAGGCTGGGGCCGGCTCGTGCTCACCGCCTCCGAGGACGCCGTGCAGCCCTACGACGACGAACTGCCCTACTGCGCCGCGAAGGCGGGCGTCCTCGCCTTCGCCAAGGGCCTCTCGCGCTCCTACGCGCAGGAGGGCCTGCTCGTGAACACGGTCTCGCCCGCGTTCATCCGCACTCCGATGACCGACGCGATGATGTCCAAGCGCGCCGAGCAGAGGGGCACCTCGGTCGACGAGGCGATCTCGTCCTTCCTCGACGAGGAGCGGCCGTACATGGAGCTGAAGCGCCGGGGCGAGGCCGAGGAGGTCGCAGCCGTGATCGCCTTCCTCTGCTCCGACCGCGCCTCGTTCGTGAACGGCTCGAACTACCGCGTCGACTCCGGATCCGTCGCCACGATCTGATCCCTGCAACCACGGGCCCCGCCCAGCGCGCGCACCCCGCGCGTGCGGGCGCCGTCCAGCCGAAGAAGCCAGACTCGGGGCGGGACACCGCACCCGGCACTGCAAGAGAAAGGAACGGTCCATGACCACCACCCTCGAACGCCACGTCGAAGCCCCCGCGGGCTCCGGTGCCAAGACCAGCCGCCGTCAGAACGCCGAGAAGGGCTTCAAGGCCTCCAAGGAGCTGCTCGACAGCCTCCAGATCGTCCTCGTCGACCTGATCGAGCTCCACGTCCAGGGCAAGCAGGCCCACTGGAACGTCGTCGGCAAGAACTTCCGCGACCTCCACCTGCAGCTCGACGAGATCATCGAGGCCGCGCGCGAGTTCAGCGACGACATCGCCGAGCGCATGCGCGCCCTCCACGGGATCCCGGACGGCCGCAGCGACACCGTCGCCGCGACCACCACCCTCCCCGAGTACCCGCACGGCGAGATCGACACGGCCGAGACCGTCGACCTGGTCACGATCCGCCTCGAGAACACCGCCGCCACCATGCGCGAGGTCCACGACCAGGTGGACGAGGAGGACCCGACCAGCGCGGACCTCCTCCACGCGATCATCCAGAGCCTCGAGCAGTACGCCTGGATGGTGTCGGCCGAGAACCGCACCACCTCCGCCGCCAAGTAGGGGCGAGCACCGGCAAGGGGACTCCGCGTCAGCGGGGTCCCCTTCCGTCTGCCCGAGCGGTGTCGAGTCGCCGTGCAGTCCGGATCAGTAGGGTCGTGACATGAGCACGCAGGTCTCCGAACTGTTCGACGCGCACCGCTGGGCGGCCGTCGACGGCTTCGACGCACTCGAGGACATCACCTACCACCACGACCGCTCCGGCCGCATCGCGCGGGTCGCGTTCGACCGGCCCGAGGTCCGCAACGCGTTCCGGCCGCGCACGGTCGACGAGCTGTTCCGCGCCCTCGAGGACGCCCGGACGAACCCGCGCATCGGCGTCGTCATCCTCACCGGCAACGGCCCGAGCCCGCGCGACGGAGGCTGGGCCTTCTGCTCCGGGGGAGACCAGCGGATCCGCGGCCGCGACGGCTACCGGTACTCCGACGGCGAGACCGCCGAGGGCATCGACTCCGCGCGGAACGGCCGCCTGCACATCCTCGAGGTGCAGCGCCTCATCCGCTTCATGCCGAAGGTCGTCATCGCGGCCGTCCCCGGCTGGGCCGCAGGAGGCGGGCACTCGCTCCACGTGGTCTGCGACCTCACCCTCGCCTCCGCTGAGCACGGGCGCTTCAAGCAGACGGACGCCGACGTCGGCTCCTTCGACGCGGGCTACGGCTCGGCGTACTTCGCCCGCCAGATCGGGCAGAAGGCCGCGCGCGAGGTGTTCTTCCTCGCGCGGGAGTACTCCGCGCAGCGCGCCTACGAGATGGGCGCCGTGAACGCGGTCGTCCCGCACGCCGAGCTCGAGACGACCGCGGTGGAGTGGGCCGAGACGATCCTCACCAAGTCGCCCACGGCCATCCGGATGCTGAAGTACGCGTTCAACGCCGTGGACGACGGCCTCGTGGGCCAGCAGCTCTTCGCGGGCGAGACCACGCGCCTCGCCTACGGCACCGACGAGGCCGTCGAGGGACGCGACTCCTTCCTCGAGAAGCGCGAGCCCGACTGGTCGCCGTTCCCGTGGCAGTTCTGAGCCGGAGGGCACGCAGGTGACCCGCCCGCTCGCCGGTGTCGACGCGACGGTCGAGACCGTCCTCCTCGCTCTTCGCGCGGCCCTGGACGGCAGCGGCCCGGCGATCCGCGTCTCCGCCCCCGGCGCTGCGACCGCCTCCGAGGATGCCGTCGTGCCGCAGCGCGTCGCCGCCGTCGTCGAGACCTCGGGCTCGTCGGGGCCGCCCAAGCGGGTCGCGCTCTCGACAGCGGCCCTGCTCACCAGCGCCTCCACGACCCTCGCCGAGCTCGGCGGGCCGGGACGCTGGCTGCTCTGCCTGCCGACGCACTACGTCGCGGGACTGCAGGTGCTCGTCCGCTCGCTGACCGCGGAGGCCGACCCGGTCGTCCTCCCGGCCGGCGGCTTCGACGCGGCGGCCTTCCTCGCTCTCGCTCGGACGATGCCGGCGGGGGAGCGGCGGTACTCCTCGCTGGTCCCCGTGCAGCTCGCGCGGCTGCTGGACCTCGCCGAGCGCGATCCGGCCGCGGCCGAGGCGCTCCGCTCGTTCGACGCGCTCCTGATCGGCGGCCAGGCGACGCCGCAGCCGTTGCGGGACCGCGCCGCCGCCCTCGGTGCGCGCATCCGCCTGACCTACGGATCGAGCGAGACGTCCGGCGGCTGCGTCTACGACGGCGTCCCGCTCCACGACGTGCGGATGCGCGTCGAGGACGGGCAGGTGCTGCTCGGCGGCCCGACCCTCGCGGAGGGCTACCTCGACGCCGACGGCGCGATCGACCACGAGCGCAGCGCCTCCGCCTTCCTCGAGCTCGACGGGGAGCGCTGGTACCGCACGGGCGACGCGGGGTCGATCGTCGACGGGCGCCTCCGGGTGACCGGTCGGCTCGACCGCGTGATCGTGTCGGGCGGGGAGAAGGTGTCGCTCGACGCCGTCGAGGCCGTGCTGCGCGAGGGGACCGTCCCCGACGCGGTCGTCGTGCGGCGGGCGGACGAGCAGTGGGGCGAGGTCCCGGTCGTCGTGACGGCGGAGGAGGCTCCCGCGCTCACCGACCTGCGCGCCCTGATCGCCGACCGCCTCGGGCGCGCCGCCGCTCCCGCGGCCGTGCTGCCGGTCGGCCGCATCCCCCTCCTCGCCTCCGGGAAGCCCGACCGCCGCGCCCTCGAGGTGCTCGCCGAGCAGGCCTGACCGGCTCCGAGCGTCGACGGGCCGGTGGGTAGGATTCCCTCCGTGTCGAGTACGAGTCGCAAGAAGAAGTCCTCCAGCGGCCGCCCCGGGGGCAGCCCGCGAGCGGTCGTCGTGAAGCCCGCCGGTCCCCGCGAGTGGATCGCCGGCGCCCGCCTCCGCACCCTCCCGCTGGCCGTCGCCCCCGTGCTCATCGGCACCGGAGCGACCCAGGTCGTCGACGAGGGCTGGCACTGGGTGCGCGCCCTGCTCTGCCTGGCCGTCTCGCTCGCCCTGCAGATCGCCGTCAACTACGCCAACGACTACTCCGACGGCGTGCGCGGCACCGACGCCAACCGCGTCGGACCCTCGCGGCTGACCGGCTCCGGAGCGGCGAAGCCCCGCCAGGTGCTCACCGTCGCCCTGGTCTTCTTCGGGATCGCGGCCGTCGCCGGCCTCGTGCTCACCGCCCTCTCGGGGCAGTGGTGGTTCCTGATCGTCGGCGCGGCGGCGATCGCGGCCGGCTGGTTCTACACCGGCGGACGCCGCCCCTACGGCTACCTCGGGCTCGGCGAGCTCTTCGTCTTCGTGTTCTTCGGCCTGGTCGCCACCGTCGGCACCACGTTCGTGCAGATCGGCCGCACCAACCAGGAGTCGTGGCTCGGCGCCGTGGCGGCGGGCCTGTTCGCCTGCGCCGTGCTCATGGTCAACAACATCCGCGACATCCCGACCGACCGCCTCTCGGGCAAGCGGACCCTCGCGGTCCTCGCGGGACCGGCCGTGTCCCGCGCGATCTACACGGGCTTCGTGCTGATCCCGTTCGGCATCGCGGTGATCCTCGCGCTGTTCTACCCGCTGGCATGGCTGACGCTCTTCGTGCTTCTGATGATCCTGCCGGCCATCCTGATCACCCTGACGGCGAAGACGGCGAAGGAGCTCATCCTGGCGCTGCAGCTGACCAGCCTGGGCGGGCTCGCCTACGCGGTCATCCTCGGGGCGGCGCTGGCGTTCTAGAGCGGCGGCTCGCACGAGGCGGGCTCGGGTGGGGCGGGTTCGGAGGAGACCGGCTGATGCGCGCCGGGCCTGGTGCGAGCGGGCGCGCGTCCGAGGGGAGCCCTCGCCGGCGGGAGCGCCCGGCTCAGCGGTCGTCGCGGGTCGCGTCGACCGCGGCGTCCTCGACGTCGTCGTCGGTCGGAGCGCGCGGGACGTCCTTGCGGCGCTCGTAGATCGCCTCCGCGATGCGCTCGCGGGGCTTCCTCAGCAGGATGTACGAGAGGGACAGGCTCGCGATCGCGGCGACGAAGCCCGCGGTGACCGCGGCCGTCAGCTCCGAGTCGACGAAGGTGCGCGCCGGCAGGTACACCAGCACGAAGACGCCGGCGAACATCGCCAGGCGCAGGAGCGAGTAGACGACGACCGCGCGGCTCAGTTTCACCGGGACAGTGTACGTCGGCCCCTGCACGCGCTTCCGTGAGCACCGTGGGAGCCTCCTGTCCAGCGTCCGTGCGGACCCTCCCCGACGGGGGTGCCGGACGTAGACTCGTGTCCATGATCCGCCTCGTCATCGGCCTGCTCGTGGCCCTCGCCGTCTTCACGGTCTACACCGTGATCGACGTCGCGATGAGCAACCGTCACGCCGTGCGGGCGATCCCGAAGTGGTCCTGGCTCCTGGTGGTGCTGATCCTCCCGGTCATCGGTGCGGGACTGTGGTTCTGGATCGGCCGTCCCCGCAAGCAGCGCGCCGCCGGCCGCCGCTACACCGCTCCGGACGACGACCCCGACTTCCTCGGCACCCTCCGCACCGAGCGCGACCCCGAGGAGGAGCGCCTGCAGGCAGAGCGCATCGCCCAGCTCGAGCGCGACCTCGCCGACATGGACGAGCAGGGCGAGGCCGACGGCCCCGGCCGCCGGGATGCCTGAGCACCGGCCGGTCGCCCCCTCCACCCGATTCGCGGTCGACCTCCTCACCCGCTTCGTCGCGCTCGGCGTCCGCGACGTCGTCGTCGCTCCGGGCTCCCGCTCGCAGGCGCTCGCCCTGGTGGCGGCCGAGCTCGAGACCCGCGGCGACGTCCGGCTGCACGTGCGGATCGACGAGCGCTCCGCGGGGTTCCTGGCGCTGGGCCTGGCCCTCGAATCCGGGATGCCGGCGCTCGTGATCACGACCTCCGGCACGGCGACCGCGAACCTGCACCCGGCCGTGCTCGAGGCGGACGCCTCGGACGTGCCGATGATCGTGCTGACCGCCGACCGGCCCGACGAGCTGCGCGGCATCCGCTCGAACCAGACGGCCGAGCAGCGCGAGCTGTACGGGCGTGCCGTGCGGCTGTTCGAGGACGTCGCTGCTCCGGACTACGCCTCCCGGCCCGAGGACGCGCGTGCGCTCGCCGATCGTGCCGTCACCGCGGCGCGCCGCGGGCCGGTCCACCTGAACCTCTCCTTCCGCGACCCGCTCTCCTCCGCTCTGCCCGACATGGAGGGGATCGAACCGGTCTCGTCGCCCGCTGTCGGATCCGGGATCCCGCGTGCAGTCGTGACCGCCAGTCCCGGTGAGCCGCTCACGGTCGTCATCGCCGGGGACAAGGCGGGCGCCGCGGCCGAGGAGATCGCTCGCGCCGGCGACTGGCCGCTGCTGGCCGAGGTCTCCTCCGGCGCCCGCTTCGGACCGCAGCTCGTCGTCGCCTGGCGTCGCCTGCTCGGCGAGCCCGACTTCGGCGGACGCATCCGCCGGGCGATCGTGCTCGGACACCCGACGCTCTCCCGCGAGGTCCCCGAGCTGCTGCGGCGCGAGGACGTCGAGGTGATCGTCGTGGACGCCGTGCGCGAGCAGTTCTACAACCCCGGCCGGCGCGCCCGCCGCGTCGGAGGCGTCGACGTGGTCCGCCCCGAGGGGTCGCCGCGTCCCGAGCGCGGCGAGCGCGCCTGGGCCGGATCCTGGGTGTCCGCGAGCCGCGCCCTGACGCTCGACCCCGACGAGCTGGACGAGGTCCCCGACGCCGGGTCGATGTCGGTCGAGGACCGCCGCGGCTACGCGCGCAACGCCCTCGCCGCGATCAGGGCACCGCTCACCCGCGACTTCGTCGTCGCCGCGGTCTGGAAGGTCACCTGGCCGCACGACCGGCTGCTGTTCGGAGCGTCGCGGCTGATCCGCGTCGCCGACGGGACCCTGCCGGGCAAGCGGATATCCGTCCTGGCGAACCGCGGCCTCGCCGGCATCGACGGCACGATCTCGACGGCTCTCGGGATCGCGGTGGCTTCGCAGGCGACCGAGCAGGGAGCCGGCGGAGTCACCCGGGCGGTCCTCGGCGATCTCACTCTGCTCCACGAGGCCGGCGGCCTCCTCCTCCCGCCCGGAGAGCGACGCCCGCGCGTGCAGCTCGTCGTCGTGAACGACGGGGGCGGCACGATCTTCGACGGACTCGAGGTCGCGTCGAGCTCGCATCCTGATGCGTTCGACCGCGTGCAGTTCACCCCGCAGAACGCCGATCTGGAGGCTCTCGCGCGCGCCTACGGGTGGGGCCACCGTCGTGCGGCGACGCGCGGCGAGCTGGAGCAGGCGCTGACCTCGCCGGGTGACGGGCCGGGCATCGTGGAGATCCGGCTCGAGCGCTGAGTCCGCACGGGTCCGGTCGGTCGGTCCTCCACAGGTCGTCGTCGGACGCTGTTCTCCCGGGGACGCCTCGTTCGAGCTCCGCAGCTCGTCTGCTGCTGCTTCGCTGGAGGCATGGCTGATGCGGAGACGGTGCGAGGAGAGGTCCTCGCCCTCGGCGACCGGGCGGCGGCGCTCGCGAGGAGCGCCTCCCCGGTGCTCCTGACCGCGGCGGAGGCGCTGCACGCGGGACACCGCGCGGCGCTGACCTGTCCCGACGCGTTCGCCCGAGGCTCCTCGACGGACAGCAAGGATGCGACGGACCTCGTCGAACGGTCGATCCGAGCGGAGTTCGCCGTCGCCCTCGGGGTCTCCGAGCGCACCGCCGCCAGGGAGCTGCTGCACGCCTCGCTCCTGATGGAGGAGCTGCCGCGGACCCGCTCCGCGCTCGCCGACGCCAGGATGCGCTGGGAGGCCGGCCAGCTCGTCTGCTCCGTCGCGGCGACCCTCCCGGCAGCGGCGCGCGCGGCCTACGACGACCGGGCCGTCGACCTCGCGGAGACGCTGACCCCGGGGCAGCTGCGCCACGCCCTCGCGCGGGTGCGGGAGGAGCTGCACGACGAGCCCCTCGCCGAGCGGCACGCTCGCGCCCGCGAGGACCGCCGGGTGTGGATGACAGCCGGGATCGACGGCATGGCGACGGTGTGCGCGCACGTCCCCGCGCCCGAGGCCGTCGGAGCGCTCGCCCGGCTCGACCGCATCGCGAGGGATCTGCGAAACGGCGCCGAAGGGGACCGCGATCTGCGGACGCTGGCGCAGCTCCGCGCCGACGCGTGGGCCGACCTGCTCTGCCACGGGGACGTGGCGTGGACCACTCCGGAGGGAGCCGCGGCGCCCTCGACCGGGCCGCGGGCCGAGGTGAGAGTCACGGTGGCGGCGAGCACCGCCGCAGGTGACGACGAGGCGGCCGCCGAGCTCGACGGCTACGGGCCGATCCCCGCCGAGGCGGTGCGAGCGCTCATCGACGACGCCGCCGCCTTCACTCCCGTGCTGATCGACGAGGAAACCGGCGCGGTCGTCTCCGTCGGGCGCCGCCACCGCCTCCCGCCGCCGAGGATGAGGCTGCTGGTCCGCCTCCGCGACCAGACCTGCCGCTTCCCGGGCTGCACCCGGCCGGCGTCCTCGACGGAGACCGACCACAGCGTCGAATGGCGGAACGGGGGAGAGACGACTCCCGACAACCTCGCCTCCCTGTGCGTCGCCCACCACCACGTGCGCCACGGCGACCGCTGGACGTATCTGCTCCATCCGGACGGCACAGCGGACTGGACCACACCGACCGGCCGCCGGGTGACGACCAGACCGCCGGCGCTGCCCGGGCGTCCGCCGGTGGGCGCAGGACGACGGCCGGGGGTTCCCCGGCTCGACGGGGACCGGGCGGGGTAAGCGGCGGGTAGCCGACGGCTTCAACGATTCCCGACGTGCGTCAGGCCAGAGCGTCGGTGATCGGGCGGAACTTCATGCGGGTCTCGGCGAGCTCGGACTCGGGAACGCTGTCGGCCACGATGCCGGCGCCCGCCCAGGCCGTGACCGCGCCCTCGGCCGTGACCTCGGCGCTACGGAGTCCGACGGCCCACTCGCCGTCGCCGTTGCCGTCGATCCAGCCGACGGGTCCTGCGTACCGACCGCGGTCGAAGGGCTCCAGGTGCTCGATGAGCGCAAGGGCGTCGGCGGTCGGAGTGCCGGCCACTGCCGCGGTCGGGTGAAGAGCATCGACGAGATCGAGCGCGCTGGAGGAGTCGCCCAGAATTCCTCGCACGTCCGTCGCGAGGTGCCAGAGATTCGGCAGGCGGAGCGTGAACGGGGTGGCGCCCGCCGTCAGCTCCCGTGTGTGGGGCTCGAGTTCCCGGACCAGACTGGCGAGAGCGAAAGCGTGCTCCGAGCGGTCCTTCGGACTCTCGAGCAGAGCGGCCTCCACGTCCGCGTCGGCGAGGGGATCCTCGCCTCGCGCGGCCGTGCCGGCCAACACCCTCGCCGAGATCTCGCCCCGATCGACCGCGACCAGCGTCTCCGGACTGGCGCCGAGGAATCCGTCCACGGCGAAGCCCCAGCAGTCCGGGTACCGCTCGGTGAGCGCACCCAGCATCCGACGCAGGTCCGCCCCCGGCGGGAGCCGCCCCTGCAGATCGCGCGCGATCACGACCTTGGACAGCTCGCCCGCCCGGATCGTCTCCACCGCGGCAGCGACCGCCGCGCGGTACTCGTCGGGCGACAGCGCACCCGGCGAGAGCGGCACGTGGTACGCCGCCCCCAGCGGCTCCTCGCCCGGCGTATCCGGTCCCTCCGCCTCGCCGATCGTGATCCGCGTCAGCCATGACCGGCCGTCGCGCGTCCCGATCACGGTGCGCGGCACGATCAGCACGCTCGTCGCCTCGGATCGGCTCGAGAAAGCGAAGGTCCCGAACGCGACCAGCCCCGTCCCGGGCAGTCCGACCCGGTCCTCCACCGTCGCCGCGTCGCAGAGCCGACGCCAGGCCGCCGCCGCATCCCGCAGCCGTTCCGGGCCCGAGAACTCGAGGCGCAGGGCCTCGCCGCGTCCGCTGAGGCCGGCGCCGTCGCGCTGCCAGAGGAGGGGCCGCCTCGGGTCGGAGTGGGAGAGGAGCGACGGCGGAGAGTCCAGTGGAGTCGTCTCCGCACGCAGCAGGGGGGTTCCAGCGCCGATGAGCGTCACCTCAGCAGGGTACGCCCGCGCCAGAGGATGAAACGTCCCATGCCGCGGGGCTCGGGGCGCAGGGCTCCGTTGCTACCGTGATCCGGTCCGGGGCCGCCGCGCGAGGCGGAGCGGGGCGGTCCCGGCGCTTCCCCAGGGGGGGAGCGCGCCGACCGGGCGCGGGACGGCGGATGCACAGCCGCCGTCCCTCGTCTCGCCGTAGACTTGCGGATCGTGACGAAGGCAGACCTCACCAAACGGCCCGACGAGGTCGCCTCGATGTTCGACACCGTGGCTCCCGCCTACGACCTGGTGAACGGACTCCTCTCGGTGGGGAACGACCGGCTCTGGCGGATCGCGACAACGCGCGCCGTCAACCCTGCTCCCGGTGAGCGCATTCTCGACATCGCGGCCGGCACCGGAACGTCGAGCGCGTCGCTGGCGCGGTCGGGCGCCCAGGTCGTCGCAGCCGACTTCTCCCCGGGGATGATCGCCGTCGGCCGTCGCCGCCAGGCGGGCAACGACCGGATCGAGTTCGTCCAGGCCGACGCGATGGACCTCCCGTTCGAGGACGAGTCGTTCGACGCCGTGACCATCTCCTTCGGTCTGCGCAACGTGGCCGAGCCGAGGACGGCGCTCGCCGAGTTCCTGCGTGTGCTGAAGCCCGGCGGCCGGGTCGTGATCTGCGAGTTCTCGACTCCGCCGATCGCTCCGCTGGCCGCCGCGTACGACTTCTACCTGTCGACGGTCATGCCCGCCGTCGTGCGCCTCGCGTCGTCGAACAATCCTGCGTACGACTATCTCGGCGATTCCATCCGGGCCTGGCCGGAGCAGAGCGTCGTCGCCGCCTGGCTCCGCGCGGCGGGCTTCGAGCGCGTGGCCTACCGCGATCTGACCGCTGGCATCGTGGCGCTGCACCGCGGCGTCAAGCCGATCGCGGCGACCCGATGACGACCGGGGTCCGCACAGGCCGAGACGTTAGGGTTTCCCTGTGAACGCCACTGCGCCCGTCGCCCGTCGCAGCCCGTCTCTGACGGCGCAGCTCGGCCTCTCCGAGCGCATCTTCTCCTCCTCGTCGGACCGGGCTCTCGCCCGCACGATCGACGCGGGTCTGGAGCAGGTCGAGGAGGGTCTCGTCCGGCAGCTGTCCTTCGCGGACGCCGTGGCCGACGTCTCCACCCGGTACCTCCTCGAGGCGGGCGGCAAGCGCGTGCGCCCGATGCTCACCCTCCTGGCCGCGTCGCTGGGCCGCGGCAACACGCCGCAGGTCCTGCTCGGTGCGCAGGCGATCGAGATCACGCATCTCGCATCGCTCTACCACGACGACGTCATGGACGAGGCGGAGAAGCGCCGCGGCGTCCCGTCGGCGCAGACCGTGTGGGGCAACAACGTGGCCATCCTGACGGGCGATCTGCTCTTCGCCCGCGCGAACCAGCTGATGGTCGAGCTCGGAGACAAGGCGATCCGGCTCCAGGCCGACACGTTCGAGCGGCTCGTCCTCGGGCAGCTGCACGAGACGGTCGGCCCGACCGACGGCGAGGACCCGGTCGAGCACTACCTGTCCGTCCTGGCCGACAAGACCGGGTCCCTGATCGCCGCGGCGGGCCGCACGGGAGTCGCGTTCTCGGAGGCTCCGGAGGAGTACGAGGAGGCCATGCGCGTCTTCGGCGAGAAGATCGGCGTCGCGTTCCAGATCGTCGACGACGTCATCGACCTCTCTCCCCAGCCGGAGGAGACCGGCAAGAACCCCGGCACGGACATCCGCGCCGGCGTGTCGACGCTGCCGATCCTGCGCCTGCGCGAGCGCGCCTCCTCGGACAGGGACGCCGCGGCTCTCCTCGCCCGCATCGAGAGCTATGTGAGCCGCTCGAACGACGCCATCGCGCACACGGAGGAGCAGAGCGCCGACATCTCGGACGCCATCGCTCAGCTGCGCGATCACGACGTCACCGCGCAGACCCTCGCCGAGGCCCACCGGTGGGCCGACGAGGCCGTCGCCGCCCTCGCTCCGCTGCCCGACGGCTCCGTCCGCAAGGCGCTGACGCGCTTCGCCGACACCGTCGTCGAGCGCAACGGCTGACCCCGATCGTCGCGGCGCGCCCTGCGCCGCAGGAATGAGACCGGTTGTGCGCTGCGGCGCCCCGGCAGGAGGAACGCAATGACCAAGCTCAGGCTGGCCATCGTCGGCGCGGG
Source organism: Rathayibacter sp. AY1C9 (assembly GCF_002932315.1). Classification (NCBI taxonomy): domain Bacteria; kingdom Bacillati; phylum Actinomycetota; class Actinomycetes; order Micrococcales; family Microbacteriaceae; genus Rathayibacter; species Rathayibacter sp. AY1C9. The sequence goes on from NZ_PSVZ01000002.1 coordinate 141,810, forward strand.
TCCCGCGGGCATCTACGCCGCCGACCTCATGATCAAGGCCGAGAAGAAGTACGACGTCTCGATCGATCTGTTCGAGCACCTGCCCGCGCCCTACGGCCTGGTCCGCTACGGCGTCGCGCCCGATCACCCGCGCATCAAGGGGATCATCACCGCGCTGCGGGAGGTGCTCGACCGGGGCGACATCCGCATCTTCGGCAACGTGCACTTCGGGACCGACATCACGCTCGAGGATCTCAAGCGGCACTACCACGCCGTGATCTTCGCGACCGGCGCCGTCCGCGACGCTCCGCTCGACGTCCCGGGTGTCGAGCTCCAGGGCTCCTACGGTGCGGCCGACTTCGTCAGCTGGTTCGACGGCCACCCCGACGTGTCGCGCACCTGGCCGCTGGAGGCGTCCTCCGTCGCCGTCATCGGCAACGGCAACGTGGCGCTCGACGTCTCGCGGATGCTGGCGAAGCACGCCGAGGACCTCCTGCCCACCGAGGTCCCGCCGAACGTCTACGAGGGGCTGAAGGCTTCTCCCGTCACCGACGTGCACGTCTTCGGGCGCCGCGGTCCCGCTCAGGTGAAGTTCACGCCGCTGGAGCTGCGCGAGCTGGGCGAGCTGCGCGACGTCGACATGATCGTCGCCGACGAGGACTTCGACCTCGATCCCGCTTCGGAGGCCGCCATCGCGACCAACAAGCAGGTCATGGTCATCAACCGGGTGCTCAACCAGTGGCGCACCCGTGAGGTCGGGAGCGCCTCGCGTCGTCTCCACCTGCACTTCTGGGCGAAGCCGCTCGAGTTCGTGGACGACGGATCCGGTCGGGTCGGCGCGATCCGGTACGAGCGCACCGAGCCGGACGGCGAGGGCGGCGTGCGCGGCACGGGTGAGATCCGCGAGGTCCCGGTCCAGGCCGTGTACCGCGCGGTCGGCTACTTCGGCTCGCCGCTCGACGGCCTCCCGTTCGACGAGATGCGCGGCGTGATCCCGAACCGCGAGGGCCAGGTCCTGGACGACGAGGACCAGCAGGTCCACGGCGTGTACGCGACCGGCTGGATCAAGCGCGGACCGGTGGGCCTCATCGGGCACACCAAGTCCGACGCCATGGAGACCGTCGCGCACGTGCTCAACGACCAGGCGTCCTGGTGGACGCCCGAGCACCCCGAGGAGGCGGCCGTGGTCGCCCTGCTCGAGGAGCGGGACATCGCCTACACGGATCTCGACGGCTGGCACCGGCTGGACGAGCACGAGATGGCGCTCGGCGAGCCCGAGGGCCGTGCGCGCGTGAAGGTCGTTCCTCGCGAGGACATGATCGCGATATCGCGGGCGGAGCCGGTCGCGCTCTGACGCGTGCTCTCCGAACGGCCCTCCGGTGCACTCCGGGGGGCCGTTCGTCGTTCCGGCGCGGACGCCGCGCACCTCCTCTAGGATTCGGGCACCGCTCTGGACGGAGACAGCATGACCACGGCCTCGCCCCACGACGTCATCCGGGTGCGCGGTGCGCGCCAGAACAACCTCCGGGGGATCGACGTCGACATCCCGAAGCGGAGGATCACCGTGTTCACCGGGGTCTCGGGCTCCGGCAAGTCGTCGCTCGTCTTCGGCACCATCGCGGCCGAGTCCCAGCGCCTCATCAACGAGACCTACTCCGCCTTCGTGCAGCAGTTCATGGGGTCGCCGGCCCGCCCGGACGTGGAGTCGCTCGACGGACTGTCGGCCACGATCGTCGTCGATCAGGAGCGGATGGGGTCGAACGGCCGGTCCACGGTCGGCACGGCGACCGACGCGTACACGATGCTGCGGATCCTCTTCAGCCGGATCGGCGACCCGCACGCGGGCACGAGCGGTGCGTTCTCCTTCAACCTGCCGGAGGGGATGTGCCCCCGATGCGAGGGGACGGGCCGGGTGTCGAGCATCGACCTCGACGCGCTGATCGACCGCTCGAAGTCGCTCGAGGGCGGCGCTCTCGACGCGATCCCCAACTTCGTCGTCGGCGGCTGGTACTGGAAGGGCCTCGCCGAGTCGGGCCTCTATCCGGCCGATGTGCCGATCGCCGACTTCACGCCCGAGCAGATGGACGCGTTCCTCCACCGTCCGGCCACGAAGATGGCCATCGCCGGGATGACGATGACCTACGAGGGCCTCCTGGTGAAGGTCACCCGCCTCTACCTGGCCAAGGAGGCGGCGCAGCCGCACATCCGCGCCTTCGCCGAGCGGGTGGCCACCTTCGCCCCCTGTCCCGAGTGCGGAGGCGGCCGGCTCACCCGGGTGGCGCTGGAGTCGCGCATCGGGGGCCGGAACATCGCCGAGTGCGCCGCGCTGCAGGCGACCGACCTCGCCGCGTGGCTCCGCGGGCTGCAGGCGCCGTCCGTCGCTCCTATCGTCGAGACCCTCCTCGGGACGCTCGACGCCCTCGTCCAGGTCGGGCTGGGCTACCTGTCGCTCGACCGGGAGTCGGGCACCCTCTCGGGCGGTGAGGCGCAGCGGGTCAAGATGGTGCGGCATCTGGGATCGAGCCTCACGGACGTCACGTACGTCTTCGACGAGCCGACGGCGGGTCTGCATCCGCACGACGTCTCGCGGATGATCGAGCTGCTGCGCCGCCTGCGGGACAAGGGCAACACCGTCCTGGTGGTCGAGCACAAGCCGGAGATCATCGAGATCGCCGATCACGTGGTCGACCTCGGTCCGAGGGCCGGCGCGCACGGCGGCGAGCTGCGGTTCGAGGGGACGGTGGCGCAGCTGCGCACGTCGGACACCCTGACGGGCCGTCATCTCGGTCACCGCGTCCCGCTGAAGGAGGCCGTGCGCCGTCCGACCGGGGCGGTGGAGATCCGCGGGGCCTCCACGCACAACCTCCGCGGCGTCGACGTGGACGTCCCACTGGGCGTGCTGACCGTCGTCACCGGAGTCGCCGGGTCGGGGAAGTCGTCGCTCCTGCACGGCTCGCTCGCGGGTCGGCCCGGCGTGGTGGTGGCCGACCAGTCGCCGATCCGCGGCTCGCGGCGCAGCAATCCGGCGACCTACACCGGGGTCCTCGACGCGATCCGGGCGGCCTTCGCGAAGGCGAACGGTGTGAGACCAGCGCTCTTCAGCGCGAACTCGGCAGGCGCCTGCCCCGTCTGCAAGGGGGCCGGGATGATCTTCACCGAGCTGGGCCCCGCCGCGACGGTCTCGTCGGTCTGCGAGGAGTGCGACGGCAAGCGGTTCACCGCTGAGGTGCTCGAGTACCGCCTCCGCGGGAGGAACATCCACGAGGTGCTCTCGATGCCGATCGTCGACGCCGCGGAGTTCTTCGCGAGCGGACCGGCGCACACGGTGCTCGCCCGTCTCGTCGACGTCGGTCTCGGCTACCTCACGCTCGGACAGCCGCTGAACACGCTGTCCGGGGGCGAGCGTCAGCGCCTCAAGCTCGCGATCAACATGGCCTCGTCCGGATCCGTCTACCTGCTCGACGAGCCGACCACGGGCCTGCACCTCGCGGACGTCGACACGCTGCTCGGACTGCTCGACCGGCTGGTCGACTCCGGGAACTCGGTCGTGGTGATCGAGCACCACCGCGCCCTGATGGCGCACGCGGACTGGATCATCGACGTGGGGCCCGGAGCCGGGCACGACGGAGGGACGATCGTCTTCGAGGGGACTCCGGTCGGGCTCGCGGCGGCGGACACGCTGACCGGACGCGCCCTCGCCGAGTACGCGCGCTGATGCGCCCGCAGCCGCGACGCTCGCGCGTCAGCGCGAGAACGGGCCGGACAGGGCCGCCCACTGCAGGAGCATGATCGTCTTCGCGTCGACGATCTGCACGCCGATCTGGGTCAGCGCCTCGTCGAACGAGAGCTCGAGGACCTCGATGTCCTCGCCCTCGTCGGCGAGTCCCGCGAATGCTCCGCTGCGGGTGCCCGCACGGTAGCGCCCGGCGTAGAAGTGCAGCTTCTCGGTGACCGAGCCGGGGCTCATGAACGCGTCGAACACGTGCTCGAGCCGGCCGACCTCGAGTCCGGTCTCCTCGGACGCCTCGCGGCGGGCGCCCTCCTCGGGCCCGTCCTCGTCCAGGAGACCGGCGGGCACTTCGAGGAGCATCCCGTCGAGGTCGCCGTTCACGTACGCGGGGTAGCGGAACTGCCGGATCAGGACGACGGTGCGCGCGTCGGCGTCGTAGAGCAGGACCGCCGCGCCGTTCCCCCGGTCGTACGTCTCGCGCTGCTCGCTGGTCCAGCTGCCGTCGCGGTGCCGGTAGTCGAAGCGGGTGGTGCGGAGGACGTACCAGTCGCTCGAGAGGAGGGTGACCTCCTTCACGACCACGTCGGGGTTCCCGACGAGGTCGAGGCCCTCCCGGTCGAGTCCGGTGCGGCCCCGCCGGTCGGGCTCGTCGATGCCGGCGATCACGCGCGTGCTCCCGTGTGCGTCATTCCTCAGCGGAAGTTGACGAACTGGAGGTCGAGCTCGAGGTCGGCCCCGCGCAGGAGCGCCATGGTCGCCTGGAGGTCGTCGCGGCTCTTCGAGGAGACGCGGAGCTCGTCGCCCTGGATCTGCGACTTGACCGACTTCGGCGCCTCGTCGCGGATGAGCTTGTTGATCTTCTTCGCGTGCTCCTGGTCGATGCCCTCCTTGAGGGTGGCCTCGATCCGGTACTCCTTGCCGGACGCGAAGGGCTCGCCCGCGTCGAGGCTCTTGAGGCTGATGCCGCGCTTGATCAGCTTCGACTGGAAGACGTCGAGGATGGCGTTCGCCCGCTCCTCGGTGTTGGCCTTGATCAGGATCTTCTCGCCGCTCCAGGCGATCGAGGCGCCGACGTTCTTGAAGTCGTAGCGCTGCTCGACCTCCTTGTGGGCCTGGTTCAGGGCGTTGTCCGCCTCCATCTTGTCGATCTTGCTGACGACGTCGAACGTTGAATCTGCCATGGCTCCGAGTTTAGCTTTCAGGCGTGGCGGAGCCCGGCCCCAGGCGCGGCTGGTACCTCTGAGAGGTGCGCCGCCTCCCCGTTCTCGTCCTCGTCCCGCTCGCCGGCCTCCTCCTGGCCGGCTGCGGCCAGCGGCCGCCCGCGCTGACGGTCGAGGAGGGCCTGTCCACCGTCCCTCCCGCGGCGACCGCTCCCGTCGCGGCCGACCCCGTCGTGCTGGAGGATCCCGAGCAGGCCGCGGCGACGCCGGTGCGACTGCTCGCCGACGAGGCGTGGCTGGGCACGGCGTCCGAGGGGAGCGGCATCCCGCTGCGTGCGCTCACCGCCTACGCGGGCACGGCCCTCCTCACGGCGTCGGTCGACCCCGACTGCCGGTTGGACTGGGCGACCCTGGCCGGCATCGGCTACGTCGAGAGCAGGCACGGCACGATCAACGGCGGCGAGCTGGGCGAGGACGGGCGGCCGACGGAGCCGATCTACGGTCCGCGCCTGGACGGAACGCGCTTCGACCGGGTCCCCGACAACGACGGCGGGGCTCTGGACGGCGACGCCGAGGTCGACCGGGCGATGGGTCCGCTGCAGATCATCCCGGCGACGTGGATGGCGTGGGCGTCGAGCGGATGGGATCCGCAGAACGTGGACCAGCAGGCGGTGACCGCCGCCCGGTACCTCTGCGACGCCGGCGGCGACCTCTCGACGGAGTCGGGATGGCGGGCGGCGATCGCGGCATACAACCCGGCCGGGAGCTACGCGGGGAAGGTCGCGGAGGCGGCGTCCCGCTACGCGGCGGAGGCGGACTGAGGCCGCGCGGCACCGATTTCCGATCCGCCGGTCGCGTGGGTATCCTTGCTGAGCGCCTCCGGTTGTGAACACGCGGTCGGGTGCGCCACGGCGAGTTACCCTAGCGGCCAAAGGGATCTGACTGTAAATCAGACGGCGTAGCCTTCGGGGGTTCGAATCCCTCACTCGCCACCGAGCAGGAACATCCAGCAGACGCCCCGGCATCACGAGATGCGCGGGGCGTTCCGCATGTCGGGGGATCGCCCTTTCGGCGGAGTGCCTTTCCGGGGGAGCACCGGTCCGGCGGATCGCCGGGCCCGGCGTCTTCGTCCCGTCGCACCTCGCGCGCCGTCGGCCCGGCCCGCGCCGTCGGCCCGGCCCGCGCCGTCGCCTCAGCCCCGCGCCTCCTGCTCCAGGAACCCTGCGAGGGAGAGCGGCGGCCGTCCGGTCAGCCGCTCGACGTCGGACGAGACGTGCTCCAGCTGTCCGGCGGCGATCGCGGAGTAGGTGCTGACCCAGGCGTCCAGCTGCCAGTCCGGTGCGTTCCAGCGGCGGCGTGACGCGTACGCCTCCTCGAGGGTCTCGTCGACGTACACGGCGGGGCGGCCCGCCGCCGTCAGGGTCGCCGCGACCTCGTCGAGGGTGAGGGCCTCGGGCCCGGTCAGCTCGTAGGCGGCTCCGCGGTGCTCGGAGGGGGAGCGGAGGACCGCGGCGGCGGCGCGGGCCACGTCCTCGCGCGCGACGACGGCGGCACGGCCCGATCCCGCGGGTCCGCGGATCGCGCCGTCGTCGCCGAGCATCGCGGGCAGGAAGTCGAGGTAGAGGTTGTCGCGGAGGAACGTCCAGCCCATGCCGGAGCGGCGGATCGCGTCCTCGGTGGCCGCGTGGTCTCGGGCGAGGGTGAAGACCGCATCGGGTGCGGCTCCGGCGAAGGAGGTGTAGACGACGTGCTCGACACCCGCGGCGGCGGCTGCACCGACGAACGCGAGGTGCTCGGCGCGGCGCTCCTCGTTCTCGGAGGCGGAGACCATCAGGAGGAGGCGCACGCCCTCGAGCGAGTCGCCCGCGTCGGCGAAGGAGGAGCGCACCACCTCGGCCCCGGGGAGCTCGGGCGCGCGGGACGGGTCGCGGACCAGCAGGCGGAGGGCGTGACCGGCGTCGGCGAGCTCGCGCGCGACGCGACCGCCCACGGCTCCGGTGGCTCCCGTGAGGGCGATAGGGGTGCTCATCCCCCCATGATGGGCCCGATCCCTAGGCTGGGGCCATGAGCGACAACGCCCCCCTCCTCGCCATCGCCCGCTCGATCGCCGTCGAGGCGGCGCACCTCGCCCGCCAGCGGCGGCAGGACGGTGTCGAGATCGCCGCGTCGAAGTCGTCCCCGGAGGACGTGGTGACGGCCGCGGACCGGGAGGTCGAGGAGCTGATCCGCAGGCGCTTGGCCGAGGCGCGTCCGGACGACGGCTTCCTCGGCGAGGAGTCGGGGTCGGGGGGCGGCACGAGCGGGCTGACCTGGGTCGTCGATCCGATCGACGGGACCGTCAACTACCTCTACGGCATCCCCTCCTACGCGGTCAGCATCGCTGTGGTGGAGGGGGAGCCGGATCCCGCGACCTGGACCGCGCTCGCCGGCGCGGTCGTGAACGGAGCGACGGGCGAGGTGACCACGGCCAGCCGAGGCGGGGGAGCCGAGCGGGACGGAGTCGCGCTGCAGGTCTCGGCTCCCTCCTCCCTCTCGCTCGCGCTGGTCGGCACCGGCTTCGGCTACGACGCGGGCCGCCGGATGCGTCAGGGCGCCGTGGTGCAGGAGCTCCTGGGCTCGGTCCGCGACATCCGCCGCATCGGCTCGGCGGCGCTCGACCTGTGCTCGGTGGCCACCGGGCAGCTGAACGCGTACTACGAGCGGGGCCTGAACCCGTGGGACCTCGCTGCGGGCGCCCTCATCGCCGAGGAGGCGGGTGCGCGGGTCGCGGGACTCGACGGCGCATCCTTCGGCTCCGGGCTGCTCATCGCGGCACCTGATCCTCTCTTCGCCGAGCTGGAGGATCTGCTGCGCCGCCTGCGCGCGGACGAGGTGTAACCGCTCTCCCAGGCGGAGCCGACACGGATTCCGTGCGCCGAGAGGCGGACCGGCGCAGGATCCCGCCGGGGCTCGCCGCGCGTCGTGCCCCGATCGCGCCTGTGCGCGGCGGCCTCTGGCCGGATCCCGCCGGCCGTGGTTATCCTTTATGAATTCGTGATGTTCGCACAGGCTGCGCTCACGGAGCCGAGCGGTGCCTCTCCCTGGAGGCCCGCTCGTCCCCTGCCCCCGACGGAAGACATCGATTTCGTGAGCCCCGATTCGCCCGCCCCCGCTGCCCCTGCATCGACCCCCGGCGAATCGACTCCACCCCTCTCCCGTCGCGAGCTCCGCGAGCGCGAGCGCGCTCTGGCCCTCGCCTCCGACGTCTCGCTGGCGAGCGGCTCCGACGACCTCCTCGCGGCTCCCACGGCGGAGCAGCTGCGCGAGGCGGAGCGCCGCGTCGCCTCGGTCCGCAGCGCCCCGGCGCCCGTCCCCGCTCCGCGCGCGACGCCGCTCCGGCCCGTGCGCCGGGCCCGGGTCGGCGGACTCGTCGCCCTCTCCTTCGTCGCGGCCATCGTGGCGGCGACCTCTCTGCCGGCCACATCGCTCCTGACCGCGGAGGACGTGCAGGCGCAGAGCCTCTCGACCCCCTTCGGCGCCGACGCCCGCCGCGGCGCGCAGTCGTTCGTCGCCGGCGAGGTCAGCGCCGAGACGGTCGCCCGCGACGGGTTCGGCGTGCAGGAGCGCAAGACGCAGACCAACGTCGCCGACATCGTCCGCACCTCCGACACCGGTTTCACGAACGACCCGAACGCGTCCATCCAGTGGCCCTTCGCCGTCGGCGTGCCGGTGGGCGACCGCTTCGGCTACCGCAACTGCGCGGGCTGCTCGGTGAACCACGGCGGCACCGACTTCAACCCGGGCGACGGCTCGCCCATCCAGGCGATCGCCGACGGCGTCGTGCGCACGGTCATCGACGGCGAGGGCTCGCTCGGCGTGCACGTGATCGTCGACCACGAGATCGACGGGCAGCTCGTCTCGAGCGTGTACGCGCACATGCAGCACGGCTCGGCGGCCGTGTCCGAGGGCGACCCGGTGAAGGTCGGTCAGCTCCTCGGCCTGGTGGGCACGACCGGCATGTCGACCGGCCCGCACCTGCACTTCGAGATCCGCCTCGACGGCGTGACGAAGGTCGACTCCTACCTCTGGCTCAAGGCCAACGCCGGGCGCTGAACCGGCGGCGGGACGCGGGCGCCGCCGGGCGGACCCCGCGGCCCGCTACTCCGCGCGCAGCCAGACCGTGGTGTCGGCGGGCAGCGCCGGCTCGTGCAGCTCCTCCGAGGACAGCACCACGGAGCCGACGGGCAGCTCGACCGGAGCCTCGCCGAGGTTCGCGATCACCGTGACGGCTCCGTTGCGGAACGCCACGACGTCCTCCGGGTAGCCCTCGAGCCATTCGACGGCGCCGGAGCCCAGGTCCTCGGCGCGGCGCACCGCGAGCAGGGACCGGTACAGCTCGAGCGTCGAGCCCGCGACACCGCGCTGGCGGTCGCGCGCGAGCGGCGCCCAGTCGCCGGGCTGCGGCAGCCAGGAGTCGCCGGTGCCGCTGAAGCCGTACGCGGGTGCGTCCGCCTCCCACGGGATCGGCACCCGGCAGCCGTCACGGCCGTAGCGCTCGCCGCCCGTGCGGAACCAGGTCGGGTCCTGACGCGCCGAGTCCGGCAGGTCGATCGCCTCGGGGAGCCCGAGCTCCTCGCCCTGGTAGACGTAGGCGGAGCCGGGGAGCGCGAGCATGAGGGCGGTCGCGGCACGAGCGCGGCGCAGCCCCAGGACGGGGTCGGGGAGTCCCGGCGTGCGCGGGCCGATGCCGTAGCCCTGCGGGTTGTCGGACGTCAGTGCCAGGCGGCTCGCGTGGCGCACGACGTCGTGGTTCGACAGCACCCAGGTCGACGGGGCGCCGACGGCGGCGAAGGCCTCGACGGAGGAGTCGATGATGTCGCGGAGGGCGGGTGCGCTCCACGGGGTCTCGAGGTAGGCGAAGTTGAAGGCCTGGTGCATCTCGTCGGGGCGGACCCAGCGGGCGAGCTTGGAGAGCGGCTGCACCCACGCCTCGGCGCAGAGCACGCGGTCGTCCGGGTACTCGGCGAGCAGGGAGTGCCAGTCGCGGTAGATCTCGTGGACGCCGTCCTGCGCCCAGTAGGGGGCGGTGGCGGGCTCCTCGCCGTCGGCGGGAGCGACTCCGCCCATCGACCCGCTGTCGGCGGGCGGCGTGTAGTCGGGCAGCCCCTCGGCCTTGATCATCCCGTGCGCGACGTCGACGCGGAAGCCGTCGACGCCGCGGTCGAGCCAGAAGCGGAGGACCTCCCGGAAGCGCTCGCGCACCCACTCGTTCGTCCAGTCGAAGTCGGGCTGCGAGGTGTCGAAGAGGTGCAGGTACCACTGGCCGGCCGAGCCGTCGGGCTCCATGACGCGGGTCCACGCGGGGCCGCCGAAGACAGACTCCCAGTTGTTCGGGGGCAGCTCGCCCGACTCGCCCCGGCCGTCGCGGAACAGGTAGCGCGCCCGCTCGGCGCTGCCCGCGGGAGCGGCGAGCGCCTCCTGGAACCAGCGGTGGGCGCTGGAGGAGTGGTTGGGGACGAGGTCGACGATGATCCGGATGCCCAGGGCGTGAGCGCGGGCGAGCATCGCGTCGAAGTCGGCGAGGGTGCCGAAGAGCGGATCGACGTCGCAGTAGTCGGCGACGTCGTAGCCCGCGTCCTTCTGCGGCGAGGTCATGAAGGGCGAGAGCCAGATCGCGTCGACGCCGAGCTCGGCGAGGCTCTCGAGGCGCGAGGCGATGCCGGGCAGGTCGCCGATGCCGTCGCCGTCCGCGTCCGCGAAGGAGCGCGGGTAGATCTGGTAGATGACGGCGGTGCGCCACCACTCGGCTCCCCGGCGGTGCTCGGCCTCGGAGTCGGGGCCGGGGGAGTTCTCGGGCGCGCCGGAGGTAGCGGAGTCCAGGGTCATGGGGTCGAGTTTATCGGGCGCCCCGGGGGCGCCGGGGGCACGCCCTCCGCCGTCCCGTACAGTCGACGGGTGATCGATGAGACACCGGACGAGGCCCGAGCCCGACGCCGACGGGCGCTGCTGTGGGTGGTGCCGCTGCTGGTGCTGCTGGTCGGCGGCCTGGTCGCCGTCACCCTCGCGATCGGCGGATTCGCGCTGCGCAGCATGACCGGCGCCTCCGCCGTGCAGCTCGTCCTCGTCGCCTAGGCGGTCGCGGCCGGGCCGTCCTCGTCCTCGGGCGGGGGCGCGGAGGAGGTGCGCGCCCGCTCCTCGGACGCGTGCGCGGTCTCGGGCCCGGTCGCGCGGGCCTGCTCGTCGGCGCGGGTGACCGCCTCCGCGAGCTCGTCGGCGACGAGGTACCCAGGAGAGACGGCCTCGGCCCGGTAGGCCGCCCGGCCGACCATGTGCGCCGAGACGGGCACGGTCAGCAGCTGGAAGCCGATCACCAGCACGATGGTCCCTGCGGCGGCGAAGCCGGGGTTCCGGATGGCGACCGCGAGCATCACGCAGATCAGTCCGAGCACCTGCGGCTTCGTGCCCGCGTGCATCCGGGAGAGCAGGTCGTCGAACCGCATCAAGCCGATCGCGGCCAGCAGCGAGAGCAGGGCGCCGACCAGCAGCAGCACAGCGGTGAGCACGTCGAAGAACAGGTCCATGTCAGTCCTCCTCGCGGTTGGCCATGAACTTGGCGACGCTGATCGATCCGAAGACGGCGAACAGCGCGAGCCCGAGCGCGACGGGCAGGGTCCGCGCGTGGTGGTTGACCGCCATCTCGGCGCCGATCCCGCAGATGATTGTCGCGACGAGCACGTCGGCCGCGACGACCCGGTCGAGCACGGACGGACCGCGGAGGATCCGCACGAGCGCGAGCAGGCAGGCGGCGCCGAAGACCGGCACCAGGATCCAAATCAGCCAGTCGATCACCGGACCACCCCCGATCCGGCCTCGATCGGCCGATTCACGCGCTGCACGTCCTCGCGGGAGCCGATGGCCCGGACGATGCGCGCTTCCGTCCGGAGGACCGTCCGGCGCACCTCGTCGATCCGCTCGCCCTCGTCGTGGGTCACGCCGAGCACGTGCAGGTAGAGGACGTTCAGCTGCGGGTCCACGTCGATCACCAGGGAGCCGGGGACGAGCGAGACGGCCTCCGTCGTCCAGACGAGCATCCCCTCGGAGCGGCTGCGCAGGTGCACGGCGACGATGGCGTTGTGCACCGGGACGGGCAGGGTCAGGATCTGCCAGGACACCCGCACCGAGGCCACCGCGATGTCGGCCAGCAGGCGCAGGAGGAAGAGGAGCACGAACCACGGGTTGATGCGGTTCGAGAACTCGACCGGCGGCAGGTAGAACACCCGGGTGATCAGCAGGGCGACCAGGAAGCCGGTGACGATCGACAGCACCGAGACGTCGTCCCAGAGCAGCACCCAGATCCCGACGAGGGTCACGAACATCGCGACGCGGTTCCAGATGTCGACGCGGCGGCGGGGGCTCATCGCGGCCCCTCCTCTCCGAAGGACGAGTCGCGGTAGACGGTCGCGATGTAGGTCGCGGGGTCGGCGACCGCGCTCGCCGCTCGCTCGCTCGCGTCGTAGAGGGGACCGGCGCCGACGGTCAGCACGACGCCGACGACGACCATCCCCGCGGTGGCGAGCACCATCATGGGCGGCGAGTGGCGGGTGCGGATGCTGCCCGTGTCGTCGGGGTCCTCCTGCAGCTGGTCGATCAGGGGCGACTCGTAGCCGGGCACCTCCTCCTGCCGGCGCCAGAAGACCATGTTCCAGACGCGCGCGACGGCGTAGAGGGTCAGGAGCGAGGTGACGGCTCCGGCGGCGATGACGGCCCAGATCAGCCACGACGGCTGGTCGACGGCCGCCTCCGTGCCGGCGACGAAGAGCCCCACCTTGCCGAGGAAGCCGGTGAACGGCGGGATCCCGCCGAGGTTCATCGCGGGGATGAAGTAGAGCAGCGCCAGCAGCGGCGAGGCCTTGAGCAGCCCGCCGAGGCGCAGGATCGAGGTGGTGCCGCCGACGCGCTCGATCAGGCCGGTCGCGAGGAAGAGCGTCGTCTGCACCGTGATGTGGTGGATGACGTAGAAGATCGTCGCCGCGTAGCCGGCCGGGGTGCCCACGGCGATCCCGAAGACCATGTAGCCGATGTGCGAGACCAGCGTGAAGGACAGCATCCGCTTGATGTCGGCCTGCGCGACCGCGCCGAGGATGCCGACGATCAGCGTCAGCAGCGCCACCACCAGCAGCACCTCGCTCAGCCTCCCGCCGGGGAAGAGCAGGGTCTCGGTGCGGATCAGCGCGTACACGCCGACCTTGGTGAGGAGTCCGGCGAAGACGGCGGTGACCGGCGCCGGAGCCGTGGGGTACGAGTCCGGGAGCCAGAACGACAGGGGGAACACGGCCGCCTTGATCCCGAAGCCGAGCAGCAGCACCACGTGGAGCACCAGCTGCACGTCGGCGGGGAGCTCGGCGATGCGGATCGAGAGCTGCGCCATGTTGACCGTGCCGGTGGCGCCGTAGAGCAGGCCGATGGCCGAGAGGAAGAACACGCTCGAGACCAGGCTGACGACCACGTAGGTCGTGCCGGCGCGGATCCGCGGCGCGGTGCCGCCCAGGGTGATCAGCACGTAGCTCGCGGCCAGCAGGATCTCGAAGCCGACGTAGAGGTTGAAGAGGTCGCCCGCGACGAAGGCGTTGAGGATGCCCGCCGAGAGGATCAGGTAGGTCGGGTGGAAGATCGTGACCGGCGTCTCGCGGTTGCCGTCGACGAGGCCCTGGCCGACCGAGAACAGCAGGACGCCCAGCAGGGTGATCGAGGTGATCACGAGCATCAGCGCGGCGAGCGGATCGACGACCAGCACGATGCCCCACGGCGGCTCCCAGCCGCCCACGTAGACGGCGCTGCCGCCTCCGTCGCCGGTGAGGACCAGCACGAGCATCACCGAGGAGATCACCAGAACGCTCGAGAGCGTCACGATGTTCACGGTGATCTGCGCGCGCCGGTGGCGTCCGAGGATCAGCGCGACGGCCGCTCCCAGGAGGGGGAGGGTGACGACGAGCGGGATCAGGGCGTTCATCGGTCCTCCTTCCTGTCGTCGGTCATGGCGCTCTCCCCGTGCTTGGCGGCGGTGCCCTCGTCGCTGGACTCGAGCAGGACGTCGAGCGCCCGGTCGTCGGCGGTGGTCTGGGCCGAGATGCCCGCCGCGTCCTCGCGGACGGAGGCGTCGGTCTCGTCGTCCTCCACCTGGTCGGCGTTGGCGAGGCGCCAGCGCCGGTAGATCATCGCGAGGAGGAAGGCGGACACCCCGAAGGTGATCACGATCGCGGTGAGGATCAGCGCCTGCGGCAGCGGGTCGGCCATCTCGGCGGCGATCTGCTCGTAGGAGCGCCCGTCGTCGGTGACGAACGGCGCGATGCCCGAGCGGCCGGCCATCAGCAGGATGAGGATGTTGGTCGCGTTCCCGACGAGCAGGAACCCGATCAGGATGCGGGTGAGGCTGCGCTCGAGCATCTGGTAGACGCCCGCCGCGTACATCACCGCCATCACGACGACGAGGACGAGGGTGATGCTCATGCGCCGTCCCCCCTGCCCGGTCCGCCGACGACCGTGGAGCCGGTGGGGAGCGAGGTCTCGAGCCCGTCGACCGTGCCCTGGCCGGGGCCGGGGGTGCTGTCGGTCGAGTGCGTGACGCCGTCGCCCGAGGGGGAGCCCTGCTCGGCCTCCTCGCCGTGGCGGTCGACCTCGCCGCCGAGGCTGCGGAGGATGTCGAGGGCGAGGCCGATCACGATCAGGTACACCCCGATGTCGAAGAGGGTGGACGTGCCCAGGTGGAGCTCGCCCAGCACCGGCACCTCGAGGTCGAGCCAGCTCGATTCGAGGACCTCGAGGCCGAAGGCGAGGGAGGAGACGGCGGTGCCGACGGCGAAGAAGAGGCCGAGTCCGAGGACCTTGCCCGCGTCGATCGGCGCGGCCTCGCCGAGCTCGAAGCGGCCGCCGGCGAGGTAGCGCGCGACGAGGGCGAGACCGGCGAGCAGGCCGCCCGCGAAGCCTCCGCCCGGGGTGTTGTGTCCGGTGAAGAGCAGGTAGACCGACACGATCATCGCGGGGTGGAAGAGCAGGCGCACCAGCACCTCGAGCACGATCGAGCGGTTCTCCGGCCGGAGCGTGCGCCCGGCGACGAGCCATGAGCCGCGGTCGCCGTCGCGCTCGGCGTCGGCGGAGGAGGTGGTCAGGTCCATCGCGCGCTCGCGGCGGTCGTCGGCGCTCTGCGACTCGAGGCGGGGAGCGCCTCCGGCCCGGCTGGAGAGGAAGATCAGGCTCGCGACGCCGGTGGCGACCACGACGAGGACCGAGATCTCGCCCATCGTGTCCCAGGCGCGGATGTCGACGAGCAGGACGTTGACGATGTTGCGGCCCTTGCCCTCCTCGTAGGCGAGGCGGGGCAGCTCGGCCGAGATCGGCGTCGCGGTCCGGGCGCCGAGGGCGATGGTGGCGGCGAGGGCCATGACCGCTCCGACCGCGATGCCGATGACGGCGCGCAGGCGCTTGCGCATCGGCTGGTGCTTCGCGGCGATGCGGGTCGGGAGGCGGCGCAGCACCAGGACGAAGACCACGAGGGTCACCGTCTCGATCAGCGCCTGGGTGAGGGCGAGGTCCGGTGCGCCCTGCAGGGCGAAGAGGGCCACCATCCCGTAGCCGGTGGCGCCGGCCAGCAGCACGGCGGCGACGCGGTTGCGGGCGATCGCGCACAGCACCGCCGCGAGGATCATCACGGCCGCGACCGCGAGCTGGCCCGGGCTGTCCCAGAAGACGAGATCGCCCGGCCAGGTGCGGTTGAGGGCGGCCGCACCGCCGACGCCGAGGACGAAGACCGCGAAGATCACCGTCAGGTAGCGGGGGAGCGAGCCGCGCTGGACGGACTCGGTGACCGTGCTGGCGACACGGTCGAGCCAGCGGACGGTGGCCCAGTAGCCCTCGGCGGAGTCGATCCGGTTGGGCAGCATCGACTGGGCGCGCGCGACGGCGACGCGCTTGGCGAAGAGCAGGAGTCCGACGGCGATCACGAGGGCGCTGAGTGCCAGCGCGGGCTCGAAGCCGTGCCAGAGCGCGAGGTGGTAGCCGCCGTGGTCGGAGGCCTCCGCGGCGGCGGCGAGCTCCGGGTCGGCGTCCGGAGCGGCGTAGGGGAGGGTGTCCGCGTAGACGGCGACGAGCGGGTCGACCACGGAGGCGGCGATCCCGCCGATCACGCTGGCGGCGGCCAGCAGCACCGGGGCGGCGGTGAAGGTCCACGGCTCGGCGTGCAGGTGCGTGTCCTCGAGCCCCTTCTTCCGGGCGAAGGCGCCCCAGAAGAAGCGCGCGGAGTAGGCCACGGTGAGGATCGAGCCGAGGACGAGGCCGACCAGCGCGACCCAGGCCCAGAACGAGCCCTGCTCGATCGCCGAGATCAGGCTCGTGAACACGGCCTCCTTGGCGACGAAGCCCAGCAGCGGCGGGATGCCCGCCATCGACAGCACGCCGACGAGGGCGGCGCCCGCGAGCACCGGCGCCTGCCGTCCCAGGCCGCTGAGCTTGCGGAGGTCGCGCGTGCCGGCGCGGTGGTCGACGATGCCGACGGTGAGGAAGAGCAGCGCCTTGAAGAGGGCGTGGGCGACGAGCAGGGTCAGTCCGGCCAGCGCGGCGTCGCGCGAGCCGAAGCCGACGGCGACGGTCAGGAAGCCGAGCTGGCTGACGGTGCCGTAGGCCAGCACGAGCTTGAGGTCGTACTGCCGGAGCGAGCGCCAGCCGCCGACGAGCATGGTCCAGACTCCGACGCTCACCACCACGGGCAGCCAGACGGAGTCGTCGGCGAAGCCCGGCGCGAGGCGCGCGACGAGGTAGATGCCCGCCTTCACCATCGCGGCGGCGTGCAGGTAGGCGCTGACCGGCGTGGGAGCGGCCATCGCGGCCGGCAGCCAGAAGTGGAACGGCACCAGGGCCGACTTCGAGAACGCGCCGAGCAACACGAGCACCAGGGCCGTCGACACGATCGGGCCGGAGGGGGCGGCGGCGACGATCCCGGAGAGGCTCGTGGTGCCGGCCTGCACGATCAGGACGATGATCCCGACCAGCATCGCCAGCCCGCCGAGAGTCGTGACCAGGAGCGCCTGGAGACCGGCACCCCGGCTCTCCTTGCGCCCGCTGTAGTGGCCGATGAGGAGGTAGGAGAGGACGCTCGTCGCCTCCCAGAAGACGAAGAGGATGATCACGTCGTCGGCCGTGACCAGCCCGTACATCACTCCGGCGAACGCGGACAAAAGCGCTGCGAACCGGCCCAGCGAGGGCTCGTCGCGACTGAAGTACGTCGCGCAGTAGGCGAGGACCAGGGCGCCGACTCCGCTGACCACGAGGGCGAGGACGATCGAGAGCGCGTCCAGGCGGAAGGAGAGGGCGATGTCGAGCGCGGGGATCCACGGCACGGACTCGCGGATCTCGCCGCCGTCGAGGATCGTCGGCAGGGCGGTCGCGGTGGCGACGAAGCTCGCGGCCGGGATCAGCGCCAGCGCGTAGAACGTCTTCGGCCCGAACCGGTCCACCAGCCAGGGGGTCACCACGGCGATCGCGAACGAGATCACGAGGATGAGGAGCATCACATGTTCCTCCCAAGGTGTACCCAGCGCATAAGTCGGTCAAGAATATCGGAGCGCCCTCCCGCGCAACCTGAGTGCGGAGAGGCTTGACGGCCCCGTCGTGATCCGCCAGGGCCCTACCGTGGGGAGCATGGCCCGCTCGCTCCTCCCCGACCAGCTCTGCCGACTCCGCGTCCACGACCTCGCGACGGGGGAGTCGACGACCGTCTTCGAGTCCGACTCCGTCCTCGTGGAGGCGCCGAACTGGACTCCGGACGGCTCCGCCCTGATCGTGAACGGCGACGGCGGCCTCTTCCGGCTGCCGCTCGAGGGGGCGGCCGTGCTCGAGCCGATCCCGCTCGACGGGGTGCCGGCCGAGCTCAACAACGACCACGTGCTCGCCCCGTCCGGCGGGCTCGCCTACGTCTCGGCGCGCGACGGGCACCTCTACGCGGTCGAGCTCGACGGCTCCGCCCCCGCCCGCCGCCTGACCGCCGAGCGCGAGGGCGCGCGCTTCAAGCACTACCTGCACGGCGTCTCGCCCGACGGCGCGACCCTCGCGCTGATCGGCGGCGGCGACGCCTCCGGGCGGTGGCGGACCGACGTCTACACGATGCCAGCCGGAGGAGGCGCGCTCACCGCCCTGACCGACGACGAGCCGGCCGACGACGGCGTCGACGTCTCGGCCGACGGCCGCACCCTCGTCTTCAACTCCGAGCGGGCCGGAGGCGGGGCGCAGCTGTTCCGCATCGGTCTCGACGGCTCCGCGCTCTCCCGCCTGGTCGAGTCGGACACGGTCGACTGGTTCCCGCACGAGTCGCCCGACGGCGCGCACCTGCTCTACCTCGCCTATCCGGAGGGGACAGCCGGGCACCCCGAGAACGTCGACGTCGAGCTGCGGCTGCTCGACCTCCCCGGGCGCGCGACGCTCGAGCCCGGCCGCGTGCTGGAGCGCCTCCACGGCGGGCAGGGGACGATCAACGTCTCCGGCTGGGCGCCGGACTCGACGCGCTTCGCCTACGCCGACTACCCGCGGCGCTGAGAGCCTGAGTCCTTGCCGCGCATGCGCGGGAGGGGGATCGATCACGGCGGGGAGCGGGTCTTGAATCGGGGGATGAGCATCGACAGCGCAGCATCCTCCTCCGTCACCCGCTCGCCGCTCGGCGACTCCGGCATCGACGTCTTCCCGCTCTCGCTCGGCGGCAACGTCTTCGGCTGGACCGCGGGGCGGCAGACCTCCTTCGACGTCCTCGACGGCTACACGGCCGCGGGCGGCGACTTCATCGACACCGCCGACGCCTACTCCGCCTGGGTCCCGGGCAACACGGGCGGCGAGTCCGAGACGATCATCGGCGAGTGGCTCGCGCATCGCTCGGGGGACCGGGACGACGTGGTGATCGCGACGAAGGCGGGCCGCCACCCGCAGTTCACCGGCCTCGCGCCCGACACCGTGCGCGCGGCCGCCCGCGCCTCCCTCGAGCGCCTCGCGACCGACCGGATCGACCTCTACTACGCCCACTTCGACGACGAGGCCGTGCCGATGGCCGACATCGCCGCCGTGTTCTCGGAGCTCGTGGACCAGGGCCTGGTCCGCGCGATCGGAGTGTCGAACTTCAGCGCCGATCGCGTCGCGGAGTGGCTGCGCATCGCGGGCGAGGAGGGCCTGCACGCGCCCGTCGCGCTGCAGCCGCACTACAACCTCGTGGAGCGCGGGATCGAGGCCGACCTGCTGCCCCTCGCCCGCGAGGCGGGGCTGGCCGTCGTCCCCTACTCCGCCCTGGCGTCGGGCTTCCTGACCGGCAAGTACCGCGACGGATCGACGCCCGAGGGTCCGCGCGCCGACGGCGCCTCCCGCTACCTCGACGGCCGCGGCCGCCGGGTGCTGGCGGCGCTCGATGCGGCGGCGGAGGCGCACGGCGCCGAGGTGGCGACGGTGGCGCTCGCGTGGCTCCGCTCGCAGCCCGGAGTGGTCGCGCCGATCGCCAGCGCCCGCGTGATGGAGCAGCTGCCGGCGCTGATCGCCTCGGCCTCCCTCGAGCTGAGCGCCGAGGAGCTCGCCGCGCTCGACGAGGCGAGCCGGGCGTAGCCGCAGACGGGCGGCCGCGGGGGCGCGTCCCCCGCGGTCATCGACGCTCCGCGGAGGTGCTATCGTCTAACGGTGCCAAATCGCGGGCACGCCCCGAGAGGGGCTGTCAGACCCGCAGGTGCGCCCCCTTAGCTCATTGGTAGAGCACTTCCTTGGTAAGGAAGAGGTAGTGGGTCCGATTCCCACAGGGGGCTCCGTTCCCCGCAGGCCAGACCTGCGAAGAACGCGCGGCGGGGTAGCTCAGGTGGTTAGAGCACACGGCTCATAATCGTGGTGTCGCGGGTTCAAGTCCCGCTCCCGCTACAGCGAGAAGGCCCCGGTTCGCGCGTCGAGCCGGGGCCTTCGGCGTTCCTGTCGCGCTCCGCTGCGGTCGGCTCCGGAGCGGAGCGCCGTGATCGTGCCGCCGGGCCGGACTCTCAGAGCCAGCCGTTGCGCTCCGCGATCCGGAGGGCGTCGGCCCGGTTGCGGGCGCCCGTCTTGCCGATCACCGCCGAGAGGTGGTTCCGCACGGTCCCCGGCGAGAGGTGCAGCATCCGGGCGAGATCGGCGATCGAGCCTCCGGTGCGCGCGGCGGCGAGCACGTCGGCCTCCCGCTCGGTCAGGGGCGTGCCTCCCTGCGCCAGCGACTCCGCAGCGAGCGCGGGATCGACCACGCGCAGCCCCTGCCCGACCCTCCGTACGGCGTCCGCCAGCTGAGCCGAGGGCGTGTCCTTGACCACGAAGCCCGATGCCCCCGCCTGCATCGCGCGGCTGAGGTAGCCGGGACGGCCGAAGGTCGTCACGATCAGCACGCGGCAGGCCGGCAGCGCCTGGCGGAGGAGCGCGGCGGCGGCGATCCCGTCCAGCCCCGGCATCTCGATGTCCAGCAGCGCGACGTCCGGCGTCGAGGCGAGCGCCGCGGCGACCACCTCGTCCCCGCGGCCGACCTCCGCCACCACGTCGATGTCGGACTCCAGCGAGAGCAGGGCGGCGAGTGCGCCCCGCACCAGCGCCTGGTCGTCGGCGATCAGGAGGCGCAGAGCGCTCACCGTCCGCCTCCGGGGAGGGTAGCCGCCAGGCGGAAGCCCCCGAGCTCGCTCGTCCCGACGGAGAGCCGGCCGCCCGCCGCCTCGACCCGCTCGCGGAGCCCGGCCAGTCCGGTCGAGCCCGCTGCTCCCGGCTGCGGACCCACTCCGTCGTCCGCGATCTCGACCTCGCAGGCGGTGAGGCGGATCCGGCAGCGCGAGGCGCTCGAATGGCGGACGACGTTCGTCGCTCCCTCGCGGATCACCCACCCCACCAGCTCGCGATGCTGCGGGAGCACGGTGTCGGTGGAGGAGGGCAGGTCGGCGGAGATCCCCGCCGCGGCGAGAGCGCCGCGCGCGGCGGCCAGCGCTCCGCTCGCGGTCGTGGCCCGGAAGCCGGACACGGTCGCGCGGACGTCGGCGAGAGCGCCCCGCGCGAGCGACTCCACGTCCGCGATCTCGGCCCGCGCCCGCTCCGGGTCGGCGTCGAGGAGGCGCCCGGCCAGCTCCGACTTCACGGTGATCACCGTCAGCGAATGGCCCAAAATGTCGTGGATGTCGCGGGCGACCCGGCTCCGCTCGCGCTCGGCCGTCAGGACCTCCAGCTCGGCGCGGGTGTCGCGGAGCTGGTTGACGGTGGCGATCGTGCGCGCGAAGGTGGCCATCATCAGGGAGATGGAGAGGATGATCACCGGCACCACGAAGGCGGTCTCGGTGACGCCGTCGCTCTCGAGGCGGACGGCGAGCGTCACGGAGGCGAGGGCTCCGATCAGGGTGGCCGTGAGGCGCCAGGTGAACACGCACATGCCGACCAGGACTCCGACGTAGGTCCAGAGCCCCGTCACGTCCCGCCCGAGCCAGGGGAGGAGGGTGAAGGAGAAGGCGAGCAGTCCGAGGCAGATCAGCAGCCGGCCCCGCGTCGCGAGGGTCCAGGCGAGCGGCGGTGCGACGAGGAATCCGGC
This sequence comes from Rathayibacter sp. AY1C9, assembly GCF_002932315.1. NCBI lineage: Bacteria > Bacillati > Actinomycetota > Actinomycetes > Micrococcales > Microbacteriaceae > Rathayibacter > Rathayibacter sp. AY1C9. The sequence goes on from NZ_PSVZ01000002.1 coordinate 163,249, forward strand.
GCTGAAAGCGGCGATGAGGGCGACGCCGACGACGCGGCGTGGCCACTCCGGATCGTCGAGGATCGACGGCACGGTCGAGTACACCCAGAAGAGCGAGAAGACCGCTCCCGCGTACCAGCGCAGCGCACGCGGGGTCCAGAGAGCCGTGCGCAGGGTCGCTCCCGGGTCGGCGCCCGCCGCGGCCGGGCGGATCGGCCACCCTGTCTCGCCGTGCCCGGAGGCGGTGGTGCTGCTCACGCGCTCACCCTAGGACGGAGCCGACCGCGGTGGCGCATCCGTCACACCCGCTTCGTGTCGCGGCGGAAGAAGAACACCGTCCCGCCGAGGAGCAGACCGAGCCACACGAGTGCGTCGACCAGAGCGCCGAGGTCGAACCCCTCGCCGGTCAGCGGCGCTCGCGCGAGCTCGCTGATCCCGTAGACCGGCGTCAGGGCGGCGATGCTCTGCAGGAATCCGGGCATGCTGCTCACCGGGTAGAAGAGGCCGCCCAGGAACGCGAGGACCACGATGACCAGGCTCGTGATCTGTGCCGCGTTCTCGCCCGGCACCATGTAGCCCACCATGAGGCCGAGCGTCGTGAAGACGGCGCTCGCGAGCAGCCAGCCCGTCAGTCCGGTCGCGACCCACTGCACCGCCGAGAGCTCGATGCCGCTGGCGGCGCCGACCGCATAGGTGGCGACGACGGCGAGCAGGCCCAGCGCCATCCCGGCGATCATCTTGATCAGAACGTTGACCACGGGGTTCAGCGGGGTGAGCCGCAGCTGCCGGCTCCAGCCCTGCGCGCGCTCCACGGCGACGGCCGCCCCGGTCTGCGTGGCCGACATCATCGCTCCGTACATCGCCATCGACACCATGATGAAGGCCGCGATCGAGACGCCGCCCGCCGCGATCGGAGTCGCGGTCAGCGGCTCGTCGCGGAGCGGGTACCCGACGATGAAGAACATCAGGACCGGGAAGAGGAGGGTGAAGAAGAGGGTCCGCCGGTTCCGCAGCCGCCGCAGGATCTCGATGCGCAGGTAGGTCGTGGTGAAGCCGCCGAGCGCCGGCGAGCGGCGGTCGAGGCGGACGCGGTCGGCGGCGGGGGTCGTGGCGGTCATGCGGAGGCTCCTTCGGAGGTGAGGGCGAGGAAGACGCTCTCGAGGTTCTGGGCGGTGATCTCGACGTCGCGGGCACCGGTGCGGGTGAGCAGGTGGCGGGCGAGGGCGTCGGAGTCGTCGGTGTGCACCGTGATCCGGTCGCCCTGGGCCTCGACGCTGGAGACCCGGGGGAGCGCGGCGAGGGCGGCGAGGTCGGCGCCGGGCAGGGTCGCGTGGACGATCCGGCCGGAGACGAGGTTCTTGATGCTGCTCGTGGTCCCGTCGGCGACGATCCGGCCTCGGCTCATCAGGACGATGCGGTCGGCGTACTCGTCCGCCTCCTCGAGGTAGTGCGTCGCGAAGAGGACGGTGCGCCCGCGCGCCGCGTCGGTGCGGATGGCCTGCCAGAACGCGCGGCGCCCCTCGACGTCCATGCCGGTGGTCGGCTCGTCGAGCAGGAGCAGGCCGGGGTCCGACAGCAGCGCCATCGCGAACCGGAGCCGCTGCTGCTGACCGCCGGAGCACAGTCCCACGCGGCGGGAGGCGAGGTCGGCGATCCCCGCGCGCTCCAGCACCTCGTCGATCGGCCGGGTGTCCGCGAAGAGGCTCGCGGTCAGCTCCAGTGTCTCGTGGACGCTGAGGTCCTTCAGCAGGCCGCCGGTCTGCAGGACGGCCGAGACGAGCCCGTGCGCGATCGCCGTGCGCGGCGAGCGTCCGAACACCGTGACCTCGCCGGTGTCAGGGGCCGAGAGGCCCAGGAGCATGTCGAGGGTCGTGGTCTTGCCCGCGCCGTTGGGACCGAGGAAGGCGACGATCTCGCCGGGCCGGACGGTGAGGTCCACTCCGCCGACGGCGGCGACGGAGCCGAAGCTCTTGGTGAGGGCGGTCGCCTGCACGGCGAGGTCGGTCGAGGTCATGCCCTCAGCCTGTCGAGAGGGTCGCCGCAGTGCCTCGCTCCTCTGTAACCGAGGTGCCGTGACATCCGTCACCCCCGCCCCGGCTCCGGAGCGGGGCGGGCCGCGCCCTCTGCCGGGAGAGGTCTCAGACCGCGCAGCCCGCGAAGAGCACGTCGTCCGAGGAGACCAGGTCCTCCAGGGTCAGCAGACGGTCGAGGTCGTGGCCGGCGGCCAGGGCGTTCGCGCGCTCCGGTGCGGTCCGGGGGGCGAGGCGCCCCTCCATGACCCCGCCGAGGGCGCGGACGGCGCACGCGGCGACCACTCCCTCCGGGGTTCCGCCGATGCCGAGGACGAGGTCGACGCGGCCCGCGGGATCGGCCGCCTCGATCGCGACCGACACGTCGCCCTCGCCGCGCAGCTCGAGCGCGACCCCGACCGCGCGCAGGGCCGCGATCAGCCCGGAGTGACGCGGCTTGTCGAGCACGACGACGACCAGCTCCGCGACGGGCTTCCCGAGCGCCGCCGCCAGCCGTGCGGCGTTCTCGGCGGGAGGGAGGTCGAGCGAGACGGCGCCCCGGCCCGCTGCAGAGCAGACCAGCTTGTCCATGTAGAACACGTCGCGCGGGTCGAACAGCGTGCCGCGCGGGGCGAGCGCGATCACGCTCACCGAGCCGGGGAGCCCCTCCGCCGTGAGCCGGGTGCCATCGAGCGGATCGACCGCCACGTCGCAGGAGGGAGCGGAGGCGCGGCCGAGGCGCTCGCCGTTCGCGAGCATCGGGGCCTCGTCCTTCTCGCCCTCGCCGATCACGACGACGCCGTCGAACGGAGCGTCGGCCAGCACGGCGCGCATCGCCGCGACCGACGCCTCGTCCGCCGCGATCTTGTCGCCGCGCCCGTACCAGCCGCGCGCCGCCTCGGCCGCCGCGCGCACGGCGGCGGCCACCGCCTCCTGCAGCTCGGCCGGGTAGGCGGGCGACGCGATCAGCCGCAGGCCGCTCATGCGCGCGCGGGCTGAGCGGTCGCGGTGCGGACCAGCCGCTCCAGGGTGCGCAGGCCGTCGGAGGAGAGCACCGACTCCAGGTGCCCCTGCACCGACGCGACGTGCTCGCCGCGCAGGGCGTTGACCACTCCCGTCTCCGGATCGACCGACACCTCGAGCCCCAGCCGGGGCGTGCGCGCGACGCCGGGGGCGACGGAGGAGAAGGTGTTGTAGAAGCCGATCGCGGCGTCCTCGCCGAACACGTCCACCGCCAGGCGCACGCCCTGGCGGGGCGCGGGCAGCGGCTCGACCGGGAGGCCCGCCAGCAGCGACAGCATCTGGTGGCTGAGGCAGACGGCGAGCATCGGCCGCTCCGCCTCGAGGCGCGTGGTCATCAGCGAGCGCAGGTGCGCGATCCGCGGGTCGGAGTTGTCGCGGGGGTCGCCCGGGCCGGGGCCGAAGACGACGAGGTCGTCGCTCAGCACGTCGGCGACCTCCGACCAGCGCTCGACCCGGGCGTCCATCCCGAGGTGGCGCAGCTGGTGGGCGAGCATCGTCGTGAACTGGTCCTCGTTGTCGACGATCAGCGCGGTGTGCCCGGCGAGGCCGGCAATGTGCTCGGGCGCCTGGGGCCGGAGCCAGAACGAGGCGAGCCGCTCGTTGCGCGCCTCGAGCGCCTCCTGCACGCCCGGCTGCGCGTTCAGGTCGAGGGCCGGCGGCACCTCGCGGTGCGGCAGCAGGCCGAGGGCGGAGAGGACGCCCGACGCCTTCGCCCGCGTCTCGGCGACCTCGCCCTCGGGGGTGGAGTGGCGCACGAGCGTCGCGCCGGCCGGCACGGTGAGGCGGCCGTCCGCGCGGAGGTAGGCGGTGCGGATGAGGATGGGGGCGTCGACCGTGTAGCCGTGCTCCTCCGGCTCGAAGAGGGCGAGCACGCCGGAGTAGTAGCCGCGCGGCTCCTTCTCGTACTCGGCGATCACGGCGCACGCGTTCTCCATCGGCGAGCCGGTGACCGTGGGCGCGAACATCGTCAGCCGCAGGACCTCGCGCACGTCGAGTCCGGTGCGGCCCTCGAGCAGGTACTCGGTGTGGCTGAGCCGCGACATCTGCTTGAGGAACGGCCCGAGGATGCGGCCGCCGTCCGGGCAGACCGCGCTCATCATCTTCATCTCCTCGTCCACGACCATGAAGAGCTCCTCGCTCTCCTTGACGTCGGCGAGGAACGCGAGCACCTCCTCCCCGGTGGGTCCGGCCGCGGGGTGGCGGAAGGTGCCGCTGATCGGGTTCATCATCGCGACGCCGTCGCGCACCGAGACGTGGCGCTCGGGGGTCGCGCCGACGGCGGTGACCGTCTGCGCGCCGTCGACGCCGGGGGTGTGGATCGCGAAGGTCCAGTACGCGCCGGACTCGTCGGTGAGCAGGCGGCGGAACCAGGCCAGGACCGCCTCGACGGGCGGCGCGTCGGTCTGCGCGACGAAGGCGCGGTTGATGACGAAGTTGGCGCCCTCGCCGCGGCCGATCTCGTCCTCGATCACCCGGCGGACGATGTCGGCGTACTCGTCGTCCGGCACGTCGAAGCCGCGCTCCTCGACCGGGATCTCCCGCTCGGGCAGGAGCCGCAGCACCTCCGCCAGGGGGACGCTCTCGCGCTCGCGCACCACGAGGTTGCGCAGCGGGGCTCCGTCGTCCTTCGCCGCGAAGCCGCGCTCGCGCACCTGCCGGTAGGGCACGAGGGTCAGCACGTCGTCGCCGTCGAGCGGGATGTCGGCCAGGCCCTCGACGTCGAGCACGTCGCCCGTGAACACGTCGACGGCGTCGCGGCCCTGGCGGAGGACCACCGCGAACGGCAGCGTCCCGTCGGAGGCGAGGATGCGGGAGAGGAGCGAGGTCATCGTGGTCCTTGAATCGGGTCGTGCCCCACCCGGGCCCTGACATGCAGAACGACCGCCCGGAGGAGGCGGTCGCGTGCGAGGGGTCTGCGCGTCGGTCCGCCTAGGAGGCGGGCCACCAGGGGCTTCGGATCGACGTGCGCACGCGGCGAGTCTAGGGGAGAGCCGGGCGGCGGCCAAGCGGTGTCAGGCGGCCGGCCGCTCGGTCGGCTCGCCCCGCAGGGTCCGGAGCAGGAGGGTCGCGCCGGCCGTGGCGGCGGGGGTGGCGACGACCGCGCCCCCGGGGACGAGGAACGCCAGGTAGACGGCGATGCCGAAGCCGAGCGAGACCGCGCGGTGCTCGCCGAGGAGGCGGCGGCGGTCGCGGAGGGAGAGCCCCCGGGCGTCGCCCGCGAACCCGGTCAGCTCGAGCGCGAGGGCCCTCCCGCCGACCAGGGCGCCCGCGACGAGGCCGACGATCGAGCCGACCACCGGCACCAGGCCCAGCAGCACCAGGACCACGCCGATCCCGAGGGAGGTGACGACCAGCACGGCGGAGTCGCGGAGGCCGCGGCCGACCCCCTGCCAGAAGGTGCTCTCGCGCTCGTCGGGCACGCCGCCGAGGTCGTCCTCGACCCGCCGCCAGATCCGCTCGTAGAAGGGGTCGCCGACCAGCAGGGTCACCGCGGCGAAGAGGACCACGCCGAGGGCGAGCACGGCGCCGACCACCGCGATCGAGAGCACCAGGCGGACGGTGGCGGCCGTGCCCTCGTCCCAGCCGCCGGCGAACGGGGTGAGCGCGGTCACCGCGTCCTGCACCCGCGTGAGCACCAGGACCAGCACGCCGACGAAGACCAGGCCGACGATCAGGGGCGGGATCGCGCCGAGGAGCATCGCCCGCGGCGAGCGGACCCAGGTGCGGAAGCCGCGGAGGAAGAGCCGGGCACCGAGGCCGAGATCGCGGAGGACGCTCATCCCCCGATCCTCGCAGGTGGGTCCGGCCCGGCGGCCCGGTAGAACACCCGACCGTGCGGGGTGCGGAGCCTCAGACCCGCTCGAACGGAGCGAGCAGCCCCGCCATCGCCTTCGTCCGCGGCGCGGCGTACTCGTCGCGCCGCGAGGTGCTGACGCCCATCGCGACGAGCCCCTCCACCAGGCGCACCGCCGAGGCGACGCCGTCGATCACGGGCACGCCCAGCTCCCGTGAGAGGTCGCGGCACAGGTCGGCCATGCCCGCGCAGCCCAGCACGATCGAGTCGGACCCGTCGACGGCCAGCGCTTCGGCGCACTCCGCCAGGATCGCGCGGCGGGCGTCGGAGCGGGGGTCGTCGAGTTCGAGCACGGGGATGTCGCAGGCGCGCACCTGACGGCAGGCGTCGCCGAACCCGGCGCGGCGGGCGATGTCCCAGGCGCGGCCGCTCGTGCGCGAGAGCGTGGTGACCACGCTGAAGCCCCGGCCGACGAGCGCGGCCATGTGCATGGCGGCCTCGGCGATCCCCACGACCGGGCCGCTCGCGATCTCGCGCGCGGCGTCGACGCCCGGGTCGCCGAAGCACGCGATGACCGCGCCGTCGCAGCCGGCCGCCTCCGCCCGGGCGATCTCGTGCAGGACGCCGGGCACGGCGAGCGCCTCGTCGTAGTGGCTCTCGATCGACGCCGGACCCATCGGCGGGGTGACGGCCGTGATCTCGGTGCCGAGCGAGGCGACGGAGCGGGCGGCCCGGCCGATCGCCGCGGTCATCGCAGTGCTGGTGTTCGGGTTGACGACGGTGATGCGCATGGTGGTTCCTCGCTTCGGGTGCCGGGAGGGGGAGGGGCCCGCCCGGCCGCCGGTCCGCGGGATGCGGAGCGGCCGGAGCGGATCCCTCCTCCGTGCCGGCCGGATCAGACGGTCGAGCCGTCGCTGACGTGCTCGAGGTCCTCGTCGAGGCGCCCGATCCGCGGCGCGCGCCGCTCGAGCACGGCCATCGCGACGAACCCGAGCCCGCAGCCGAGGAACCAGCTGTAGTCGCCGAGCCAGGTGAACTCCGCGCCTCCCGCCTCCGCGATCCAGCGCGGCACGAGCACCGAGGCGACGGAGGGGACTCCGCCGATCACGGTCGCCCAGACGGCGTTGGGGTTGAAGCCGCGCGAGAACCAGTAGCGGCCCTTCTCGCTCATCGTGTAGAGGTCGTCCACCCAGACGCGCTGGCGGCTGATCAGGTAGTAGCCCGCGATGAGGACGCCGAACAGCGGTCCGATCAGCGCGCCGAGGATGCCGAGCGTGTAGTGGATGGCGGTGTCGTTCGAGTACCAGTTCCACGGGGTGAGCAGCACCGAGCCGACGGCGGCGATCATGCCGCCCATCCGCCAGCTGATCTTCTTCGGGTTGACGTTGGAGAAGTCGAACGCGGGGGAGATGAAGTTGGCGACGATGTTGATGCCGATCGTCGCGATGACGAACGTGAGCCCGCCCAAGAGCACGGCGAACCAGGTGTCGATCCGCTCGACGGTCTCGATCGGGTCGGTGATCAGCTCGCCGAAGACCGGGACGGTCGCCGACGCGGTGATCACGGTGAGGAGGGAGAAGAAGAGGAAGTTGATCGGGAGGCCGAGCAGGTTGCCGCGCTTCACGGCGCCGTAGCTGCGGGCGTACCGGGAGAAGTCGCCGAAGTTGAGCATCGGGCCCGAGAAGTAGGAGACGACCAGGGCGACGGCCGAGATCATCACCGGCACCGCGGCGGCGAGGTCGAGCGGCTCGCCGGAGCCGAGGGTGAGCGAGATGTTCTCCCAGCCCGCCTGCGACACCAGGTAGACGGCCAGCACGAGCATCACCACGTAGACCGCCGGTCCCGCCCAGTCGATGAAGCGGCGGATCGACTCCATGCCCCGCCAGAACAGCGCGGCCTGCGCGACCCAGAGGATCGCGTAGGAGAGGTAGCCCAGAGCCGAGAGGCCGAGGAACGACGCCTCGGGCGTGTTCAGGGCGGCCATGCCCGGGAAGAACTTGAGGAAGACGATGTTCAGCGACTGCGCCGCCAGGTAGGTCTGCACGCCGTACCAGGCGATCGCGATCAGTCCGCGGATGATCGCCGGGATGTTCGCGCCGCGGATGCCGAAGATCGCCCGGTTGATGACGGGGTAGGGCACGCCGGTGACCTGGCTGGGCTTGGCGACGAGGTTGCAGAAGACCTGCACGATCACGATGCCCACCACCAGGGCGACGAGCACCTGCCAGCCGGCCAGGCCCAGAGCGAAGAGTGAGCCCGCGGTCACGTACCCGCCGACGCTGTGCACGTCCGACATCCAGAACGCGAAGATGTTGTAGCTCGACCAGCGCTGCTTCCGGAGCGGGGCGAGGTCCTCGTTGGAGAGGCGGTCGTCGTAGGCGGCGCTCGCCGCCGCGGCGGGATCCGGATCGACGGGGGGTGCGGTGACTCGGGGTGCGGTGACGCGGTCGGACATGGGTGGATCCACCTCTCGGGCGGTCGTGCGCAGAGCGGCACGGAGCGGATGTGTCAGGGTGGTCGGGACGTCCGGCCGAGGAGGCGGGGCGTCGCGGAGAGCGTTCCGAGTGAAGTCATCACTTCACGCGGGCCACGCTACGAGTCGGGAGGCCGCCGCTCGTTTCGGCTCCGTTACGGCTGTGTGACGATCCGCGAGAGGGGACGGGCCATGCCCTCCGACGACACCGCGCCCGACGAGGCGGCCGCCCGGGCGATCGCGGACGGGGCCGGGCTCGGCGCGAGACTGCGGGAGCTGCGGCTCTCGGCGGGCCTGTCGCTGAAGGCCCTCGCCGGGCGACTCGGCATCTCCGTGAGCGCCGTCTCGCAGATCGAGCGCGGAGCGATGCAGCCCTCGGTCGGCCGGCTGATCGCCCTCGTGGACGCGCTGGGGGTCCCGCTGTCCGCCGTGTTCGACCAGGGCGCGTCGGCGCCGGTCGAGACCGCGGTCGTCCGGGCGCGCGAGTCGGCGCCCGTGGCGCTCGAGGGCGGAGTGCTGTTCCGCCGTCTGGCGCCGCGTCCGCTGGACGCCGTCGACTTCTTCGAGTCGACCTACCCGCCGGGCTCGACCTCGACGGCGCACCGGCAGCTGCTCCGCCACGACGGGTTCGAGATGGGGACGGTGACGCTCGGAGAGCTGACGGTCGAGTTCGAGGACGAGTCGGTCGTCCTCGGGCCGGGCGACGCCATCACGTTCCCGTGCGAGCGGCCGCACCGCATGGTCAACACGGGCTCGACCACGGCGATCGCGACCTGGCTGATCGTCCACCGCTGACACCGCGCCGGTGCTTCGTGCCGGACCCCTGGCGGCACCACCTGCGTATGGGACCCTGGTCCTCGCTCCTCCACAACGGGCGGACGACCGTCTCCTGTCCACACCCCGGTCGGGATCGGGGCGCGGCGGGCCCTCGGTGTCGGTACCGCCTGGTGGGCTGGTCTCCTCGACCGAGGGGTGCGGAACGTGGAGGAGCGGATGGACGGCAGGAACGACGAGGGGTGCCCGCGCTGGTGCGCGGGCGAGCACGACGAGCTGGTCGCGGCGGGGGAGCGGCTGCACCGCTCCGCGGCGAGCTCGCTCCCGGTGGTGCTCTGGGCGGGCCGAGACGGGGCCGCGGGCGCGACGGTGCACGTCTCCCTGTGCCGCCCGGGGGAGTCGGGGGAGGACAGGCTCCGCCTGGAGGCCGACGGGCTCGGCGAGGTCGACCTCGATCTCAGCTCGGGGTCGCGGCTGGCCGGCGCGGTGCTCCGGCTACTCGGCGCCTCGTGACGTGCGCGGCGGGTCGGGCGGCAGGAGGTCCGTCAGCTCGATCTCGAGCGCCTCGCAGAGCGCGAGGAGGGTGTGCAGCGTGGGGTTCGCGGGCGAGCCGGGCTTCGACTCGCCCTTCTCGAACTTCTGGTAGGTGTAGCCCGCGAGCCCGGCCGCGTGGGCGATCCGCTCCTGGCTGGCGCCCTTGGCGATGCGGGCCCGGTGCATGTTGGTGCCGAGCTCGCGGGCGTAGGTCGCCCAGTCGCGCTCGGGAGTGGGTGTCGACATGCCCGCCAGCTTCGGAGAAGTTCAGCCGCGGGTCAGCCATACACGGATGGGAAATTCCCGGTGGTCATACCCGGGTGACCACCGGCGGCGCCTCCGGAGCCCCGAGGGCCCCGCGACGGCAGCGCCTAGTATGGCCGGGTGCCAGTGAACCCCGAACTCGTCGGGCGCGTCTTCGCGCCCACGGAGCCCTATCAGGTGGGGCGCGAGAAGGTGCGCGAGTTCGCCCGCGCCGTCTCCGCGACCTCCCCCCTGCACCACGACGTCGAGGCCGCCCGCGCCGCCGGGCACCCCGACCTCGTCGCTCCGCCCACCTTCGCCGTCGTCGTGCAGGAGTTCACGCTCCAGCAGCTGCTCGCCGAGCCCGACGGCGGGATCGACTTCAGCCGCGTCGTGCACGGAGACCAGCGCTTCGTGCTGTCCCGTCCGGTCGTGGCCGGCGACGAGCTGACCGCGACCCTCTCGGTCGCCGCCATCAAGAAGCTCGGCGCCCACTCGATGGTCACCACCGAGTCCCGCATGGTCGACGCGAGCGGCGAGCACGTCGTCACCGCGATCTCGACCCTCGTGGTCAGGGGAGACGAATGAGCACCGCACTGCCCGCTCTCGCCGAGCTGAGCGTCGGCCAGGTCGTCGCCGAGAGCCGCTTCCCGATCGACCGCGGCACCCTGGTGCGCTATGCGGGCGCCTCGGGCGACTTCAACCCCATCCACTACCGCGACGACGTCGCCGCCGAGGTCGGCCTGCCCGGCGTGCTCGCGCACGGCATGCTCACGATGGGCACCGCGGTGCAGGTCGTCGTCGACTGGGTCGGCGACCCCGGACGCGTGGTCGACTACCAGGTGCGCTTCACCCGCCCCGTCGTGGTGGACCCGCGCGACGGCGCCGCGATCGACGTGGTCGCCAGGATCGGTGCTGTGAACGCCGAGGAGGGCTGGGTCCGCGTCGACCTCGCCGTCTCGGTCGAGGGCCAGTCTGTCCTCGGCAAGGCCCAGGCACGGGTCCGACTCGCGTGACCTCCGCGCCGCTGCTCTCCGCCCTGACCACCCTCCGCGTCGGCGGACCCGCCGAGCGCCTCGTCGAGCCCGCCACCGAGGCGGAGCTGGTCGAGACGCTCGTCGGCCTGTGGTCGGACGACGAGCCGTGGCTGCTGCTCGGCGGCGGCTCCAACCTCCTCGTGGGCGACGACGGGGTCGAGGGCACGGTCGTGCGCGTGCGCACCACCGGCGTCGAGCGGCTCCCCTCCGACGAGCCGGGGCGCGTGCTCCTGCGGGTCCAGGCGGGCGAGTCGTGGGACGGCCTCGTCGCGACGACCGTGGAGCGCGGCTGGGCGGGCCTCGAGGCCCTCAGCGGCATCCCCGGCACGGTCGGTGCGTCGCCCGTGCAGAACATCGGCGCCTACGGCCAGGAGCTCTCGGACACGCTGGTCGCGGTCGACTTCCTCGACGAGGGCGCCCGCGAGCCCGTCCGGCTGACGGCGGAGGAGCTGCAGTTCGCCTACCGCACCTCCGTGATCAAGCAGGGCCGCCGGGGCGCGGTGCTGGCCGTCGAGTTCGCGCTCGAGGAGGTCGGCGCCGAGGGCGACGGCACTCCCGTCGCCTACGGTCAGCTGGCGTCGGCGCTCGGAGTCGCGCTCGGCGACCGCGTACCGCTCGCGCGGGTGCGCGAGACCGTGCTGGCGCTGCGTGCGGGCAAGGGCATGGTCCTCGATCCGGAGGACCCGGACACCGCGAGCGCCGGCTCCTTCTTCACCAACCCCCTCGTCACGAGCGCGTTCGCCGACTCCCTGCCGCCCGAGGCGCCGCGCTGGCCGGTCGAGCCGACGGCGGAGGCGCCCGTCATCACCCCGCTCGCCGCGGTCGAGGCAGGAGCGCCCGTCGGGCTGCCCGTGCCTCCCCGCGCCGACGGCCTGGTGAAGCTCAGCGCCGCGTGGCTGATCGAGCACGCCGGCGTCTCGCGCGGTTTCGCCCTGCCCGGCTCGCGGGCCGCCGTGTCGAGCAAGCACACCCTCGCCCTGACCAACCGCGGAGGAGCGACGGCCGAACAGGTCGCCGAGCTCGCCCGGTACGTCCAGTGCCGCGTCCTGGCGGAGTTCGGCGTGCTGCTGCACCCCGAGCCCGTCGTGGTCGGCACCGCGGTCTGAGTCCGCGCGGTCTGCGCGCGCAGGCCCCGCGCTCGCGGGGACGCGCGCCCTCCGGCCGCGGCCTCCTCCGGCTCAGCTGTCGCGGCGGATCCAGCGGAAGCCGAAGCGGCAGGCGACGAGCCCCACGACGAGCCAGATACCGAGCACCAGCGCGACGCCGCCGAGGTCCCACGACCCGTTCACCTCCGCCTCCTCGAACCCGCTCGGCAGGAACACGGCGCGCATGCCCTGCGCGATCCACTTGAGCGGGAAGACGCTCGCCGTGTTCTGCAGCCAGTCCGGCAGCGTCGTGAACGACAGGTACGACCCCGAGATGAACTGCAGCACGAGCAGCGGCGGCACGATCACGGCGGTCGCGCTCTTGCCCGAGCGGGGCAGCGCGGAGACGGCGATGCCGAGGATGGCCGACGTCGCGACTCCTGCCAGGTAGACCCAGGCGAAGGTCGCCCAACGCCCGCTGTCGGTGGGCAGCTCGACCGAGAACACCGTCGCCGCGACGAGGAGCAGCAGGGCCGTCTGCGCGAGGCTCGTCACGAGCACCTGGCCGAACTTGCCGATGAAGTAGCTGAAGACCGGCAGCGGTGCCCCCGCGAGGCGCTTGAGCGTGCCGTCGCCGCGCTCGACCGCGATGTCGACGCCCAGGTTCTGGACGCCCGAGAGCAGGATCCCGGCCGCGGCGAGGCCCGGCACGTAGTACTCGGCCATCGGGATGCCCGGGTCCTGCGGGTTCGCCTGCATCACCGCGGTGTCGCCGAACGCGACCGAGAAGATCGTCAGGAGCAGCACCGGGAAGAGGAAGGTGAAGAACACCTGGTCCGGAGCGCGGAAGTACGAGCGGATCTCGTAGCGGGCGCGGGCGAGTCCGAGGCGGACGGTGCGTCCCGGGCCAGTGGAGAGGGTGCGGGGGCGGGTGGCGACGGCGGTCACGCGGGCTCTCCGATCAGGTCGACCGCGTCGCGGTCCTCGCGGATGAGGTCGAGGTAGATGTCCTCGAGGCTGGGGCGGACGACCTCGAGCGCCGTCGGCTCCCCGATCCGGGCGTGCAGCTCGGCGACGGTCCGGGCGGGCTCGGTGGTGCGCAGCCGGTGCAGCACGCCGTCCTCGCGCCACTGCACGATCGGGACGCGCGCCTCGTCCCCTCCGATCGCGCTCATCGGGCCGATGGCCAGGAGCCGCCCGCCGGAGATCACGGCGGCGCGGTCGCCGAGGCGGGCGGCCTCGTCGAGGTAGTGGGTGGTGAGCAGGATGGTCGTGCCCTCGCTCTTGAGCAGAGCGATCAGGTCCCAGAAGGAGTGGCGGGCCTCGGGGTCGAATCCCGTGGTGGGCTCGTCGAGGAACACCAGCTCGGGACGGCCGATGATGCCGAGGGCGACGTCGACACGGCGGCGCTGGCCGCCGGAGAGGCGCCCGATGCGCGAGCGGGCCTTGGACGTCAGCCCGACGGCCTCGATGGTCTCGTCGACGTCGCGCGGTCGCGGATAGAGGCTGGCGAAGTGCGCGATCTGCTCGCGGACCGTCGCGTTGCCGGACTCGCCGCTGGACTGCAGGACGATCCCCAGACGCGCCTTCCACGCCAGGTCGCCGTGGCGCGGGTCGACCCCGAGCACCGACACCTCGCCGCTGGAGCGGTCGCGGTAGCCCTCGAGGATCTCGATGGTCGTCGACTTCCCGGCGCCGTTCGGGCCGAGGAGCGCGAAGGTCTCGCCCCGGTGGATGTCGAAGGAGACTCCCGCGACCGCCGGAGCGCCCCCGTAGTCCTTCCGCAGGTCGCGGACTCGGACGGCGTGGTCTTCGCTCATCGTCACAGCGTGCCCTGTCCTACCCCTCCGGCGACAGTGATCCCCGATTTCCGCCTCCCTCTTGCCCTCCCCGCCCCGAGATGCCACGCACCCCTCACCTGTCGGACAGGCCCGTCGCAGTACCCGCCGTCACCGTGCGGCACGGTCGAGCGGCGATCGGCGATCCGCGTGTCGGCGGATCGTCGTCCGCGCTGCGCATCCCGCTCTCTGCGACGCACCTCGTCGTCGAGCCGGCCGCGGCCTATCGACGACGCAGGAGGAGAGGGGCTAGACGGTGCCGAAGAGCCGCTGCAAGCGGCGCACGCCCTCGAGGAGCGCGTCGTCGCCGAGGGCGTAGGACAGGCGGAGGTAGCCGCTCGGTCCGAAGGCCTCCCCGGGGACGGTGGCGACCTCGGCCTGCTCGAGGATGAGGTCGGCGAGCTCGAGGGAGGTCGTCGGGGTGGTGCCGTTCCACTCGCGGTTCAGCAGCCCGTTCACGTCGGGGTAGACGTAGAACGCGCCGCCGGGGGTGGGGCACTCGATCCCGTCGATCGCGTTCAGCTCGGCGACGATGGTGCGGCGGCGGCGGTCGAAGGCCAGGCGCATCTCCTCGGCCGGCTCCTGCGGGCCGGTGAGGGCGGCGATCGCGGCGCGCTGCGAGATGTTCGAGACGTTGCTCGAGAGGTGCGACTGGAGGTTCGAGGCGCCCTTGATCGCGTCGGCCGGGCCGACCATCCATCCGACGCGCCAGCCGGTCATCGCGTAGGTCTTCGCGACGCCGTTGACGAGGATCGTCCGGTCGCGCAGGGCCGGCACCGCCTCGACGATCGAGGTCGCGTGCTCGAGCGGGCTCGCGTCGTCCTGGTCGCCGGTGGAGTAGACGAGGTTCTGGTAGATCTCGTCGGCGATGATCCAGAGGCCGTGCTCCTCGGCCCACTCGCCGATCTCGCGGGTCTGCTCGGCCGAGTAGACGGCGCCGGTGGGGTTGGAGGGGGAGACGAACAGGAGCACCTTGGTGCGCTCGGTGCGCGCGGCCTCCAGCTGCTCGACCGTGACCAGGTAGCCCTGGTCGGCGCCCGCGAACACGTCCACCTGCACGCCGCCGGCGAGCTTGATCGCCTCGGGGTAGGTGGTCCAGTACGGGGTCGGCACCAGCACCTCGTCGCCGTCGTCGAGGAGGGTCTGGAAGGCCTGGTAGACGGCCTGCTTGCCGCCGTTGGTGACCACGACCTGCGAGGGGTCGACGGCCCATCCGGAGTCGCGCGCCGTCTTCTCCGCGATGGCCGCGCGGAGGTCGGGGAGGCCCGCCGCGGGGGTGTAGCGGTAGTTCCCCGGGTCGAGCACGGCGGCCGAGGCGGCCTCGACGATGTGCTCGGGAGTGAGGAAGTCGGGCTCGCCGGCGGCGTAGGAGACGACCGGGCGGCCCTGGGCCTGGAGGGCCTTCGCCTTGGCGTCGACCTTCAGAGTGGCGGACTCGGCGATGGCGGCGATGCGGGCGGAGATGCGCGTGGTGGAGGACACGACGGCCAGCGTATCCTGCGCGCACACGGGGCTCCGAGGCCCCCCGCCGCTCGGCTGGACACGCCCTTCGGGTCCACGTACACTCGTCCGAGGTAGTCGATCTCTGCCCTCATCCGCAGCGCCCGCGAGGGTCGCGGCGGTGGGGCGGCGGGTCGGTCTCCTCCTCGGATGCTCGCAACGGCATCCATAGGGCGGTGGCTCAATTGGTAGAGCAGCGGTCTCCAAAACCGCAGGTTGCAGGTTCGAGCCCTGTCCGCCCTGCACATCGATGCCCGTCGCACGCGGTCCCCGCGACGCTGCGGTCATCGGTCCAGGGCCGCCCATGACGGGCGGTCGGCCACACCGGAGGTTCCGGTGCGGGAAAGGTGCGTGCAGGTGGCCGGGAAAGCAGTCGACGAGCCGAGCGAGGACGTCGTCGCGATCGCCAATCAGCAGCGAGCCGCGCGGCGCAACCCGTTCGCGCGCATCGCCCTCTTCATCCGGCAGGTCATCGCCGAGCTGAAGAAGGTCGTGACGCCCACCCGCAAGGAGCTGGGCAACTACGTCGTGGTCGTGCTGATCTTCGTCGTCATCATGATGGCGCTGGTGTCCTTCCTCGACTGGGTCTTCGCCCTGGCCGTGACGTACGTGTTCGGCACACCCGCCGCCTGACCCGAGAGCATCCGGGCCGCGCGAGCGGAGGGTGCCGGCGACAGCGGGACGCGCCCCGAGGGGCGCGACCGATCGATCGAGAGAGAGTTGTGACGAGTGTCTGACAGAAACCGCGACGACGTCGACTGGGCGACGGCTGCCGAGCAGTCGTCGGAGGTCGAGGAGGAGCAGGAGGGCGACGTCCAGTCGCAGGCTGAGGACGCCGTCGAGCCCGCCGAGCAGGGTGCGCTGAGCATCATCGACGAGAACGAGTCCGAGGATGACCTCGCCTCCGACCTCGAGGCAGCGCTGGACGCCATCGGCTCCGTCGACGACCCCGAGGCCGACTCCGCGGTCGACGAGGCCGCCCACATCGACACCGTCGAGGAGGCCGAAGCGGCCCTCGAGGCCGTCGAGGACGAGGCCGAGGTCGCCGCCGAGGACGCCGAGTCCGCCGGTGAGGACCTCGCCGACATCGACCCGTACGAGGCCTTCCGCACCGAGCTGCGCGGCAAGCCGGGCAAGTGGTACGTCATCCACTCCTACGCCGGCTTCGAGAAGCGCGTGAAGTCGAACATCGAGAACCGCAAGGTCTCGCTCGAGGCCGAGGACTACATCTTCGAGGTCCAGGTCCCGATGGAGGACGTGGTCGAGATCAAGAACGGCCAGCGCAAGATGGTCACCCGGGTGCGCATCCCCGGCTACGTGCTGGTGCGCATGGACCTCAACGAGGACTCGTGGTCGGTCGTCCGCCACACCCCGGGCGTCACCGGCTTCGTGGGCAACGCCCACAACCCGACCCCGCTGCGCTTCGAGGAGGCCTTCACGATGCTGAAGAGCCTCGTCGAGATCAAGGATGTCGCCCCCTCGAAGACCTCCGGTGCCAAGGGCCAGAAGCAGGCCCAGCGCGTGCTGCCCGCCGAGGTCGACTTCGAGATCGGCGAGACCATCACCATCAAGGAGGGCTCGTTCGCGGGTCTTCCCGGCTCGATCAGCGAGATCAAGCCCGAGAGCGGCAAGCTCACCGTGCTCGTCTCGCTCTTCGAGCGCGAGACCCCGGTCGAGCTGTCGTTCGACCAGGTCACCAAGCTCTGACGCATCGCCTCCGCGCCGCGTGAACGCCCCCTCCGCACGTCGGAGGGGGCGTTCGCCGTTCCGGGCGGCGCCCCCTCCGGCACCGCCCCACGCGCCCCCGGGCGTCGGCCCCTCCTCCGCCCTGTCGGGGGTGGCCCCGCTCGTGTAAGCTCGTACGGGTTTTCGTGTCGGCGCCCGCCTCTGTGCGCGCCGGACGACCCTCCTCCACCGCGATCCGGCACCGTCGGATGCGCGGGAGAGCGGCCGGGAGCCCCCGACCGCTCGAACCCTGAGAAAAGGAATCAGAATGGCCCCCAAGAAGAAGGTCACCGGCCTGATCAAGCTCCAGATCAAGGCCGGCGCGGCCAACCCCGCGCCCCCGATCGGTCCGGCGCTCGGTCAGCACGGTGTCAACATCATGGAGTTCTGCAAGGCGTACAACGCGCAGACCGAGTCGCAGCGCGGCAACGTCATCCCCGTCGAGATCACCGTCTACGAGGACCGCTCGTTCACCTTCGTGCTGAAGACCCCGCCCGCGGCGGAGCTCATCAAGAAGGCCGCCGGCGTCGCCAAGGGCTCCTCGACCCCGCACACCGTGAAGGTCGCGAAGCTCACCCAGGCGCAGGTCCGCGAGATCGCCGAGGCGAAGCAGGTCGACCTGAACGCCAACGACATCGACGCCGCCGCGAAGATCATCGCCGGCACCGCCCGCTCGATGGGCATCACGGTCGAGTAGCGCGACGCGCTGCTCGACGGCGGGAGCGACGCGCCCACCGGCGCGGACCCACCGCGGAAGCCTCGAGAACCCGACGGCGGCCCCTCAGCGGGCCGCACGCCCGGGCCGGAAGCGCCTCCGCAGGACCTCTCCGCCTCCCGCGAGCAGCAATCACGGCCGCGATCGCGGCACCACCAGAACTCCATCACCCCCGTGGGAGAGCCCGCCAGGCTCTAGAACCACATTCTCGTTTCAAGGAGAAACAACATGGCACAGAAGTCGAAGGCCTACCGGGCCGCCGCGGCCAAGCTCGAAGAGGGCAAGTTCTACACGGCCGACGAGGCCGTCGCGCTCGCCCGCGAGACCGGTTCCGCCAAGTTCAACAGCACCGTCGAGGTCGCCCTCAAGCTCGGTGTCGACCCCCGCAAGGCCGACCAGATGGTCCGCGGCACGGTCATCCTGCCCCACGGCACGGGCAAGACCGCCCGCGTCATCGTGTTCGCGACCGGTCCGGCCGCCGAGGCCGCGCTGGCCGCCGGTGCCGACGAGGTCGGCGGCGCCGAGCTCATCGAGAAGGTCGCGGGCGGGTACACCTCGTTCGACTCCGCCGTCTCGACCCCGGAGCTCATGGGCCAGGTCGGCCGTCTCGGAAAGGTGCTCGGCCCCCGCGGCCTCATGCCCAACCCGAAGACCGGCACCGTGACCCCGGACGTGGCGAAGGCCGTGACCGAGATCAAGGGCGGAAAGATCGAGTTCCGCGTCGACAAGCACGCCAACGTGCACCTCGTCGTGGGCAAGGCCGCGTTCACCGAGGAGCAGCTCCAGGAGAACTTCAAGACCGCGCTCGACGAGATCCTCCGCCTCAAGCCGTCCTCCTCGAAGGGCCGCTACATCCAGAAGGCCGCCGTCTCGACGACCTTCGGCCCCGGCATCCCGCTGGACGTCAACGTCCTGGCCTGAGCCGAGCACGCACTGACGTGAGGAGGGGGTCCGCTTCGGCGGGCCCCCTCCTTCGTCGTCCCGGCATACTGGACCGGTGATCCGCCGCTCCGCTTCGCCGCGCCTCCCGTGACCGTCCGCCGGGCGTCTGCCGCCGACGCCGAGGCCCTGGCCGAGCTGGCCGCCGCGACCTTCCCGCTGGCCTGCCCGCCGCACACCACCGCGGAGGCGAAGGCCGAGTTCGTGCGCACCGTGCTCTCGGTCGAGCGCTTCCGCGACCACCTCGCCGATCCGCTCCGCTCGCTCCTGGTCGACGACGACTCCGGCGCGCTGACCGGCTACGCGATGCTCGTGCGCGGGGAGCCCGCCGACGCCGACGTCGTCGCGGCGATCCGGCTGCGTCCGACCGTCGAGCTCAGCAAGTTCTACCTCCTGCCCGGCCGGCACGGCTCCGGAGCGGCGGCCGCGCTGATGGCCGCGACCCTCGAGGAGGCGCGGGCACACGGTGCCGCGGGCGTCTGGCTCGGCGTCAACGAGGAGAACGCGCGTGCTCAGCGGTTCTACTCCAAGCACGGCTTCGCGGTCGTCGGCCGCAAGCGCTTCCTCGTCGGCGACCGCTGGGAGGACGACTTCGTCCTCGAGCGCTCTCTCGCCTGACCCTCCCCGCGAGACGCCACCCGGGTACGCGACCCGCTCCGCGCGGCGTATCCGAGTGGCATCTCGCCGAGGTCAGCCCTCGGAGACGGTGAGGACGATCTTGCCGCGGGTGTGGCCCGTCTCGAGCTGCTCGTGCGCCTCGCAGGCGCGGGCGAGGGGGAAAATGCCGTCGATGAAGACGCGGACGTCGCCCGACTCGAGAAGGCGCGAGACCACGCCGAGGGTCGCCCCGTCGGGAGCGACGCGGTAGGTGGAGGCGCGCACGCCCGCAGCGGCCGCCTCCTCGAAGAACCCGGGCCAGCTCCCGGTGGGCGCGTTCACGATCAGGCCCCCGGGGCGGAGGACCTTCAGCGAGCGCGAGCCCGTGTCGTCGTGGACGTTGCCGACCAGATCGATGACCACGTCGACGCCGGACAGCAGCTCGTCGAAGCGCTCGGCGGTGTGGTCGATCACCTGCGCGGCGCCGAGCTCGTGCAGCCACTGCAGGTTGCGGGTCGAGCCGGTCGCGATCACCGAGGCGCCGAAGTAGGCGGCGAACTGCACCGCGAAGTGGCCGACTCCGCCCGACCCGGCGTGGATGAGGATCCGCTGACCCTCGTGCGCCTTGGCGAGCTCGACGACCATGCCCCAGGCGGTGAGCGCCGCGAGCGGGACGCCGGCCGCTTCGACGTGCGAGAGCGTCGACGGCTTCCGCGCGATGGAGACGCTCGGCACGCTGACGTACTCCGCGTAGGAGCCCGAGTAGCGCGGCACCATGACGAAGCCGTAGACCTCGTCGCCCGGCCGCAGCGGATGCGCCGGGTAGGGGCTCGAGACGACGACGCCCGAGAAGTCGTGGCCGAGGACCGCAGGGTAGGAGGCGATCTGCGAGGCGACCCCCTGGCCCGCGCGCGTCTTCGCGTCGAGCGGGTTCACGCCGGCCGCGACCACCTTCACGGTGAACTCGGCGTTGATGGCGGAGGGTGTCGGCACGGTCGCCAGGTGCAGGGCGGAGGCGTCGCCCGGCGCGTCGATCACCGCCGCCGTCATCGTGTCGGGGAGGACGACCTCCTCCGGGATCTCGCCGATCGCGAGGCCGTGCCCGAGCGCGCTGGTGTGCATCGTCGCCTTTCCTGTCGCTGAGGTGTGCGGGTGGAGCGTGCCGAGGACGTCGCCCCCGATCCCCGCATCCGACGCCGCGACCAGTCAATCGAGGCAATGAGTCGGCGCTGTTACGGGGGTGTCACCCTCGGGAGAAGATTGGCGCGCGGAGCCGCGGGCGCCCGGTCTGGCACGATGAGGGGATGCGACGCCGACGTACCCTGCTGGTCGGCGGTGCCCTCCTGGTCCTGGCCGGGCTCGTGGTCCTCCTGGCCGCCCGGATCAGCATCGGCACCAGCCGCTGGGTCTACGTCAGCGAGATGGGCGCGCCGGACCTGCCGACGGCGGGCGCCTTCGAGGCCGCTCTTCTGCTCGTGGCGGCCGGCGGCGCGCTGATCGCCGCGGGCGCCTGGCCGGTGCGCGCCCGCCTGCTCCCCGCCCTCCGCCCGGCGGGCGCGATCCTCCTGGCGGCCGCCTGCTTCGCGCTCGCCTCGCAGGTGACCTGCACGGCGGGCTGCCCGCTGCCGGTCGGGCCGGCCTTCCGCTGGCAGGACCTCATCCACACCTCGGCCGCCGTGCTCGGCTTCGGGGCTGCCTGCGCCGCGATGCTCCAGCTGGCGACCGTGCGGGGGCGCCCTGCGGTCGCGCGGCTCTCGCTCGCCGCCGGGATCTCGGTGGCGGTCGTCGCCGGGACGGGTGGGATCCTGTCGCTCCTGCGCGTGTGGCTGCGGCTCGGCGGCACGCTCGAGTTCGTGGCGACGGCGATCGCAGTGCTCTGGCTCGCGTTCGTCGGCCTGGTGCTCGCGCTCGAGGACCTCAGCGCCGAGCGAGCCAGCCGCGGACATGCCCGCGGATCCGGTCCTGCTGAGCGGCGAAGCCCTCGTCCCGCGACGGCACCCGCTCGCAGTCCGCATCCGGAAGAGCCCTAGCCCACGCCTCCGCGACCTCGACCGGGTGCACGGGGTCGCGCTCGGCCGCGATCACCAGGGTGCGCGCGATGACCTCGCCCAGCTCTCCGGAGTCGCGGTAGGCGGCGTTCCGCGGGATCTGGGCGAGACGGACGGCGCGCTCGGCCGCGCGCGGGGAGCGGAACTGCAGCGTCAGCGCCTCCGCCGACGCGGGGGACACCTCGGCGGCGCGCGCGAACAGGCCCGAGGCGCGGAACATCCGCTCGCCGCGCTTCGCTCCGTGGTCGTGCAGCAGCTGCGCGATGACGGGGAACACGGTGAGGTTCTCGGGCAGCGGCTCGGCGGTGAAGGCGGGGCGCACGAAGACGGCACGGTCGATCGGCAGCACGCGTCGGACGGCGAGGCGCAGGGCGATCGCCGCGCCCATCGAGATGCCGAGCACCGTGAGCGGCTTGTGCGCGGCTCCGGCCCGCACGACCTCCTCCGTCACCTCGTCGGCCAGCGCCTCGAGGGCGAAGTCGCCGGGCGCACCGAGCAGCTCGGAGGCGCCGTGGGCGCGGACGTCCGGAGCGATGACCTCGCTGCCGGCGGGGAGGGCGGAGCGCAGCAGCCCCAGGGGCTGGGAGCGGTCGCCGCCCAGGCCGTGCAGGAGGAGGACCGTCACCGGGCGCGCGTCCGCTCGTGCAGCTCGGCCATCAGCATCCCCGCCAGCCGCACGAGGATGTGGATCTCGTCCTCGTCGCGGTCGACCCAGCGGGAGTTCGGCTCGCCCTCGATCGGCACGAAGTCGCGGTGCTGCTCCCAGACGACGAGCGTGCGCTCGGCGCCGAGGACGTACTGCTGCCAGAAGACCTGCCGCAGGTAGTGGCGCGGGATGCTCCGCCACGGCTTCGTCGTGGTCTTGATCTCGCAGAGCTCGAGCCGGCCGTCCTCGCGGAGGCCGATGCCGTCGGGCGTGGCGAGGTGGCGCCGCTCCTGGCTCGCGTGGAAGAGGGTGCTGCTGGGCTCGATCGCGTGCTCGCTCCGCACCCAGGCGGCGATCTCGGGCTCGCGGGCGCGGCCGTGGTCGGTGAAGGCGTTGCCGCCGAAGCCGGTGCCGTAGAGCTTGTCGAGCGCGGCCCTGCCGATCGCGGCGGGGGAGGAGAGGCGGGCGACGTCGGTCGCCGTGATGCCGCGCGAGCGGGCGCGGAGCCAGGCGACGCGGTCCGAGGAGTCGGCGACGACCCTCCGGAGGTGCGGGGGCTCGGCGTCCGTGAAGACGGGCTGCGTCTCCCAGGGGAAGGAGAGCTGCAGGTCGGGCACCGATTCATTCTCTGCCCCCTGCGGCGCCCGGTCGAATCGGCACGCCGACCCGCGGCGTCTCACCGGGGCGGGACGGCTCGCGCCGGCGGCTCAGGCGTCGAGGAAGGCGTCGACGTGCGCGGGGGAGAGGAGGTGGCGCCGGACCATCAGGGCGGCGCCGCGGACGCCTCCGCCCTGGGCCGCGGCCTGCACGATGTCGAGCGCGCGGGTCGCCAGGGGGAGGGAGCGGCGGTAGACGACCTCGCGGACCCCGGCGAGGACCTCGTGGCTGGCCTGGGCGATGCTGCCGCCGACGACGATGACGGACGGATTCAGGAGGTTCACGCAGGTGGCGAGCACCTCGCCGATGTCGCGGCCGGCGGCGCGCGTGAGCTCGACGGTGGTGGGGTCCCCGCCGGTCAGCAGGGTGACGACGTCGGAGGTGCTTGCGGCGTCGATCCCGGACTCGGTCAGCCGGCGGGCGATCGCCGAGCCGCTCGCGATCGCCTCGAGGTCGGCCTCGCCGCGGTCGCCGGGGACCTGCACGTGGCCCAGGTCGCCCGCGGCTCCGAGGGCTCCGCGCTGCAGGGCGCCGCCGCTGACGATCCCGGCTCCGATGCCGGTGGAGACCTTCACGTAGAGGAGGTCGTCCACGTCGGCGTAGTGGTCGGCGTGCTCGCCGAGCGCCAGCAGGTTCACGTCGTTGTCGACGAGGACGGGCACGGGGAGGCGGCGGCCGACGAACTCCGGGATGTCGAAGCGGTCCCAGCCGGGCATGATCGGCGGCTTCACCGGGCGGCCCGTCGCGTGCTCGACGGGTCCGGGGACGCCGACGCCGACTCCCGCGAGCGGGCCGGCCGCCGGAGTCCGGCCGAGCAGGGCCGCGGCGACGTCGAGGGCGTGGCCGAGGACGGCGAGGGGGCCGTCGGCGATGGCGATGCTCTCGCGGCGGCGGGCGAGGACCGTGCCGTCGAGGTCGGTCAGGGCGACGACGGCGTGCGCGGCGCCCAGGTCGACGGCGAGGAGGCTGCGCGCCCGGGGGTCGAAGGCCACGCGGGCGGCGGGACGGCCGCCGGAGGAGGGGGCGTCGTCCTGCCGGGCGACCAGGCCGGAGGCGGTGAGGACGTCGAGCTGGGCGGAGACGGCCGCACGCGGCAGGCCCGTCTCGGCGACCACGTCGGCCCGCGTCCGGGGCGCCCCGTCGGCCAGCAGGAGCAGCAGCTCGCCGACCGCGCTGACGGTGATGCGGCGGCGCGGGGACATGGCCAGAGTCAACCACAGCGCCCGTGCTTCTGTGCGGCGGGTGCCCGACTTGGCGGGCGCGCAGGGCTAGTTTTGCTTGTCCGTGAGCAAAAGTCCGCGTAGGGTTCGAGGCACACCTTCCGATGCGATCAGGAGCCCCACCGGTGGCCACACCCCCAGACCTCTCTGTCCAGCTGTACTCGGTGCGCGAGCCGCTCGCGGCCGATCTGCCCGCCACCCTCGACCGCCTCGCGGCGATCGGCTTCACCACGGTCGAGCTCTTCGGGTTCGTCGACCTGGCCGACGCCTACCGCGCGGCGCTCCCGGCCAGCGGACTGCGCGCTCCCAGCGCCCACGCGCGCCTCCTCGGCCCGCAGGGCGACGCCACCGTCGACGAGATCCTCGACACGGCCGCCTCGCTCGGCGTCGAGACCGTGATCGACCCCTTCGTCGACCCGACCCGCTGGACCACCGCGGACGACGTCGCCCGCATCGCCGACGAGCTGAACGCGCTGGTCGACTCCGCCGCCGCCCGCGGCCTGGTGCTCGGCTACCACAACCACGCCTTCGAGTTCGAGAACCGCGTCGACGGCCGCAGCGCCTTCGAGCACCTCGCGGGCCTGCTCGACCCGCGCATGGTCCTCGAGCTCGACACCTACTGGGCGGCCGTCGGCGGCGACGACCCGGTCGAGGTGCTCGGACGCCTCGGCGACCAGGTGCGCTTCCTGCACGTGAAGGACGGCCCGATCTCGGCCGACACCCAGGAGCAGCTGCCCGCGGGCGAGGGCGCGATGGACGTCCCGGCGATCCTCGCCGCCGCTCCGCAGGCCCTGCCCGTGCTGGAGTTCGACGCCTACGCCGGCGACATCTTCGAGGGCCTGGAGTCGGCCCATTGCTACGTCTCGGGGCTCGGCGCATGAGCGGCACCGGCCGCGTGGGCGTCGGCGTCATCGGCGCCGGCAACATCAGCACCCAGTACCTGACCAACCTCACCGTCTTCCCCGACCTCGAGGTGCTCTTCGTCGCCGACATCGACCTCGAGCGGGCGAGGACCCAGGCCGAGGCCTTCGGCGTCCCCGCCTCGGGCACCGTCGAGGAGCTCCTCGCGCACGAGGGCATCGAGATCGTCGTCAACCTCACGATCCCGGCCGCGCACGTCGAGGTCGCGCGCCGCGCGGTCGAGGCGGGCAAGCACGTGTGGACCGAGAAGCCCTTCTCGCTCGACCGCGACAGCGGGATCGAGCTGCTCGCGCTGGCGAAGGACAAGGGGCTGCGCGTCGCGACCGCTCCCGACACCTTCCTGGGCGCGGGCCTCCAGACGGCGCAGCGCGTGATCGAGAGCGGAGCCATCGGCACGCCGCTCTCGGCACTCACCCTCTTCCAGGGCCCCGGCCCCGAGTCGTGGCACCCGAACCCGGAGTTCTTCTTCGCCGAGGGCGGTGGACCGCTGCTGGACATGGGCCCGTACTACATCACCACGCTCGTGCAGAACCTCGGCCCCGTCGAGAGCGTCACCGCCGTCTCGTCCCAGGCCCGCGCCACCCGCGTGGTGGGCTCCGGCCCGAAGGAGGGCACCGAGTTCCCGGTGACCATCCCGACGCACATCGGCGGGCTGCTCCGCTTCGAGTCCGGGGCCTCGGCCCAGGGCGTGTGGAGCTTCGAGTCGAGCCTGCCGCGCACCGGCTTCGTCGAGATCAACGGCTCCGAGGGCACCCTCGTCCTCCCCGACCCGAACCAGCACGACGGAGAGATCACCCTGCACCGCCGCGGGTCCGCCGAGCCGGAGGTCATCGCGGCGACCGGCTCGACCGCCTCCCGCGGCACCGGCGTGCTCGAGCTCGCCCGTGCGATCCGGGCCGACCGCCCCGAGGCCGCCTCCGGAGACCTCGCGTACCACGTCACCGACGTGATGCTCTCGCTCCTCGAGGCCGCCGAGACCGGCGAGAAGGTCCTCGTCACGAGCTCCGTGACGCCCCGCCCCGCACTGCCCGAGAGCTGGGACCCGACCGAAGCGACCCTCTCCTGATGCCCGCGCCCCTGCGCGTCGGCGTGCTCGGCGGCGGCTTCATGGCGGCCGTGCACAGCCGCGCGGCCCGCAGCGCCGGAGCGGTGCTCGCCGGAGTCGCCTCCTCCACCCCGGAGAAGGGCGAGCGGGCGGCGGCCGAGCTCGGCGTCGAGCGCGCCTACCCGGACGCCCGGGCCCTGATCGAGGACGAGAGCATCGACCTCGTGCACGTCTGCACCCCGAACGCCACGCACGCCGCACTCGCGCTCGCGGCGATCGAGGCGGGCAAGCACGTGGTGTGCGAGAAGCCGCTCGCCGCGACGCTGCGGGAGGCGGAGTCGCTCGCTGCGGCCGCGTCCTCCGCCGGCGTGGTGGCGACCGTCCCGTTCGCCTACCGCTTCCACCCGATGGTGCGCGAGGCCCGTGCCCGCGTCGCCTCCGGCGAGACCGGCCGCCTGGTCACCGTCCGCGGGAGCTACCTCCAGGACTGGCTGCTGGGCGCCTCCGACGACAACTGGCGCGTCGACCCGGCCGCCGGCGGCCGCTCGCGCGCCTTCGGCGACATCGGCTCGCACCTGGTCGACCTGCTGGAGTTCGTCACCGGCGACCGGATCGACTCGCTCGCCGCGATCACGAGCACCGTCCACGCCGAGCGCGGCGGCCGCCCGGTGAGCACCGAGGACGTGGCCGGCCTGATCGTCCGGCTCGAGGGCGGCGCCGTCGGCACGCTCCTCGTCTCGCAGGTCACCGCGGGCCACCGCAACGAGCTGGTGCTCGAGGTGTCCGGGCTGGAGGAGTCGCTGCGCTTCGAGCAGGAGCTCCCCGAGACGCTGTGGGTCGGCCGGCGCGACAGCGCCCTGCTGGTGCCGCGCGACGCCTCGATCCTCGCGCCCGATGCGGC
Source organism: Rathayibacter sp. AY1C9 (assembly GCF_002932315.1). Classification (NCBI taxonomy): domain Bacteria; kingdom Bacillati; phylum Actinomycetota; class Actinomycetes; order Micrococcales; family Microbacteriaceae; genus Rathayibacter; species Rathayibacter sp. AY1C9. Next base: position 189,952 of record NZ_PSVZ01000002.1, read on the forward strand.
CCGGCTCTCGATCGTGCCGAGCGGTCATCCGATGGGCTACCAGGACGCCTTCACGGCGTTCGCCCGCGACACCTACGCCGCCGTGGCGGGCGCCGACGTGGAGGGTCTGCCGACCTTCGCCGACGGCCTCCGCGCGGCGCGCATCACCGAGGCCGTGCTCGACGCGGCCGAGACAGGCGCCTGGGTGACCGTGCCCGCCGCCGACGACCGGACGGAGATCGCCGCATGAGCGACGAGAAGACCTACCCCGCCACCCACCCCGTGACGCTGTTCACCGGCCAGTGGGCCGATCTGCCCTTCGAGGAGGTCGCCCGACTCGCCGCCGAGTGGGGCTACGACGGACTCGAGATCGCGGCCTCGGGCGACCATCTCGACCTCAAGCGCGCGGACGAGGACGACGCCTACGCAGCCTCGCGCCTGGAGATCCTCGACCGCTACGGCCTCGAGGTCTTCGCCATCTCGAACCACCTCACCGGCCAGGCCGTCTGCGACGACCCGATCGACTTCCGCCACAAGGCACTCGTGCGCGACTACACCTGGGGCGACGGCGACGCGGAGGGGGTGCGTCAGCGCGCCGCCGAGGACATGAAGCGCTCGGCGCGGGTCGCCCGCAAGCTCGGCGTGGACGTGGTCGTCGGCTTCACCGGCTCGAAGATCTGGCCCTACGTGGCGCAGTTCCCGCCGGTGCCGGCCTCCGTGATCGACGAGGGGTACGAGGACTTCGCGACCCGCTGGAACCCGATCCTCGACGAGTTCGACGCGAACGGCGTGGTCTACGCGCACGAGGTGCACCCGTCCGAGATCGCCTACGACTACTGGTCGAGCGTGCGCACCCTCGAGGCGATCGGGCACCGCCCGGCCTTCGGCTTCAACTGGGACCCGTCGCACATGATGTGGCAGGACATCGACCCGGTCGGCTTCATCGTCGACTTCAAGGACCGGATCTACCACGTCGACTGCAAGGACACCCGCCTGCGCCCGAAGAACGGCCGCGCCGGCGTGCTCGGCTCGCACCTGCCGTGGGGCGACCCGCGCCGCGGCTGGGACTTCGTCTCGACAGGGCACGGCGACGTCCCGTGGGAGGACGCGTTCCGCGCGCTGGAGTCGATCGGCTACTCCGGCCCGATCTCCATCGAGTGGGAGGACGCCGGGATGGACCGCCTCCACGGCGCGAAGGAGGCCGTCGGCTTCATCCGCTCGCTGCTCTGGAGGACCCCGACCGCGTCGTTCGACGCCGCGTTCTCGAACCAGTAGCCGCGCGGCTCTCCTCGGCGGGATCCCGCTCCGGCCCGCAGCGCACGTCGCGCGCGCCGGATAGGGGTCCCGCAGGCGGGGGTGGGGTCAGTCGGCGGCCTTGGCGGCGCGCTCGGACTTGATGCGGGCCTGCTCGCGGCGGACCTCCGCGTAGCGGTTCTGCTCGACGCGCAGCCACTCGGGGACCTCGTCGAGCAGGGCCTGGATCTCGGGAGTGGTCAGCGCCTCGGTGACGCCGCCGCGGGCGAGCCCCGAGATGGAGACGTTCAGCCGGGAGGCGATGACGGAGCGGGGGTGCGGCCCCTCCTCGCGCAGCTGCACGAGCCAGGCGGGCGGGTTCGCGGCGAGCTCGTCGTACTGCTCGCGCGTGATCGCCGACTCCTGGAACTCCTCCGGGGTCGCGGGCAGGTAGACCTGCAGCTTCTTCGCCGCGGTCGCAGCCTTCATCGTCTGTGTCGCCTTGGCCATGCGGCAACCCTACCGGCGCGGCCCGGACCACCTACCCTGAGGGGATGAGCGAGCAGCCCGAGACCGTCGACCCGCAGGCCGCTCCCGAGGCGGAGGGGCGTCCGGAGGGCGGGGCGGACGCGGCGGCTGTCGACGCGTCGGCCGGATCGGGCGCGGTCGGCGCCGGAGCCGGAACCGAGTCGGACGACACGGACGGCGCCTCCGAGGACGGCGACTCCGACGACCTCGACTCCGAGGACAGCGACGCCGGGGACAGCGATGTCGACGACGCCGACTCCGACGCCGAGGACGCCGTCCCCGCCGGCCCCGTGCTCGCCGTCGCCCTCGTGCCCGGCGTCACCCCCACCAAGTGGACCCGCGTCTGGGGCCAGCGCCGCTCCGATCTCCCGCTGCGCATCACCGTCGTCGCCGAGCGCGATCAGGAGCAGGCGCTGTTCGACGGCCGCGCGCAGCTGTCGTTCGTCCGCGGCGACGTCTCCTCCTCCGCCCTCAGCTCCATCCATCTCTATGACGAGCAGCCCGTCGCCGTCGTCGGCCGCGAGCACGCCCTGGCCGCCGCGGACGAGCTCGACGTCGCCGAGCTGGCCGGCGAGCACCTCCTCCAGGATCCGGAGGACGTGCCGGAGTGGGCCGCGGTCGCCGAGGAGCTCGCGGACGGCTCGCGGCGCCCGCTGCCGCGCATGGCCGGCCTCGACGACGCGGTCGAGCAGGTCGCGGCCGGCGTGGGCGTGCTGATCGTGCCGCAGTCGGTGGCGCGCGTGCACAGCCGCAAGGACGTCACCGCGGTGCCGGTGACCGGCGTCGCTCCCTCCTCCGTCCGCCTCGCCTGGGTGACGGACGACAAGGGCGACGACGTCGAGGACTTCATCGGAGTCGTCCGCGGCCGCAGCGCGAACACCACGCGCGGAACCGCCGCGACGCCGAAGGTCGAGTCGCGGGCGAAGGCCGCCAAGGCGAAGGCGCGGGAGGCGCGCGAGAAGGCGGAGAGGGCCGGCGGCGGCAAGAAGAAGCCGGCCCGCGCCAAGGCGTCCGCGCCGGCGGTGCGGCGCACCCGCAAGCCCCGCGGCCGCTGACCGTGGCCGACGACGCCGGCTGGTCGCTCCGCCCCGCGACCGCGGAGGACGCGGCAGCGATCGCCGAGCTGCGCGCGGTCGTCATGCGCCCGTCGCTCGAGACGCTCGACCGCTACGACGAGCACCGCGTGCGGCACCGCTTCCTCGACGGCTACCGGCCCGAGCTCACCCGGGTGATCGAGCTCGACGGCGCCTTCGCCGGGAGCATCGCCGCGCGGGTCGAGCCGGACGCGGTCTGGATCGAGCACTTCTACCTGGCGCCGCACGCACAGGGACGCGGAGTCGGCGGCGCCGTCCTGCGCCGGGTGATGGCGGAGGAGGCGCGGCCGGGTCTGCCCTTCCGGCTCGACGTGCTGAAGCGCAGCGACGCCCGCCGCCTCTACGAGCGGCACGGCTTCCGGTTCGAGCGCGCTCTGGAGTGGGACGACATCCTCGTCGCGCCGCCTGTCTCCTGACCCCTGATCGGGGAGGACGACGGGGCGCGGGCCGCCGCTAGCATGAGCGCGATCCCCTCCGCCGGGTCGGCCGCAGGGCGACCTCCTCCTGGAAGCAGGCACTCCGCCGTGTCCCCGCTCGTTCTGAGGTCCGCCGCCTCCGCGGTCCTCGTCGCCGCCCTGGCGATCACCTCCAGCCCGCTCGCCTCCGCCGCATCGGCGGCCGCGCCGTCGGCCGCCCCCGTCGCCGCATTCGGCGCCGCCTCCGACGCGCCCCGCTCGATCGTGCTCCCCGAGGGGCAGCCTCTCTGGCAGCCCAGCGCCGAGTCCCCCCTGCCCGCCGTGCCGGACGAGGCGCCGAGCGCCGCCCGTGCGAGCGCTGCGGCGTCGATCAGCGGCCGTGTCGTGGTCGAGGAGGCCGACGGCTCGATCGCGACCACCACTCCCCGCGGCGCCCTCCTGAACGTCGAGGTCTGGTCGAGCGAGGCGGGGCTCCTCGGGAACCACTCCGTCGCCGGCGACCTCACCTTCAGCATCGACGGGCTCACCGCCGGGCAGACCTACTACCTGCTGATCAAGGACAACGCCGACCTGTACGCCGACCTCTGGTCCGGCGGCAGCGCCGTCGCCCGCAGCGCCGAGCCGCTTCAGGCCCCGGCGGCCGGCGTGCAGCTGCGCACCGCACGGCTGGGGTCGCTCGAGGGACGCCTGAGCGGCGTCGCGGGCGACCAGCGCGTCGACATCTGGTACCGCGACCCGGGAACCGACGGCTACTTCCGCACCGGCGAGCTCGACCTGATCACGGGCGGCGACAACCCGTACTCGTTCCAGCAGGTCGTCCCCGGCGACTACCTCGTCCGGGCGTCGAGCCGCGACGACGTGATCGACGACAGCTACTGGGACCACGTCCTCCGCTCGGGCGACGCGGGCGACGTGCGCGTCCCGGTGGGCGGATCGGCCGCCGGGATCGACCTCTCGCTGAGCAGCGACTACCAGCAGTACACCGGCCGCCTCGCCGGATCGGACCGCTACGCGACCTCGGTGGAGGCGACGGGCTACTTCTCCCCGGGCATCCCGGTGCTCTACGTGGCCAGCGGGGCGAACTGGCCGGATGCGCTGAGCGCCGGCCCGGCCGCCGCCGCCCTCGGAGGCGCGCTCCTGCTCACCGATCCCGACCGCCTGCCTCGGGTCGTCTCCGACGAGATCCGCCGCCTCCGCCCGGAGCGGGTCGTGGTCGTCGGCAGCGAGCTGAGCGTGAGCCCCGGGGTCCTCTCCGCGATCCGCTCGATCGTCGGCGGCACCGAGCGGATCGGCGGGACGGACCGCTACGACACCTCCCGCCGGATCGTCGCGGACGCCTTCGGCGCCGGCCCCTACTCGAACATGTTCGTCGCGACCGGCACGAACTTCCCCGACGCCCTGTCGGCCGCGCCGATCGCCGGCTGGCGTGCGCAGCCCGTGCTGCTGGTCGACGGTGCGACCTCGGGCGCCGACTCCGCGACCGCGACCGCGGTGCGCGCCCTGGCGCCGGAGCACGTGGAGTTCCTCGGCGGCGACCCCTCGATCCGGGACGCGTACGTGGCGGACTTCGCGCGTCGCGGCCTCGCCCCCTCGGTCTCGAGGATCGCCGGCCGCGACCGCTACGAGACCAGCGTCGAGCTGAACAGCGCCTACCCCCAGTCGCTGCTGCAGGACAGCGTCTTCCTCGCCGCGGGGTCCTCCTTCGCCGACGCCCTCTCGGGAGCGACGACGGCGGCGGCCCTGGGCTCGTCCGTGCTGCTGACCGAGCGCGACTGCGTGCACGACTCGACGCTGCGCTTCCTGGCCTCCAACTCGAAGAACTACGCGTTCCTGCTCGGCGGGGAGCCGACGCTCACCGAGGACGTGGCGAACCTCCGCAACTGCGAGTACGACTTCTGACGACGCGTGCTCCCGGGGTCCGGGGCTAGGGTGCGAGCATGCCCACGAGCGATGAGACCTGGACCCTGGCCGAGCACGACGTACCGGTGTACCGCAGCGGTGAGGGCGGCCGCGCGCTGATCCTGATCCACGAGGTCTGGGGGGTCGACGGGCACATCCGCTCGGTCGCCGACCGCTACGCGGCCGAGGGCTACAGCGTCGTCGCCCCCGAGCTCCTGGCCGACAGCGGCCTGCTCGAGCAGCTCGACGAGGAGCAGCGCGCCGACTACGACCACCCGGTGCGGCGCCTGCCGCGCCAGGTCGAGCTGCGCACCTTCTTCGCCCCCGTCTTCACTCCGGAGCACGCGACGCGCACCGTCGCGATCCTCCGCGCCCTCGTCGAGCGGCTCCTGCGCCAGGAGGGCGCGACCAGCGTCTCCGTCACCGGGTTCTGCTACGGCGGCACCTTCTCGTGGGCGCTCGCGCTGGCCGAGCCGCGGCTGGCGGCGGCCGTGCCGTTCTACGGGCACGTCACCGCGTCCGCCGAGGAGCTCGGCGCGCTGCAGGTGCCGGTGCTGGCGTTCCTGGGCGATCAGGACGCTTCCCTCGTCGAGCAGGTGCCGCGCATCCGCGAGGCGACCGAGGGCAAGGACGTCGAGGTCGTCGTCTACCCGGGAGCGGGCCACGCCTTCTTCAACGACGCGAACGAGCAGACCTACCAGGCCGAGGCGGCGACCGACGCCTGGCCGCGGGCGCTCGCGTTCCTCGGAGCGCACGCGGGCTGAGCGGGCTGTGCGGGATCAGCGGGTGAGGATCCACGCCACCAGGTAGCTGCGCGAGTCGGCGCTGTCGATCGAGGAGTCCGGCAGGCGCTCCGCCCGCGCGAGAGCCGCGGCCGGGTCGCTGGTCGCCTGCAGCATCAGCACGTAGTCGGCGAGCGGCGCGCCTGGGGCTCCGGCCACGAGCTCGTCGACCCGCGAGGGGTCGGGGAGGAACGCGGTCGACGGCGGCATCGGGATCAGCTCGATCCCCAGCAGCGCCGAGGGTGTCGCGTCGAAGAAGGTGGCGTAGTCGCGCTTGCCGCCCCAGTTGATCGCGACGAACGGCGCTTCGAAGCCGACCGGCGTCTCCGGGCTCAGCCAGAGGTCTGCGGCCGCCTGCGTCTCGAGGGAGAGCAGCCAGCGCGCCTCCTCGAGCAGCGGCGCGTTCCCGGAGGCGGCGGCCCAGAGGGCGAGGCCGTTCCAGGCGTTGACCGCCTCGGACACCGACTCCTGGTCGTTGCCGTCCCGGGCCGGCGCGAGCCCCGAGGCCCAGGAGTGGCCGCGGTACGCGTCGAACACGCGCAGCCGCGGGAACTCGGCGGTGTCGACGGGAGAGGCGAGATCCAGGGCGAGCAGGTCCGCGACGGTCCGGTACCGCTCGAGGAGGGACGGGTCCTCGGCGGCCAGCATCCCGACGGCGGAGAGCAGGTAGCCGTAGTGGAAGTGGTGGTCGTTGAACGCGTCGGACCCGAACGACGGCGCGGAGCCGACGACGCCTCCGAGCACGGGGTCGTAGACGACGCACTTCACGGCACCCGGTGCGCAGCCGCGCGGGTCGAGCCACTGGTCGAGCTCGGCGGCGATCCGGTCGTGCAGGTCGGCCGCCACCTCCTCCAGGCCGAGGTCGACGGCGAGACGGTGCAGAGCAGCGGCGCGGTAGAGCTCCTTGCCGGCTCCGTAGGTGTCGGGCGCGGCGAAGCGGGTGGCCGCGGCGTCGAGTGGCACCTGCGTCCGGAGCGTCGTCTTCTCCTCGGCCGTGAGGGAGCCGAGATCGAGCGCCCCCGACTCGACGATAGTGGGGGCGGCGCGGGAGAACGACGTTCCCGCACGGAGCCCCACCCGGCCGTAGAGCGTGTCGTAGCCGATCGCCCCCTCGGCCCCGAGGCCGAAGAACGTCTCGGCGCCGCCCTCGGTCCGCAGCGCGTAGGTCGTGGTGGTGGTGCTCGCCGTGACGTCGTGGGAGACGCTCGCGCCCTCGAGGGGCACTGCACGACGCCGAAGCTCGTCGATCCGCGCCCTGCTCGCTCCCGGAGGCACCGCGAAGAGGAGCAGCGTGCCGTCCAGCGTCATCCGGGGGAACGTATCGAGGGCGGCGGCGGGCGCCACCAGCCCGTACCGCTGTCCGCCCGCGGTGACCAGGAGCAGGCCGCCGGCCGCGCGCTCGGGAGCGGTGGCGCCTCCGATCAGCACAGTCTGGGCGCTCTCGGTCCGGTAGGAGGCGTAGGGCCAGCCCTCGGCTGCGACGAGCTCACCGGCACCCGCGAGGCTCCAGTGCGCGACGAGGTCGTCGAACGCGGAGAGCGCCACCGCGCTCGAGGGGACCGTCACGGTGAGATCGTCCCGGGCGAGGGCGTAGACGGTCCGCGGAGCCGCCTCCACGATCGGGAGGCCCACGGTGAAGCCGTCGGCGCGCGGCGTGACGGTGAGGATCCCTGAGTAGAGCGGGAGATCCTCCCCGAACACCGGTCCGGACACCCACGAGTTCGTCGGCGGCCGCACCCCTTCGGCAAGCCGCGCCGTCCCCGCGTAGGGGCCGGGGACCTGCGGCAGCTCCCGCGCGTGCACGGACGCTGCCACGGCCCAGTCGGACGCGGAGCCGTCGGACGTGCATCCGGTGAGGCCTGCGATCGCGAGGGCGAGAGCGAGGGCCGCCCCCGCCCCGCGCCTCACCGCGCGAATCCGCCCGGCGTGAAGAGCCTGCCGAGCTGGGCGACCAGCCAGCCGCCGAAGCCGTCGCCGTCGTCGCGGAGCCGCACCTCCGCCGCGACGGGAGCTCCGACCACGGTGTAGTCCTGCGTCGTGATCTCGTCGGTGCGCGCGCGGATGACGGTCGTCGCCCGCCCCTCGTGGAACCGCTCCACCTCGACGTCGTAGATCTCGGCGTCGACGGTCGTCCCGTCCGGCATCGCCACGGCGACGGTGCCGCCGATCGGGACCCGCGAGTAGTCCCGGGCGCCGAGCACGAACTCGCTCTCGAGGTGGATCGAGTCCGAGATCGCGACGACCGCGATCATCTGGTCCTCCTCGACGAAGGAGCCGATCTCGGCGTCGACCGATGTGACCACGCCGTCCAGCGCCGCCGTGAAGACCATCAGGCCGCCCTCCTCGATCCGGTAGCCGACATCGGCGCTGGTGAACGTCTTCGTCTGCATGTCGGACTCGAGGACGGTGCTCTGCAGGCTGAAGAGCACGTCGCCCTTCTCCACCGCGTCGCCGCGGGAGATCGTGAGGTCCTGGATCGTGCCCGCGTAGGGCGTCCCCAGCGAGTACTCGTCGGTGACGAGCTGAGCGCTCGCCGCCCGCACGGTGAGCGAGGAGTTGTTCGCGTAGACCAGGCCGGCGGCGGCGACGCCGAGCGCGAGGGCGCACGAGGCGAGGAAGCCGAGCCAGCGCAGCGCGGTCATGCCGCACCCACGGCGAGTCCGTGGCGTCCCGCGGCGGCGGGGCCGCTCGGAGCGACCACCTCGGCCCGGGCGGCGCGCTTCAGGAGGACGTGCTCGCGCGCCGCGATCACCGCGAACGCTCCGAGCGTGAGGGTGTTCAGGACGTTCCAGGCGAGCGCCACCGAGTACTCCGCGGTCCACTCCGCCTTGAGGAAGCCGACGACGGAGGTCGCGGCCAGGAACACCAGGAAGACCATCTGCACCTTGATGAAGTTGAAGGGCGAGGCGGCCTGCCCGGTCGCGCCCGTCGAGGTCCAGGCCGGCTTCCGGCCCGCGAGAGCGAGGAAGAACGCCTTCGTGTACATCGGGAAGGTGACGGTCGACAGCAGCAGCGTCTCCCACCGGAACGAGCCGATGATGAACAGCGCGAGCCCGATCTGCAGCACGTAGAACCCGCAGTAGAAGAGGATCCACTCGACGAGCGGCACCTCCAGGCTGACCGGCGTGATGTTCAGGTAGATCTGCAGCGGGGGCAGCACGATCAGGCCCAGCGGCACGATCCCGGTGAAGTAGAACGTGACGGTCATGAAGTACTGCACGCGCTGGTCGGTCGTGAGCCGGCGCTTCGGCGAGAACGGGTTGTGCTTGAGCAGGATCTCGAACCCGCCGACGGCCCAGCGGACCTGCTGGCGGACGAAGGCCTCGATCGTCTCGGGCGTGCGCCCGACCGCGAGGGTCATCGGCACGAAGATCGAGCGCCAGCCGCGCTCGTGCACGAAGATCGACGTCCAGATGTCCTCGGACTGCGAGCCCTCGTACATCCCGCCGATGTCGTCGAGGGCCTTGCGGCGGAAGACGGCGTTGGTGCCCACGCAGAAGGCGGAGTTGTACTTGTTCTTGCCCGGCTGGGTGAGGGCGTAGAAGACGATCTGCATGTAGGCGGAGCCGCGCGAGATGAAGTTGTGCGCGTTCCCGTAGACCTGCGGGGCCTGCACGAAGGCGACGTCGTCGTGGGCGAAGAAGGGGAGAGTCTCCTCCAGGAACTCCGGCACGGTCACGAAGTCGGCGTCGATCATCACGGCGAAGTCCGAGTCGGTCAGACGGAGCGCGTGGTTCACGTTGCCGGCCTTGGCACCCGCGCGGTCCTCGCGCACCACGTAGCGGACGCCCAGGCGCTCGGCGATCGCGGCGACCTGCGGGTCGTCCCCGTCGTCGAGGAGCCACGTCACGTGGGTGCCGCGCATGTCGCGGGCCGCACGGGCCGTCTCCTCGATGATCGCGGGGTCCTCCCTGTAGGTCGTGATGAAGACGTCGACGGTGATGCGGCGGCGGCCGAGGTAGAGGTCCTCGCCGATCGGGATGCCGTCGACCGGGCTCCCGTAGAGCGTCGCTCGGGTGGAGTGGAAGGCGGAGTCGCGCGGGTCGTACGTGCTCGACAGGGCGGTCCACATCGTGAGCGCGGCCTGGCCGATCAGGTAGAGCTCGCAGATGATGACGATGGCGAACGGGAGGGGGTCGCCGATGTTGCGCGGGTTGAGCAGGAAGGCGCCGTAGAGCAGCGCGCCGGCGCCGGAGAGGAGCACGATCATGATGAGCGAGGGCGACTGCTGCTTGGCGCGGCTGGTGACGGCACGGGGGCTGGCGACGCGTTGCTGGCGCGTCAGGAGCGGGCGGATCTCGGGTGGAGCGGGAGGACCAGGGCGGGCGGGGGTGCTGGGGTTCACGGGTGAGCTCTTCGGGTAGGTGGAAGCGGGGGCCCGGAGCGTCGTCGGTCGGGGGTGCCGGACGGCGCGCCGGAGGAGCGCCTGTGCGCGCGTTCGGCTCAGGTCGCTGATGCGCCGCGGTCCGTCGGGTACGGCGCGGGCGTCGGGGCCGCGGTCCCGTCGGGTACGGAGTCGCGGTGCGGAGGCCGCCCGTCATCGGGGATGTCGGCGGCGGTCCCCATGTTCGACCTGGGAGAGTGCCGGGACAAGAGCCGGAAGAGGACGTGTCCGCTAGCGGACACCCCGTTCCGACACCGCGGCTCCGCGGCGCTGAGCTCGCCGACGGCCGGAGTCAGCGCGGCCGGACCGGCAGCCAGCCCCGCCGGGCCGCGAGCACGCCCGCCTGGAAGCGGCTCTCGGCGCCGAGCAGATCGAAGAGACCGGCGATGTGCCGACGGCAGGTGCGCACGCTGAGGTCCAGCCGTGCCGCGAGCGCCTCGTCGGTGAGCCCGGCGGCGAGGCCCTGCAGGATCGACCGCTGCACCGCGGAGAGGGAGGGCTCCTCCTCGGCACCTGCCGCCTGCAGGGGCGCTGCGAACTCCCACGCCGCGTCGAACACGCGCGCCAGGGTCGCCGCGAGCTCGGGGGAGCGGACGACCAGGGCGGCGCGGTCGTCCTCGTCGCGGGAGCGGGCGACGATCGCGAGCGAGCGGTCGAAGACCACCAGCCGGAAGGGCAGCGTCGGGAGGGTCCGGAACCGCGCGCCCAGCGGCTCGAGCTCCGCGACCGAGCGCCGGAGAGCCGCGTTGTCGCGGCGGCGGTCGTGGTACAGCGTCCGCCTCGCGATGCCGCGCCCGAGCAGCTCGCGGTCGACGGCGTCGCTCGCCTCGTGCCGCTCCACGCTGCTGGTGCCGGGAGCGGCGATCAGCACCTCCTCCGAGGCTCCGCGCTGCAGGTCGAGGAGCAGCCGGAGGACGGTCGCCGGGTCCTCGATCACCTCCACCTGCTCCGCGGCGGCGAGGGCGCTGCGGGCGCTCCGGTAGGCGGGGACGAGGGCCATCAGCTCGCTGCGGCGGCGGGTGATCCCGGTCTGCAGCTCGAGGAGGCGCCGCTCGTCCTCGGCGATCAGCTCGGCCAGGGCGATGTCCGGTGCGGCCGTGGCGAGCGATTCCGCCCCCGCGTGCAGCGGAGCGAGCAGCCGGAGCCCGATCAGCTCGTCGCTCGCCTCGCGGAGGCCGTCGACGGTGACGCCGAGCTCGTCCGACGCGCTCTCGAGAGACCAGTCTCCGCGCACGGACGCGTGCAGGTACAGCGCGATCGCGTTCTCGCTCAGCACCGGCGGCCCCCCGTTCTCCCGACCCTCCCGAGTGTAGGAGGCGCGCACTCAGCGCCGCCGCGCGAGAACCGCGACGACGGCGAGCTCACCGGCGAGGACCAGCGCTACCGCTCCGAACACGGCCGGGCCGACCAGCGCGGCGAGCGGAGTGAGACCGGCGTTCGCGAGGAGGGGGGCGAGGAGACCGATCACGACTCCGGTACGGCGGGCGGGGGGCTGCCGGCGGGCGACGGCGACGACGCTCAGCGAGGTCGCGGCGGCGGCGGCGAGCACGAGCAGGAGGACCGCCGCGGGGTGCGGCTCCCCGAGCAGGAGCAGCGCGGCCAGCGCGGCCCAGGCGAGGGCGCCTCCGGCGGCGACGGGGCCGAGGTGCGGGGTGGCGGGGGGTGCAGTGGCGGTCATGGTGCGTCCTCTCGTCGTGGTCCTCCGAGCCTCGCGGAGGCCCGTCGGCGGCACCAGATCAGCATCCGGGCACGGCAGCATCCGGACATGCGGCGGACCCCCGGCTCCGCGCGGGGCGGAGGGTCGGGGGACCACCGGGCGCCCGGGCAGGCTCCGGCCGTGGCAGCATCCGGTCAGTCGGCCTCGCGCAGCCTCCCGCCGGCGAGGTGGAGGCTGCGCTGCGCACGGCGCGACGGCGGAGTCGTGGGTGACGTCGACTCCTGCTCCCCGGGCGCCCGCTCTTCCCGGGGCGGTGCCCGCGGTCGTAGGCTCGCGCTCATCCGCAACGGGAGGGGCCGACGATGACCGCCACGAGAGAGACGTCCGCCCCGCCCGAGCTCAAGCGCGTGCTCGGCCCCAAGCTGCTGCTGCTGTTCGTGGTCGGCGACATCCTCGGCACCGGGATCTACGCGCTCACCGGGCAGGTCGCGGCCGAGGTGGGCGGGGCCGCGTGGCTCCCCTTCGTGATCGCGTTCGTCGTCGCCACGCTCACCGCCTGCTCCTACCTGGAGCTGGTGACGAAGTACCCGCAGGCGGCGGGCGCCGCGCTCTACGCGCACAAGGCGTTCGGGATCCACTTCGTCACGTTCCTCGTCTGCTTCACCGTGATGGCGAGCGGGATCACCTCGGCCTCCGCCGCCTCGGGCGCCTTCGCGAGCAATTTCGCGATCGGCTTCGGGCTCGGGGACGGCGCGGGGACGCGGCTGAGCATCGCGCTGGTGTTCATGGTCTGCATCGCCCTGGTGAACCTGCGCGGTGTCGCCGAGAGCGTCGGGCTGAACGTGGTGCTCACCCTGATCGAGCTCTCGGGCCTGCTGCTGGTGATCTTCGTGTGCTTCTTCGCGGTGTTCGGCGGGCAGGCCGACTTCTCGCGGGTGGTCGCGTTCGAGGCGCCGGAGGACAAGTCGCTGCTGCTCGCGGTGAGCACCGCGACCTCGCTGGCGTTCTTCGCGATGGTCGGATTCGAGGACTCCGTGAACATGGCGGAGGAGACGAAGGAGCCCAGCCGCATCTTCCCGCGCGTGATGCTCACGGGTCTCGGCATCACCGCCGTGGTCTACGTGCTCGTGTCCACGCTCGCCGTCGCGATCGTCCCCGTGGGGGAGCTGGCCGGCAACGACACTCCGCTCGTCACGGTCGTCGAGGCCGCGGCGCCCGACTTCCCGATCTCGACGCTCCTGCCCTTCATCTCGCTCTTCGCCGTGGCCAACAGCGCGCTGATCAACATGATGATGGCCAGCCGCCTGCTCTACGGGATGAGCCGCCAGGGCGTGCTGCCGCCGTTCCTGCAGAACGTGCTGCGCGGACGGCGCACGCCGTGGGCCGCGATCCTCTTCACGACGGTGATCGCCCTGCTCCTCACCGCCTACGTGTCGCGCGACCCCTCCGACCCCATCGCGGTGCTCCTGGGCGGGACCACGTCGCTCCTCCTGCTGGCGGTCTTCGCCGTCGTCAACGTCTCCGTGCTGGTGCTGCGCCGGCAGCCGGTCGAGCACCGTCACTTCCGGACCCCCACCGTGCTGCCGGTGCTGGGCACGATCGCCTGCGTCTACCTGGTGCTGCCGATCACCTCGGGACGCGACATGGCCCAGTACGGGATCGCGGGGGTGCTGCTCGTGATCGGCGTCCTGCTCTGGGCGGCGACCTTCATCGACCGGCGGGTCCGCGGCTACGCGCGCACCGCGGCGATCGCTCCGGAGGAGCTCGACGCCGATCCCGCGGAGGACGCATCGGGAGCGCACAGCGACGGCATCGGCCGGTCATAGCCGATCCATAGGGAACTCCCGATACTGGAGTCATGAGCACCCCGGCCCCCTCGAAGCACCTCGCCCCCGCGCAGCGCACCCGCCTGAAGCGGGCCGACGGGACGCCGATCCGCGTCCTCGTCGTCGACGACGAGAGCACCCTCACCGACCTGCTCCAGATGGCTCTGCGCTACGAGGGCTGGGAGGTGCGCACCGCGGCCGAGGGCCGCGCCGCGATCACGATCACCCGCGAGTTCCGGCCCGACGTGATCGTGCTCGACGTGATGCTCCCCGACATCGACGGCCTCCAGGTCCTGCAGCGGGTCCGCGCGGACGGCAGCGAGACCCCGGTCCTCTTCCTCACCGCGAAGGACGCGCTCGACGACCGGATCGCCGGGCTCACCGCCGGCGGCGACGACTACGTCACCAAGCCCTTCTCCCTCGAGGAGCTGGTCGCCCGGATGCGCGGACTCATCCGCCGCAGCACCCTGCTCGCCAACGACGCGGACGACCCCGAGGTCGTCGTGGGGGACCTGGTGCTGAACGAGGACAGCCACGAGGTCCGCCGGGGCGGCGACGAGATCGAGCTGACCGCCACCGAGTTCGAGCTGCTGCGCTTCCTGATGCGCAATCCGCGCCGCGTGCTCAGCAAGGCCCAGATCCTCGACCGGGTCTGGTCGTACGACTTCGGCGGCAAGTCGAGCGTGGTCGAGATCTACATCTCGTACCTGCGCAAGAAGATCGACGCCGGCCGCTCGCCGATGATCCACACCGTGCGCGGCGCCGGCTACCTCCTGAAGCCCGCCGACCAGTGAGCCGCACCGGCCGCCCGTCGCTCGGCGACTTCGCGACCCGCTCCGCCCTCCGCAGCTCCCGCAGCGGCCGGCGCGCGCCGTGGACTCTGCGGCGGCGGATGGTCGTCGCCGTGGTCGCGCTCGTCGCGGTGACGGCGGGCGTCGTGGGAGCGGTCAGCGTGCTCTCCGCCCGCTCGATCCTCTACGGCAGCACGGACGCGTCGCTCAGCCAGTCGGTCACGCGCCTCCAGGACTTCGACGGGCCGAGCCGCTTCGGCGGGTCGAGCGCGATCGAGCAGGCCACGACCTGCCCGAGCGGATCCTTCGGCGGCGGCCCGAGCCAGAACCTCAGCACCATCACCGCCGTCCAGGGCTCGGACGGCTCCTTCATCGGCGCCTACGTCGACGCCGACGGGGTCTGCCGGCAGTTCTCGGACCCGGCCGACTCGGTGCTCGCGGCGGCCGTCGCCGCAGGGGGCGAGGAGGCGACCATCGAGCTGCCCGGGAGCCTCGGGACCTACCGCGTGCGCGCGGCGGCGGTCGAGGGCTCCGTCGTCGTCGTCGGCGTCCCCCTGGGCGAGGTCGCCGAGACGCTCGCCTCCCTCACCTGGGTGGTCGTCGTGGTGGTGCTGCTGGCGATGCTGCTGGTCGCCCTCGTCGCCACCGCGATCATCCGCGTGGCCCTGCGGCCCCTGGAGCGGGTGGAGGCGACGGCGACCCGCGTGGCCGAGCTGCCGCTGGACCGCGGCGCCGTCGAGCTGGTCGAGCGGGTCCCGGAGGAGGACGCCGACACCCGCACCGAGGTCGGCCGCGTCGGCGCCGCCTTCAACCGCATGCTCGACCACGTCACCGGTGCTCTGGAGTCGCGGCAGGCGAGCGAGGACAAGGTGCGGCAGTTCGTCGCCGACGCCTCGCACGAGCTGCGCACTCCCCTCGCGGCGATTCGCGGCTACGCGGAGCTGCCCCGGCGCGGCGGGACCGAGCTGCCGGAGTCGGCGGCCTACTCCCTCGATCGGATCGAGTCCGCCGCCACCCGGATGACCTCGCTGGTCGAGGACCTCCTCCTGCTCGCCCGCCTCGACGAGGGCCGCGACCTCGAGAAGGAGCCCGTCGACCTGACGCTGCTCGTGATCGAGGCGCTGTCGGACGCGCACGCCGCGGGCCCCGACCACGAGTGGGACCTCGAGCTCCCCGAGGAGCCGATCGAGATCCGCGGCGACGGCTTCCGGCTGCACCAGGTGGTCGCCAATCTGCTGCGGAACGCGACCGTGCACACGCCCCCCGGCACCCGGGTCGTGGCGGCGCTCGCCGAGGAGGTGTCGGAGGGGCGGCCGATCGCGGTCGTGACGGTCACCGATTCCGGCCCGGGCATCGCGCCGGAGCTGGTGCCGGTGCTGTTCGAGCGCTTCGCCCGCGGCGACTCCTCCCGAGCGCGCACGACCGGATCGACGGGGCTGGGCCTGGCGATCGTGGCGGCGGTCGTCGACGCCCACGGCGGGCGCGTCCTCGTCGCGTCCGAGCCGGGGCGCACGAGCTTCCGCGTCGAGCTGCCGGCGGGCTGAGGGCCGGGGCGGCGGTCTCCCGCCGCCCGCCCTACACCGAGACGCCCAGCCGGCGGCGCGCGTCGTCGAGGGTCCGCACCACGGCGACCACCTCGTCGAGCGGGTGCAGCGGCGACTCGGTGCGCCCCTCCGTCACGTACTGCGCGACGTGCAGCGCCTCCCAGGCGAGGCCCTCGCCGCCCTGGAGCGGCGTCTCGTCGATCCACGACCCGCTCTCGGAGCCGCGGGTGAGCGTCACGCCGCCCGGCGTCCAGAACGACGGGTGCACGTCGATCCGCCCCGCCCGCCCCGCGACGCTCGCCGCGTGGCGGGTGTCGGCCAGCACGGTCGAGGTGGCCACCGACTGCACCCCGTGCGCGTGGCTGCCGACGATCGTCGCGGTCGCGTCGACGCCCGTCGAGGTCATGCTGCCGGCGACGACGGTGCTCTGCGGGGTGCCCGCCACCATCGAGACGAAGGAGGAGGCGTAGACGCCGACGTCCAGCAGGCCGCCGCCCGCGAGCGCCGGGTCGAAGATGCGGCTGGAGGGGTCGAAGTCGAAGGCGGCGCCGAAGTCGGCCGAGACGACGGCCGGCGCGCCGACCGCCCCGTCGGCGAGCAGCTGCCGTACGACGTCCATGTGCGGCAGGTAGCGCATCCACATCGCCTCCATCGCGAAGACTCCGGCGTCGCGCGCGGCGTGCACGATCATCTCGGCCTCGCCCGGGGTCGGCGCGAACGGCTTCTCGACCAGGATGTGCTTGCCCGCGGCGATGGCGAGCAGTGCCTGGCGGGCGTGCTCCGAGTGCGGGGAGGCGATGTAGACCACGTCGACCTCCGGATCCTCGACCACGGCCTCGTAGCCGGCCGAGGCCCGCTCGATCCCGAACCGGCTCGCGAACCGCTCCGCGCGCTCCAGCGAGCGGGAGCCCACCGAGACCACGCGCTGCCGGGTGTGCTTCTGCAGCGCCTCGACGAACGAGCCCGCGATCGAGCCGGGCGCGATCACCCCCCAGCGCAGGACGGGGGAGTCGAGGAGGGAGGGGAGTCGGGGCTCGGGGAGCGTCAGTGCCATGCGTCCACGCTAGGGCCCCGTGCCCGGCGGGGGCGAGGGGGTGCGCGGCGGTCCCCTAGGGTGTGACGGCACGCGCAGTCGCGGGCGGAGGAGGACGTCATGCCCGAGTGGTACACCCTGGGCGTCGTCGCCCTCGTGATCGTCGTGGTGGTCGTCGCGATCGTGCGCTTCCGGTTCAACCCGGTGCTGGCGCTGGCCGTCGGAGCCGCCGCGATCGGCCTGCTCACCGGGCTCGGCCCCGTCGACACCGTCTCCACGATGACCACCGGCTTCGGCGAGGTGATGATGGAGGCGGGCCTCCTGATCGGCTGGGGCGTGCTCATCGGCGCGATGCTCAACGAGATGGGCGCCGTCGTCCGGCTCGTCGAGGGCCTGCTGCGCGTCTTCGGCCGCCGCGGGATCCCCTACGCGCTGGGCCTGTCCTTCGCCACCTACCTGCAGACGATCTTCGTCGACGCGCTGATCGTGATCGCGGCCCCGCTCGCGCGCCGGATCGCGCCGCGGCTGGGGCGCGCGGGCACCGGCATCGTCGCCGTCACCTTCGCCGTCGGGCTCGAGACGGGCATCGTGATGATGGTGCCCGGCTTCGCCGCGGTCGCGCTCGCGGGGCTGCTCGGAGTGCCGCTGGGCGTGATGATGCTCGGCGGATTCGCGGTGGTGGCGCCGACGGTCGTGGTCACGATCCTGCTGATGTCGCTCGCGTTCCGCCTCGGCTTCTGGGACCCGGCGCGCGACGAGCAGCTGGTCGTGCGCGACGACACGACCGGGCTCGCGACGGCGGGAGCGTCGCCCGATGCGGACGGCGGACGGCTGCCGTCGTTCGGCGCGCGGGGGCGCGGCGGGGCGTCCTCGGGCGGAGCCGGAGCGGTGTCGGGCGGCTCGTCCGGCTCGTCCGTCGAGGACGCGGCGGGTCCCGCTGAGGCACAGGACGCCCACGCCGCCCGCGAGCGCCCGCTCCTGCTCCTCTTCGCGCCCATGCTCCTCGCCCTCCTGCTCATCGCCGCGCAGGCGGTGCTCACCGTCTCCGGGATCGAGCTGCCGGTGCTGCAGTTCCTCGGGAACCCCGTCATCGCGCTCCTCCTCGCCGTGATCGGCACCGGAGTGGTCGGCCGGTCCACCGTGGGAACCGCGCGGATGGAGAAGGCGGTCGCCAAGGGCTTCCAGGACGGCGGGCAGATCTTCCTGCTCACCGGCGTCGGCGGGGCGCTCGCCGCGGTGATCGCGCAGGGCGACCTCGGCGAGATCCTGAAGGGCTACTTCTCGACCTCGGCGACCGCGCCGCTGCTGCTCGTCTGGGTGATGGCGGCCGTGCTGCACATCGCGGTCGGCTCGGTCACCCTCTCGGCGATCACGGCGGCCGGAGTCGTCGCGCCGGTCGCCGCGACACTCGGCCTCGACCCTCTGCTGATCGCGCTCGCCGCGGGCTCCGGCGCGCTGTTCTGCATCCACGTCACCTCGAACACCTTCTGGCTGCTGCAGAGCTTCCTCCGCCAGTCGGTCCGCGGCGCCCTCAAGTCGGTGACCGTCGGCGTCTCCCTCGCCTCCGTCCTCGCGCTCGGCGCCACGCTCGTCCTCTCCCTCTTCCTCTGACCGGGACCTGCTTCCTCCTCTCGCCGGATGCCACTCGGGCACCCGAGTCGCCGGGCGAGGCGTTCAGAACAGGCATCTCGCGGAGGTGACCCGGCCGACACGTGACGGAAACATGGAGCCTCTATCTTCCTGAGAGGGTTCACATCCGATTCGGAGATCCAGACGCCGATGGGGGCCCGATCCGTTCCGTCACGCCTCGACAAGGGAAGAACTCCGCTTGAGATCTCGAACCGCCCTCGCCTCCGGATGCGCCGCGCTCGCGCTCGCCGCCGGCGGCCTCCTGGTCGCCCCACCGGCGACCGCCACGACGACAGCACCCGCCGACTACACCCGCGTGGACATCGTGCGTCCGCCGTCCGCTCCGATCGCGGTGCCGACCAGCTACCCGCAGCAGACCCCGCTGACCGAGGTGCCCGTCGACCCGACCGACGCCTCGCTCCTGCGCGGAGTCACCCCCTACGATGCCATCGCGCCGCAGCTGAACGCGCTCGCCGCCCGCTCCGACCGGGTCTCGACCCAGGTGGTCGGGAAGTCCGGCCTCGGCCGCGACATCTACCTGGTCACCGTCACCGCCCCCGAGACCGAGGCCGAGACGGCGCAGCAGGCCGAGTGGCGCGACCAGCTCAAGTACGAGCCCGCCGCCGCGGCCGCCGACGCCGACCTGATGGACGGCTACAAGGTGCCGGTCTGGTTCAACGGCAACATCCACGGCAACGAGTGGGAGGGCAGCGACGCGATCCTCGAGTACATCGAGGGCGTCGCCACCGCCGAGGACGCGGAGACCGAGGCGCTGCTCGAGGGCAACCGCCTCTACTTCACCGTCACCAACAACCCCGACGGCCGCGCCCTCGGCCAGCGCGCCGTCGCCGCGGGCTACGACCCGAACCGCGACATGATCACCGGAGCCACCAGCGAGGCGGCCGTGATCCGCGACCTCTCGAGCGTGCTCCAGCCCACGTACTTCATCGACATCCACGGCTACACCGGGATCCTCCAGGTCGAGCCCTGCGGCCCGCCGCACGGCGAGAACTACGAGTACGACCTCTTCCTCCCGCACGCCTACGCGACCGCGCTCGAGATCGAGCGCCGCGTCGTCGAGGCCGACGTGCCCGGCAACACCTACCTCGCCGAGGACGGCAGCGCCACCACGGACAACACCGGGAAGATCCTCATCCCCTACCGCGACATCCGCGCGGGCTGGGACGACTGGCCCCCCATCTTCGCCCCGCAGTACGTCGCCTTCCAGGGCGCGATCACCAACACGGTGGAGCTTCCGCTCGGCCGCACGGCCAACAGCACTCCGGAGGAGATCGCCCAGGGCCAGGCCAACGCGGACATCGACGTCGAGGTCGCCGGGATCGTCATGGACGCCTCCGTCGACTACATCGAGGCCAACCGCGACGCGCTCCTGAGCAACCAGGTCGCCATCTTCGAGCGCGGCGTCACCGGCGCCCCCGCCATCGAGATCCCCGCCGACGTCTCCGCGGCCGACCTGCCCGCGGGCGTGCCGACCGAGTGGACCGAGATCTGGGACGAGACCGACGTCTACACGACCGAGTACCCGCGCGCCTACGTCATCCCCGTCGACGGCACGCAGCGCTCCGTCTCGGACGCCGAGACCCTCGTCGCGCAGCTGCTCGCCCACGGCGTCGAGGTGTCGCGGACCACGGCCGCCACGAGCGTCGGAGGAGTCTCCTACCCCGCGGGCACCTACCTGGTCGACATGCACCAGTCGGTCCGCGGCCTCGCCAACGTCCTCCTCGCCGACGGCAGCGACATCTCGAGCCGCGTGCCCGAGATGTACGACGTCTCGGCCTGGAGCCTCTCGCTCCTCTGGGGCGCCGACGTGCAGGCGATTGGCTCCACCACCGACGCCTTCCCGGCCGTCGGCCTGGAGCCGGTGACCGCCGTGGCTCCGGTGGGCTCCGTCCCGGCAGGCGCCGACTACCTCGCCTTCGAGCCGCGCGGCGTCCTGGAGTACCAGGCCGTCAACGCGCTGCTGGCCGACGGCGTCGCCCTCGAGCAGTTCGAGGACGGCACGATCGCCCTCCGTGCAGACGCCGCCGGGCTCGCGGCCGCCGAGGGAGCCGCCGCCGCCTTCGGCGTCGACTTCACGGCGACCACCGCCGACCGCGTGCGCGCCGAGGACGGGAAGGCGCTCGACGCCCTCCGCGTCGCCTACTCCGGCACGAACGAGGACCGCGACGCGCTGGCCAAGCTCGGCTTCGCCGACGCGGTCGCCGTCGACGCGGCCGCGCTCACCGCGGGCACCGCGACCCTCGAGGGCGCCGACGTGCTCTACGTGGGACGCGCCCTCTCCTTCACCGCGGAGCAGGCCGTGGGCCGCACCGTGGTCGAGGAGTTCCTCGCGGCGGGCGGCGACGTCGTCGGCCGCGGCGGCGCAGGAGCGGCCTTCGTGTCCGACTTCGGCCTGGCCGAGCTGACTGCGCAGACCGGCACCAGCGGCTCCAACGGCATCGTCTCGGTCGAGACGCCCGGTGGCGGCGTCCTCGGCGACTACCCGCAGGACACCGCGTTCGTCTCGCCGGCACTGTGGTTCGCCGGCTTCGACGAGTCGGTCGCGGTCGAGCAGAGCTACTCGGAGGACGGCACGTTCGTCGCCGGGCACTGGGTCGACTCCGACGGGCAGTCCCGGAGCGACGCGGCCGGGCAGGCCTCGGCCGTCTCGTTCTCGACGGAGTCGGGCACCGAGGGCTTCCTCTTCGGCACCTCGCCGGTGTTCCGCAACCACCCGGTCGGAGCGTTCAGCGACGTCGCCCGGGCGCTGCTCGTCGTGGCGCCGGAGGGCGCCGCCGTCGAGCTGCCGGGGACTTCGGAGCCCACGCCGACGCCGGAGCCGACCGGCTCGCCGGAGCCGACCGCGACTCCCGAGCCGACGGCGACGCCTGAGCCGACGGCGACGCCCGAGCCCACCGCGACGCCCGAGCCGACCGTGAGCCCCGAGCCCACGTCGACCCCCGAGCCCACGTCGACCCCGGAGCCCACGCCGACCCCGGAGCCCACCGTCGCGCCGACGGCCGGACCGACCGCCACGGCCGCGCCGATCACCGCACCTACCGGCCCCGGCGGCCTCCCCTCCACCGGAGTGGAGACCGGCTCCTGGCTGCTGCTCTCGGGAGGTGCTGTCGCCCTCGGCCTCGGCTCGCTCCTGATCGCCCGCAGCCGTCGCCGCGAGGACCAGGAGGCCTAGCCTCCGCCTTCGGGGAGGGATCGGGCGCCCGCCGCCCGGTCCCTCCCCGGTCCCTCCCCGTTCCCGTTCC
>NZ_PSVZ01000020.1:0-67163 GCF_002932315.1 Rathayibacter sp. AY1C9
GTCGATCCCGGCCTCACCGCGCCGCGCGTCCGCCTTCCGCCCCGTCACTCCTGATCCCCCCGCTCACGGGGCAGGCGCCCGCCGCCGCCCCGAGCTGACGCGGATCTCCGCGCGACGACCCCTGGTCGAGGGACGCCTCGACCTCCGGAGCATGGGTGAAGATGGGCGGATGACATCCGTGGGGGGCGTTCCGGAGCTCAGGCTGGCCGTCGTCGACGACCAGCCCCTCTACCGGCACATGCTGTCGTCGCTGCTGCGCGCGGTGCCGGGCGTGCGGAGCGTCGTGGAGGCCGGATCCGCCACGGAGGCGCGGTCGGTGCTGCGGCCCGCGGAGCTCGACGTGGCGATCCTCGACATCGAGCTCGGCGACGGGGACGGCATCGAGCTCGGGCGCCGGCTGCGGTCCACCGCGCCGGGGCTGGGCATCGTCCTGCTCTCGGCCGTCGACGCGATGCACCGCTTCCTCCGCCTCGACCGCGCCGAGGCCCGCGGCTGGAGCTACCTCTCGAAGACCTCCTCCCTCTCCGCCCCCGCGCTGCTCGCCTCCGTCCGCGCGACGGCGGACGGCCGCACCGTGCTCGATCCGGCGCTGGTCGCCGCCCGCGCGGCCCGCCGCGACTCCCCGGTCGCCGCGCTGAGCCCGCGCCAGTACGAGGTGCTCTCGGGCCTCGCATCGGGGCTGACCAACGCCGCGATCGGCGAGCGCCTCGGCATCGCGGTCCGCTCGGTCGACAACCACGTCAACGCCGTCTACGCGTCCCTCGGCGTCCGCTCGGACGGCGAGCGCAACCCGCGGGTCGACGCGACGCTCCTCTTCCTCGAGCACACCGGGTGAGCGCCGGCCCGCGCGATACGCGCGAGGACAACCGCATCGTCCTCGGAGCGATGGCCCTCCTGGGCGGCGTCCTCTCGCTGCTGGCCGCGCTCCAGGCCGTCTTCGCGCTCGGGATGCTGTCGCGGACGCTGCGGGGGGTCGATCCGGGGCCGCTGCTCGACGTGACGACGCGCGTCCTGGTCAACGTGTCGACGATCGGGCTCGCGATCGCCCTGGTCGCGGTGCTGCGTCCCGAGCGCTCGACCGGCAGCGGCCGGGTGGCCCGGACGGCGGTCATCGCCGTGGGGATGGGACTCGTCCGCTGCTGCCTCCAGGTGCTGACCGGCGTCTACCCGCTCTCGGCCCTCCCCGCTCTCGCGGTCGAGCTGGTCGTGGGATCCACGGTGATCGCGCTGATCATTGCCTACGGCTACCTGCTCGTGCGCGCGGCGCGGCGGGTGCGCGAGAAGGAGCGGGAGCACGCCCGCGCCTCCGTGCAGGCGCTCGAGGCGGTGCAGGCCCTGCAGCGGGAGGAG
Source organism: Rathayibacter sp. AY1C9 (assembly GCF_002932315.1). Classification (NCBI taxonomy): domain Bacteria; kingdom Bacillati; phylum Actinomycetota; class Actinomycetes; order Micrococcales; family Microbacteriaceae; genus Rathayibacter; species Rathayibacter sp. AY1C9. Next base: position 1,351 of record NZ_PSVZ01000020.1, read on the forward strand.
CTGCGGGTGCGGCGCGACGTCGCGCAGAGCCTGCACGGCGGCCTCCAGAACGGACTCGTGGTGCTGACCGCCGAGCTGCACGCGGTCGCGAGCGCATCCGACGAGGCGGCCTCGGAGCGGCTGCTCGCCATCGCCGCCCGGCTCGACCGGCTCCGCGAGGACGAGGTGCGCGCGGTCGGCCACGCCCTCTACCCGGTCGAGATCGACCACGGCCTGGTCCCCGCCGTCCGCGACCTCGTCGCGCGACTCCCTCCCGAGATCGCCGTCGACCTCGACCTCGGCCGCATCCCGGCGCTCGCCGCCGAGGGCGCCGAGGCGCCGCTCGACCAGCGGATGCTCCTGTCCGGTTCCTGGAGGAGGCGGTCACCAACGCGCTGAAGCACGGCGGCGCCTCCTCGCTGCGGGTGCGCGGCGACGAGGAGGCGGGCGTCGTGGTGCTCACCCTCGACGACGACGGCCGCGGACTCGTCGAGGGGTCGACGCGCTCGGGCCTGGCGCGGCTGGAGCGGCAGCTCGCGGTCTACGGGGGCTCGTTGGAGCTCTCGGACTCGCCCGTGCTGGCGGGGGCGCGGCTGAGGGTGCGGCTCCCGCTGTCCGACGCGGACGGCGGCGGGGACGACGGCGGGGCGGAGTAGCGGGGCGGGCGCTCGCCCTCCCACGCCCAGGGTGGCGAGCCGTCTCCTCGTGCCCGCCCCTCACGCCGGGTAGATCAGCAGATCCTCCGGAGCGACGGTGAAGCCTGCCTCGCGACCGGGCGCGAGGTCGAGGCGCGCCGCGTCGGCCGCCGGGACGTCGGCGGTCAGGAGCGCGCTGCGCACCCGCACCGCGTCTCCCCGCTGCTCCACATCGGTGATCACGGCGCGGAGGCCTCCCTCTCCGACGGAGAAGGCGGAGGGACGGACCGCGGCGAGCACCGCGGCGCCGACCGCGACCGGCTCGGCCGCGACTCCGGACAGCTCGTGCCCGTCGGCGGTGCGCAGACCCGTCGCGGTGCGGACGCCCTCGAGCAGCTCGAGCCCGGCGAGCTCGGCGGTGAACGCGGTGCGCGGGCGCGTGAGGACGCGGGCGGTCGGCCCCTCCTCGACCACCCGGCCGCCGTGCAGCACCAGAACCCGGTCGGCGAGGGTCCAGGCGTCGAGCACGTCGTGGGTGACCACGATCGCCGAGCGGTCGGCGAGCACCTCGCGGAGCATCCGGCGGAGGACCGGGGCGGTCCGGGCGTCGACCGCGGCCAGCGGCTCGTCGAGCAGCAGAAGGCGCGGGTCGGTCGCGAGGGCCCGGGCGAGGGCGACCCGCTGCGCCTGGCCGCCGGAGAGGCTCCCCGGGCGCCGGTCGGCCAGGTCGGCCACGCCCGCGGCGGCCAGCTCGCGCTCGGCCCGCTCGAGGGACCGCGCCCGTCCGGCGCCGGCGCTGCGCGGACCGAACGCCGCGTTCTCGCGCACGCTGAGGTGCGGGAACAGCAGCGGGTCCTGCGCCAGCAGGGCGACGGGGCGGCGGTGCGGAGGAGTCCAGCGGCGGTCGTCGAAGAGCAGCGCGCCGCCGGCGGTCGCCCGCCCGGAGTCGGCGCGGACGAGGCCGGCGATCAGCTCGAGCACGGTCGACTTCCCCGCGCCGTTGGGCCCGAGCAGCGCGATCGTCTCGCCCTCGGCCACGTCGATCCGCACGTCGATCCCGCGCGCCGCGAGCCGCGCCTCCAGCAGCAGGCTCACCGCGGCACCCCCCGGGCTGAGCGGCCGTGCGCGAGACCGATCACGAGCACCGCGACCACCACGAGCACCAGCGCGAGGGCGACCGCCGCGTCCGGATCGCTCTCCCGCTGCAGGTAGATCTCGAGCGGGAGGGTGCGCGTCGTGCCCTCGAGGCTGCCGGCGAAGGTCAGCGTCGCCCCGAACTCGCCGAGCGCCCGCGCGAACGAGAGGATCGCGCCCGAGGCGAGGCCCGGCAGGATCAGCGGCAGCGTGATCCGGCGGAGCACTGTCCCGGGGGAGGCGCCGAGCGTCGCTGCGACCGACTCGTACCGCGCGCCGGCGCTGCGCAGTGCGCCCTCGAGCGTCAGCACCAGGAACGGCAGGGCCACGAAGGTCTGCGCGATCACGACGGCGGTGGTCGAGAACGCGATGCGGACGCCGAGGGCCTCCAGTGCGCCGCCGAGCAGGCCCATCCGCCCGAAGGTGAAGAGCAGCGCCAGCCCGCCGACCACCGGCGGGAGCACCAGCGGCAGCAGCACCAGCGAGCGGAGCAGGCGCTGGCCGGGGAAGGCCGTGCGGGCGAGCACGAGGGCCATCGGGGTGCCGAGCAGCAGGCACAGCAGGGTCGCGACGGCGGAGGTGCGCAGGCTCAGCAGGAGCGCGGCGACGGAGGAGTCGGAGGTGATCAGCGGCAGGAACTGCGGCCAGTCGACGCGGGCGAGGATCGCGGCGAGCGGGAGCAGCACCAGCAGGGCGCCGAGCGCGGCGACGGCCACGACCCAGCGCGGCAGGCCGGACCCGGTGCGCATCAGCCGCGGGCGAGCGGCGTCTCGACGATGACCGTGGTCGCCTTGACCACCGCCACCGCGGGAGATCCGGGCTCGAGCCCGAGCTCGCGGACCGCCTCGCTGCTCATCAGCGAGACCACGCGGTGCGGACCGCACTGCAGCTCGACCTGCGCCATCACGGTGTCCATCACGATGCCGGTGACGATCCCGACGAAGCGGTTGCGGGCCGAGCGCGCGACCGGGGACGGATCCTCCGGCAGCACGGCGTTCGCGCGGGCGAGCCGGGCGACCTCGAGGCCGTCGACGACGCGTCTCCCGGACGCGTCCTTCGCGCTCTCGAGCGTCCCGTTCTCGATCCAGCGCCGCAGCGTGTCGTCGCTCACGCCGAGCGCGGCGGCGGCGTCCCTGATCCGTATCTGCGGCATGGAGTCGATCCTACGTCCGCGGCTGAGCCTGTGCCGTGCCCGCCCCCTCTCCACGAGATACCGCTCCGGTGCGCCTCCTGCGGCGTGCCGCGCATCCGGGTGGCATCTCGCGGAGAGGGAGGAGAGGACGGCGGAGGGACGGGCGCTGGGGATCCCGGGCCCCGCGCGCAACCCCCTGGAGGACCGGCGGGAGCACGACGCACGCTGAAGGGACGACGACACAGGAGGCTGCATGCGCGCGATGGTCTACCGGGGCCCCTACAAGGTCCGCGTGGAGGAGAAGGACCGGCCGAGGATCGAGCACCCGAACGACGCGATCGTCCGGGTGACGATGGCGGCGATCTGCGGATCCGATCTGCACCTCTACCACGGGCTGCTCCCGGACACCCGGATCGGCCACACCTTCGGCCACGAGTTCATCGGCGTGGTCGACGAGGTCGGCTCGTCGGTGGAGAACCTCAGCGTCGGCGACACGGTGATGGTCCCCTTCACCATCTACTGCGGCTCCTGCTGGTTCTGCTCCCGCGGCCTCTACTCCAACTGCCACAACGTGAATCCGAACGCCACCGCGATCGGCGGCATCTACGGCTACTCGCACTCGGCGGGCGGCTACGACGGCGGGCAGGCGGAGTACGTGCGCGTCCCGTTCGCCGACGTGGGCCCGACGAAGATCCCCGAGTGGCTGCCGCACGAGGACGCCCTGATGCTCACCGACGCCTTCTCGACCGGCTACTTCGGCGCGCAGCTCGGCGACATCGTCGAGGGCGACACGGTCGTGGTGCTCGGAGCCGGACCGGTCGGCCTAGCCGCCGCGCGGTCCGCCTGGCTGATGGGCGCCGGCCGCGTCATCGTCGTCGACCAGATCGACTACCGCCTCGCCAAGGCCCGCGAGTTCGCCTTCGCGGAGACCATCGACTACACCGAGGAGGACGACCTCATCGTCACCCTCAAGAAGACCACCGGCGGGCTCGGCGCCGACGTCGTGATCGACGCGGTCGGGGCGGAGGCCGACGGGAACCTCCTCCAGCACGTCACCGGCGCCAAGCTCAAGCTGCAGGGCGGCTCGCCGATCGCGCTCAACTGGGCGATCGACGGCGTCCGCAAGGGCGGGACCGTCTCGGTGATGGGCGCCTACGGTCCGCTCGCGAGCGCCGTCAAGTTCGGCGACGCCGTCAACAAGGGCCTCACGCTGCGGATGAACCAGGCCCCCGTCACCCGCCAGTGGCCGCGCCTGTTCGAGCACATCCGTGCCGGGCACATCACGCCCAGCGACCTGATCACGCACCGCATCCCGCTCGAGCACATCGCCGAGGGGTACCACCTGTTCTCGTCCAAGCTCGACGGCTGCATCAAAACCGTCGTCGTCCCGTAGGAGGATCCCGTGCCGTACACCGCCGACCGCCCCGTCCGCGTGCCGACCCCCGAGGAGCTGCGCGCGCGCATCCCGGGCTGGGGCGCCGACCTCGATCCCGCCGACCGGCCCGCCTTCCCCCGCGAGCGCAGCGACCTCGTGTCGGGCGCGCACTGGGAGCGCCCGGAGAGGATGCGGACGCACGGCCGTCGCGAGAAGAGCATCGAGCACCTCGAGCTGCCCGCCGTCTTCGGCACGGCGCAGCCCCTCCACGGCCTCTCGGGCGCGATCCGCCGCTACGCCTACGACCGGTTCAGCGAGGGGCGCCACGCGCACTGGCTGCTGCTCGTGCTGGGCGACCGGGTGGAGTCGACCGGGGCGCACCTCCGCTCGCTGCTCACGACACGGCCGGACGATCCGATCACCGAGACCGGTGTGCTGGCCGAGGCGCACGCGCACCCGATCGCCTCGCGCCGCGGCCGGACCGACGTGCGCCACCAGATCCTCGACCCGCTGGTCGTCGGCGGTCCCTGGGTCCTCGCCGCGCTCGGCGCCGTGGCCGTCGCCCGCCGCCTCCTGCGCTGACGCCCCTTCTCCCTCTCGTGAGAGGCCGCTCCGGTGCGCCTCCGTCGGCGTGTCGCGGACCGGAGGCGCGTCCCGCGGAGGAGGACGGGGGTCAGCGGCTGCGGGGCGCGGCGCCCGCGGTCGGCGCGGTGCGGGTGTCGACGCTCGCCGTGAGTGCCGCGGAGTAGCCGGACGCCGGGCTGCCGGACATCGTCGCGAGCTGCAGGGCTACGCCGTCGTCGCCGAAGACGGAGTCGGTGTCCAGGCCGACCCGGGCGAGGTTCGCGGCCGAGCCCGCGTACGCGTCGAGGGCGTAGACCGCGGTGCACGCCTCCTCCTGCAGGGCGACCTGCGAGGTCGCGATCGCGTTCGACGCGTCGGTGATCGAGTCCGCTCCCGGGTACACCTCGAAGTGGATGTGCGGCCAGCGGCCGGAGTAGCAGGCCGGGACGATCGAGGCGAAGGAGACGACGCCCGACGCGTCGGCGACCTGCACGCCGCGGAGGTACGTCTCGTCCTCGACGCCGCTGGAGTACATCGAGTAGTCCCCGTGCGCATCGCAGTGCCAGACGTACACGGCGGCTCCGGCGAACGGCACGTCCCCGTTCGCCGCGTCGAGGATCGTCAGAGTGAGGGCCAGGGGGACCCCGTCGGCCGTCGCGCCGCCGCCGATGCTGGTGCGCAGGTCGCTGCGGACGATCCCGGAGCGCTCGAGGACGTCGACCCCGTTCGAGCCGTCGCCCGGGTAGGGGCCGGCCGTCTCGTCGGGGATCTCGCCGGCGACCGCGGTGCCGGCCCCGGCCGTGGCGGTCGCGGTGGGAGTCGCGGTGGCGGTCGCGGCGGCGGAGGAGGCGGATCCCGATCCTCCGGTGGCGCACGCCGCGAGCCCGAGGGTCGCCGCCCCCGCACCGACCAGCGTCAGCACGCCGCGCCGCGAGAAGAGGGTCCCCACGTCGAACGGGAGGCCCTGGTCGACCACCTCCTCCTCGGGGCGGTCGAGCCGCCGGCCCTCGTAGGCCGGTCCGTCGGGCGTGCTGCGGGGCTCCGGGATGCGGGTCATGGTCGTGCTCCTCGTCGATCGTGGTGTCCGTCGCGAGCAACCCTTGCGGCCGGGGCTCTGCGCCTCCGATGACCGTCCTACGACCCTCCTATGACCGACCTGCCGACCGCCCTGCAGGTCTCCTCCGACGCCGCGACGCCTCTCACGGTGCTCCGAACCCGGCCGCCGCGAGCACCGCGCGCCCGGCGTCGGAGGCGACGTACGCGACGAAGGCCGCCGCCGTGGCCGGGTCGCCCGCTCCGGTCAGCGCCGCGATCGGGTACGTGTTCACCGCCTCCGAGGCCTCATCGAAGGGAATGCCGGTGACCGAGCCCGCGGCCCCGCGGACGTCGGTCGCGTAGACGAGCCCGGCGTCCGCTTCACCCGAGGACACCTTGCCGAGCACGTCGGTGACCGACGACTCCTCGCTCACGGGGGAGATGTCGACACCGGCGGCCTGCTCGACCGCGACGGCCGCTGCTCCGCACGGCACCTGCGGCGCGCAGACGACGGTGGCGGTCCCGGGCCGGGCGAGGTCGGCGAGCGAGGCGACCTGCGCCGGGTTGCCGGGAGGCACGGCGATCTCGAGCGTGTTCGTGGCGATGTCGACCGGGTCCCCGTCGACGAACCCGGCCTCGGCGACGGTGGACATGGTGCGCTCATCGGCGGAGGCGAAGACGTCGGCCGGGGCGCCGTTGACGATCTGCGTCGCGAGGTCGGAGGAGCCGGCGAAGGAGAGCTCGACCTGCGCGCCGGGCTCGGCGGCCTCGAACCCCGTGGCGAGCTCGGTGAACGCGCCCTTCAGCGAGGCGGCGGCGAAGACCGTGATGGAGCCGCCGACCGAGGACGTCGCGCCGCCGGTGGCCGTATCGCCGGCGGGGGTCGACGGAGCGGAGCAGCCGGCGAGCAGGAGGAGCGCGGCAGCGGCCGGGACGAGGGGGAGCAGGCGACGATGCACGGGGACCTCCGGATCTGGGGTCCGCAGATGCGGCGGACAACTGATCCTAGGACCTCAGGTGCGGAGGCGGGCTGGGAGGAGGGCCTCACGTGCGGCGGAGAGACGATCCGAGGATCGGACCGGCCGGGCGAAGCGCCTGCGCGAGGACCGACGGGCCGCGCGACGCACAGCGGCGGGCGGACCGCAGCCCTCCGGCTCCGGCCCGCCCGCCGCTCGTCGCGGCCGCCTCGACGGCGGTCCTCCGCTCAGCCCTGCGGCGGCGAGTAGAACTGGAGGTCGTTGCCCTCCGAGTCCTTGAAGGGGAGGATGCGGCCCCACTCGTGGTCGCTGATCTCACCCTCGATCGACGCGCCCCGCGCCGTGAGGCGCTCCAGCTCGTCCTCGATCGAGCCCTCGGGCTGGAACGAGATGACCGCCCCGCCCTGCTCCGCGACCGTGGCCGATTCGCGGGCGTTCAGGCCGATCATCAGCCCGCCGGCGTCCAGCTCCGACCAGTCGGCCGAGGTGTCCTTGACCTCGAGGCCGAGCGTGTCGCGGTAGAACGCGACCGCCCGCTCCATGTCCGTGACGGGGACCCAGACCGTTGCGACTCCTGATGCCATGTCGTGCTCCTTCGCTCGATGATGCCGATCCTCCGACGCTAGGTCGGCGACGCCCGGAGCGGGGGCCCTTGCGCCGACGCGCGGAGGCTGCTCTCGCGCGGCGCCTCTCCGCCGAGCTGCCGTGCTCACGCGCCCGGCAGCGGTGAGGCGCCGGCTTCCCGCTGCCCGTCAGTGCCGAGACACCGCCCCGCGCCGAGACACCGCCCCGCGCCGAGACACCGCCCCTCGCCGAGACACCGCCCCTCGCCGGCGTCCCGGCGCGCAGCGGGACGTCTCGGCCCGGCCTCCGCGCGCGAGCGCTCCCCGCCGACGTCACCGACGACGCGGCCGCCGAGGCGGGCGTCGCCTGGATCGAGGAGGCGGTGGGTCCGTTGCGCATCCTGGTCAACAACGCCGGCGTCCAGCACCGCGTGCCCCTGCTCGAGCTCGAGGTCGCCGACTGGGAGCGGGTGCTGCGCACGAACCTCACCAGCGCCTTCGTGGTCGGCCGGGCGGCGGCGAAGCGGATGATCCCGCGCGGCGCCGGGAAGATCGTCAACGTCGCCTCGGTGCAGGCCGATCTCGCGCGGCCGACGATCGCGCCCTACACCGCCTCGAAGGGCGGGATCCGCAACCTCACGCGCGCGATGACGGCGGAGTGGGCGCAGCACGGCATCCAGGTCAACGCGATCGCTCCGGGGTACATCCACACCGAGATGACGCAGGGCCTCGTCGACGACGTGGCGTTCAACAGCTGGATCCTCGGCCGCACGCCCGCCGCGCGCTGGGGCCGCGTCGAGGACCTGATCGGCCCCGCCGTCTGGCTCGCCTCCGACGGCTCGGACTACGTCAACGGGCAGGTCGTCTTCATCGACGGCGGCATGACCGTCGTCGTCTGAGCCACCCCTCGACCCACCGAACGGAACCCGCATGACCGCGCTCGTCCCCGCCTCCACCACCCGCGTCGTCGTCCACGCCGCCGGCGACCTCCGCGTCGAGGAGGCGCCGCTCGCGCCGCGCGGCTCCGGCGAGGCCCTCGTCGCCGTCGCGTACGGCGGGATCTGCGGCTCCGATCTGCACTACTGGACGCACGGCGCCGCGGGCGAGTCGATCCTCCGCGAGCCGCTGACGCTCGGCCACGAGGTGGTCGGCACGGTCGTCGAGGCAGCGGCAGACGGCTCCGGACCCCCGGACGGCGCGGCCGTCGCCGTGCACCCCGCGACCGCGCGCGGCGAGTGGCCCGACGGGCGCCCGAACCTCGCGACCGAGGGCACCTACCTGGGCAGCGCCGCGCGGATGCCGCACACCCAGGGCGCGTTCGCCCGCCACGCGGTGCTGCCGGCGCGCATGCTCCGCGAACTGCCCGCCGGCCTCGGGCTCCGGGAGGCGGCGCTCGCGGAGCCGGCGAGCGTCGCCTGGCACGCGGTCTCGCGAGCCGGAGAGGTGGCGGGACGTCGCGTGCTGGTGATCGGCAGCGGCCCGATCGGAGCGCTGATCGTCGCCGTGCTGAAGCGGGCGGGGGCGGCCGAGATCGTCGCCGTCGACCTGGCCGAGGAGCCCCTGGCGATCGCCCGCGCGGTCGGCGCGACCCGGACGATCCGCGCGACCGACGCCGACGCGATCGCCGAGGTCGCCGCCGACGTCGTCTTCGAATCCTCGGGCAGCCCGCGCGGCCTCGCCTCGGCCGTCCGGGGCGCCGCCCGCGGCGGCACCGTCGTGATGGTGGGACTCCTCCCCTCGGGCGAGCAGCCGGCCCTGATCTCGCTCGCGATCACCCGGGAGCTGCGCCTGATCGGCTCCTTCCGCTTCGTCGACGAGATCGACGAGGTGCTGGCGGCGCTCGCCGACGGGAGCCTCGCGGTGGCGCCGGTGGTCACGCAGGTGCTGCCGCTGGAGCGCGCGCTCGAGGCCTTCGAGCTCGCCCGCGACGCCTCGCGCTCGAGCAAGGTGCTGCTCGACTTCACCCCGTGACAGGCGCTCGAGGCGCCTCCGGAGGGTCGGGATCGCCCGAGCGTTCGGGGTTCCCTCGGACGGCGGCGCCGCCGGAGCACTACCGTTGCACCATGGCGTCCACCGATACCCCCGATTCCGCCCCCGAAGCCGACACCGCTTCCGAGAGCGCCCCCACGCTCACCTTCTCCGACCTCGGTCTCTCCGACCCGGTCCTCAAGGCCCTCAAGGAGGTCGGCTACGAGACGCCCTCGGCCATCCAGGCCGCGACGATCCCGTCCCTCCTCTCCGGCCGCGACGTCCTCGGCGTCGCCCAGACCGGCACCGGCAAGACCGCGGCGTTCGCGCTGCCGATCCTCTCGCGCCTCGACGTCTCGCAGAAGACGCCGCAGGCCCTCGTGCTGGCCCCGACCCGCGAGCTCGCGCTGCAGGTGTGCGAGGCGTTCGAGCGCTACGCGTCCGGCCTCCGCGGCGTCCACGTCCTCCCCGTCTACGGCGGCCAGGGATACGGCACCCAGCTCTCCGCGCTCCGCCGCGGCGTCCACGTCGTCGTCGGCACGCCCGGCCGCATCATGGACCACCTCGAGAAGGGCACCCTCGACCTCTCGCAGCTGAAGTTCCTGGTTCTCGACGAGGCCGACGAGATGCTCAAGATGGGCTTCGCGGAGGACGTCGAGACGATCCTCGCCGACACCCCCGTCGAGAAGCAGATCGCGCTGTTCTCGGCGACGATGCCCGCGCAGATCCGCCGCATCTCCGGCAAGTACCTGAAGGAGCCGGAGGAGATCACGGTCAAGAACAAGACCACGACCTCCGTCAACACCACGCAGCGCTACCTGATGGTGTCGTACCCGCAGAAGGTCGACGCCCTCACCCGCATCCTCGAGGTCGAGAACTTCGAGGGCATGATCGTGTTCGTCCGCACGAAGAGCGAGACGGAGACGCTGGCCGAGAAGCTGCGCGCCCGCGGCTACACCGCGGCGGCGATCAGCGGAGACGTGGCCCAGGCCCAGCGCGAGCGCACGGTCGAGCAGCTGAAGTCGGGCAAGCTCGACATCCTCGTCGCGACCGATGTCGCCGCCCGCGGCCTCGACGTCGAGCGCATCAGCCACGTCGTCAACTACGACATCCCGATCGACACCGAGTCGTACGTCCACCGCATCGGCCGCACCGGTCGCGCGGGGCGCAGCGGAGCGGCGATCAGCTTCGTCACGCCGCGCGAGCGCCGCCTCCTCGCCGCCATCGAGAAGGCCACCCGCCAGCCGCTGACCGAGATGCGGATGCCGAGCGTCGAGGACGTCAACGTCACCCGCCTCTCGCGCTTCGACGACGCGATCACCGCGGCGCTCGCCGACACCGAGCGCCTGCAGCGCTTCCGCGACATCATCGGCCACTACGTCGAGCACCACGACGTGGTCGAGTCGGACGTCGCCGCCGCGCTGGCCATCGTCGCGCAGGGCGAGGAGCCGCTGCTGCTCTCGCCCGACGACCCCCGCTTCGCCCGTCGCGAGCGCGAGGACCGCGACTCCCGGCCCGACCGCGGCGACCGCCCCGAGCGCGGCGACCGCTTCGACCGCGGCGGCGACCGCGGCGAGCGTCCCGAGCGCCGTCAGCGCCCGGCGAACAGCAACCTCGCCTCGTACCGGATCGAGGTCGGCCGCCGCCAGCGCGTCGAGCCCCGCCAGATCGTGGGCGCGCTCGCGAACGAGGGCGGCCTCAACCGCGGCGACTTCGGGCACATCGACATCCGCCCGGACTTCTCGATCGTGGAGCTGCCGGCCGACCTGCCCCAGGACGTGCTCGACCGCCTCGCCGACACCCGCATCAGCGGCCAGCTGATCGAGCTGAAGCCGGACCGCCGTCCGAGCCGCGCCGGCGCCGACCGCGGCGCACGCCCCAGCGGCCCGAGCCGCTCGAGCGAGCGCCCGGAGCGCAAGCCGCGCTACTGACGCCTCCCGCCCCGGCGGACGGGCCTCCACAAGACGCCACTCCGGTACAGCGACCCTCGCGTGTCGCGTACCGGAGTGGCGTCTCGCGTTCGTGCGGGGGGCGGCCTCAGCGGCGCAGGACGCGCCGGGCCAGCACGTTGCCGAGCAGTTGCACCAGCTGCACGATCACGATGATCACGAGCACCGCGGCCCAGGTGACGACCGGCTCGAACTGCCGGTAGCCGTACTGGATCGCGAAGTTGCCGAGCCCGCCGGCGCCGATGTAGCCGGCGACCGCCGACATGTCGATCACGGCGACGAACACGAACGTGTAGCCGAGGATCAGCGGACCGAGCGCCTCCGGCAGCAGCACCGTGCGGACGATCCGGAACCGGCTCGCTCCGACCGACCGCGCCGCCTCGATCACGCCGGGCTGCACGGTCAGCAGGTTCTGCTCCACGATCCGCCCGATGCCGAAGGCGGCGCCGAGCGAGAGGGTGAAGACGATGGCGTCCGTGCCGATGCCGGAGCCGACCACCAGCCGGGCCAGCGGCTGGGCCGCGGCGATGAAGATGATGAACGGGATCGGCCGGAACACGTTCACGATCACGTTGAGCAGTCCGTGGACCATCCGGTTCGCGTAGAGGGCGCCGCCGCGGGTGAGCGCGAGGCCCAGTCCGATCAGCAGTCCGCCGAGCCCGCCGAAGAGGAGGCTCAGCGCGACGATGTAGAGCGTCTCGCCGGTCGCCTGGACGAGCTTGGGCAGGAGCGGGATCAGCTCGTTCATCGGGGCACCTCCGTGAGGGCGACGCGTCCGCCGAGGCGGGCGAGGAGGGGGTCGACGACGCCGTCCGGCGCGTCGAGGGCGACCGTGAGGTGGCCGAAGGCCCGTCCGCGGACGTCGGTGATGCCGCCGTAGACGAGCTCGAGCGGCACGCCGGCCGCCGCGACCTCGGCGAAGACGTCGCCCTGGGAGGCGGAGTCGTCCGAGAACGAGAGCGTGACCAGCCGGCCGCGGTGGCGCGTGCGCAGCACGGCCGCCTCCGCGGGCGAGGGCACCGAGCGGACGACCGTGGAGACGAAGCGGCGGGTGACCGGCTCGCGCGGGGCCGAGAACACGTCGAAGACGGGCCCGCGCTCCACGATGCGGCCCGACTCCATCACCGCGACCTTCGTCGCGAGCTGCTGGACCACGTCCATCTCGTGGGTGATCACGACGATGGTGACGCCCAGCTCCTCGTTGATGCGGCGGAGGAGGGCGAGCACCTCGCCGGTGGTGTCCGGGTCGAGCGCGCTGGTGGCCTCGTCGGCCAGCAGGATGCGCGGGGAGGCGGCGAGGGCGCGGGCGATGCCGACGCGCTGCTTCTGCCCGCCCGAGAGCTGCTCCGGGTGGCTGCGCGCCTTGTCGCTCAGGCCGACGAAGCGGAGCATCTCGTCGACGCGGGCGCGCTGCTCCGCCCGCGGGACGCCCGCGACCTGCAGCGGGTAGGCGACGTTCTGCCCCACGGTCTTCGAGCCGAACAGGTTGAACTGCTGGAAGATCATCCCGATGCCCAGGCGCAGCCGACGCAGCTCGCGCTCGGGCAGCCCCATGGTCTCGCGGCCGTCGATCTCGATGCTGCCGCTGGTCGCGGGCTCGAGGGCGTTGACGAGGCGCGCGAGCGTGCTCTTGCCGGCGCCGGAGTAGCCGATCACGCCGTAGACGTCGCCCGCCTCGATCTCGAGGCTCACGCCGTCGACGGCCGCGGTCGGGGCGGCGCCGCGCCCTGCGCCGGGGTACACCTTGCGCACGTCGGTCATGCGGATGAGCGGCACGGGGCGCCCTTTCTGTTGCGGGGGAGGCGCGGGACCGCGCCGGTGGGGAGCTCCGCGAGCGGAGGACCCGACCGGCGCGGTGCCGCGGGTGCCGGAGTCAGGAGGTGGCGGAGATGTCGGTCTCGGCGGACTCGAGCGAGGTCTCCAGCTCGGAGGCGGGGGTCTTCAGGAAGACCGCGGTGCCGCCGGACTGCTCCGAGACGCCGTCGAGCACGTCCTGGCTGTCCTGGTAGATCGAGACGAGCTTCGTGTAGGTCTCGTTCCCGGCGTCGTCGGCCCGGGCGGCGAAGATGTTCGTGTAGAGCAGGGAGGCGGGGTCGCTCGGGTCGTCCTGGGCGATCGCGTCCGAGGCCTTCAGGCCCGCGTTCTCGATGAAGTCGTTGTTGATGATCGCGGCGGCCACGTCCGGGAGCGACGTCGGGGTGAGGGAGGCCTCGAGCGCGGTGACCTCCACCTTCGAGGAGGATTCGACGTCGTCGACGTTCGAGAGCACTCCGCCGCCGTCCTTCAGCTCGACGAGCCCGGCCGACTGCAGCACCAGCAGCGCGCGCGCCTGATTCGTCTCGTCGTTGGGGATCGCGACGGTGGAGCCGGCGGGGATGTCCGCGACGTCGTCGTACTGCGAGGAGTAGAGGCCGAGCGGGTAGATCGCGGTCGCGCCGATCGGCACGAGGTCGGCGTCGGCCGAGGTGTTGTACTGCGCCAGGTAGGCGATGTGCTGGAACTGGTTGAGGTCGATCTCGCCCTCGGTGAGGGCGGGGTTGGGCTGGTTGTAGTCGCTGAAGTCGACGATCTCGACGTCGATCCCGGCGTCGGCGGCGGCCTTCTCGTAGGTGGCCCAGTAGGGGTCGCTCGCGCCGACCACGCCGATGCGGACGGTGTCGTCGCCGCCGCCCGCGCCGGAGCAGCCGGAGAGGAGGAGGGCGGCGGAGGCGGCGATCGCGGAGGTCGCGAGGAGTCGGGTGCGCAGGGTCATGGCTGTGGGGATCCTTCCGTGGAGAGGATCCGGGCACGCGGTGCCGACCGGGCGCTGCTGGTCACCGCCGGCGCTGCGACCGGCCTCCGGTCGCTCGGCGCCGCGACTGCGCGGATCCCGGGGATCACCTTACGAAGGCGGTCGGACCCGCGCGGAACCCGCGCGTAACACGGCGACTCGGAGGCAGCGGAGGCGCGCGCTCACCGCGCGAGCGCGCCGTCGCGGCTGCTCGGCGCGGGGTCCCGCCGTGGGGCGCGCTCAGCTTGAGAGCGCGCCACAGCGCCGCTCAGCGCGGGATCGCGCTGCGGCTGCGCGCTCAGCGCCTGACCGCGCCGCGCCGGACGCTCAGCTCGCGAGCGCGCCGTCCTCGCCCGCCGACGCCTCGTGCTTGGCGATCCGCTTCGCGATCGCGTCGCGCTCGGCCCGGAGCGACGCGATGGTCGGCTTGTCCAGGCGGGGGTCGGCCAGATCGGCGAAGGGGCTCGCGGCGCCGGTGCGCGCGGACACGAGCGCGGCGTACGCCTTCGTCGCGGCGCGGAGCTCAGCTCCGGCCCGTTCGACCTTCCGCGGCTTCGACTCCTTGTCCGAGACGAGTCGGGCGTGCTTGTCGAGGGCCTCTACCAGTGCGCGATGCGCAGCGTCAATCTTCTTGCTCATAGGCGCATTATGGCGCAGGATCGGCGCACGGCGCCGACTGTGACTCCCCGCGCCCGCCGCCCCCTTCCGTGAGACGCCGCTTCGGCACGCGACACGCCGGGGGAGGCGCACCGGAGCGGCATCTCGCGGGGAGGGGACGGTCGGGTCAGCGGGCGACCGGCGTGGAGACGGACGACGCGCCCGCGCTGGTGGCGACCGCGTCGAGGACGCGCTGCACGTCGAGGGCGTCGGCGAATGTGGGCGTGACCGCCGTGCCTCCGGCGATCGCCTCGACGAGGTCGACGACCTGGTGCGTGAAGAGGTGCTCGTAGCCGATGCCGTGCCCGGTCGGCCACCAGGCCGCCATGTACGGGTGCGCCGGCTCGGTGACCTGGATGCGCCGGAAGCCCTGCGCCTCCTCGGGGTCGCGGGCGTCGTAGTACTCGAGCTCGTTCATCCGCTCGAAGTCGAACGCGATCGAGCCGAGCTCGCCGTTCACCTCGATCCGGTTGGCGTTGCGGCGGCCGGTCGCGACGCGGGTCGCCTCGAAGACGCCCAGGGCGCCGCCCTCGAAGGAGGCGGTGAAGGCCGCGGCGTCGTCGACGGTCACGGCGCCGCGCGGGGCGTCGGCACCGGCGCGGCCGCCGAGGCCGACCTGCTCGCTGAGCACGGGGCGCTCGGTGGTGAAGGTGCGCAGCGTCGCCGAGACCGAGGTGATGCCGCGGCCGGTCAGCCACTGGGCGGTGTCGATGCTGTGCGCGCCGATGTCGCCGAGGGCGCCCGAGCCGGCGCGCTCCTTCTGCAGGCGCCAGGTCAGCGGCGCCTCGGAGTCGGACAGCCAGTCCTGCAGGTACTGGGCGCGCACGTGGCGGATGTCGCCGAGGCGGCCCTCCTCGATGAAGCGCTTCGCGAGGGCGAGGGCCGGGGTGCGGCGGTAGCTGAAGCCGCACATCGCCACCTTGCCGGAGGCGGCGGCCGCGGCGACCATCCGCTCCGCCTCCTCGACGGAGTTGGCGAGGGGCTTCTCGCACAGCACGTGCTTGCCGGCCTCGAGGGCCGCGATGGCGATCTCGGCGTGGGTGTCGCCCGGCGTGCAGATGTCGACGAGGTCGATGTCGTCGCGGGCGATGACGGCCCGCCAGTCGGTGGAGGCCTCGCTCCAGCCCAGCCGCTCGGCGCGCTCGGCGGTCGAGTCGGGGTTGCTCCCCACGAGCACGGCGAGCTCGGGGCGGAGGGGGAGGGGGAAGAAGCGGGAGGCGGTGCGCCAGGCGTGCGAGTGGGTGCGGCCCATGAAGGCGGTCCCCACCATCGCGACGCGCAGGGCTCGGTCGTTCGACATCGTCGTCCTTTCGTCGGCCGTACGACCCTGCCACGGGTCGGGGCGCGGGCGCTACCGCGCTCGGCGAGGCCGCCTCCGGGGCGACGCGCCCGGGCTGCACGGACATGAGCGCGTTCATAGGGTTCGGAGAGCGCTCTATCACGGACGGAATGTCTCAACCGCCGCCGTCAGATGTCGCGTAATCCCGCGGATCCCAGCCCTGACGCGGTAGCAGGAAGCCCCTGGGGCGACTGGGCGATCACTCGAACCGCCTTCGAATCGGTTCAGAACTTTTGCTTGACCCGCGACGTAAGTGGAAGTAGCTTCATCCGCATGGTCACCGCAGACCCCCGCAGCACTGCTGCACAGCCTCTTCCCCGCACCTCCGACGAGTCTCAGCAGCTGCTTCTGCAGATGCGCGGCATCGTGAAGGTCTTCCCCGGCGCCCGTGCTCTCGACGGCGTCGACCTCGATGTCCGACCCGGTGAGGTGCACTGCCTCCTCGGCCAGAACGGCGCCGGCAAGTCCACCCTCATCAAGACCCTCGCCGGGGCCCACCAGCCCACCGAGGGCGAGATCCTCGTCGACGGGAACGTCGTCACGATCCCGTCCCCGACGGCGGCCCTCGCCCTGGGCATCGCGACGATGTACCAGGAGCTCGACGTCGTCGACGGCCTCTCCGTCGCCGAGAACATCTTCCTCGGCCACGAGCTCTCCCGCGGCGGCTTCACCGCCCGGGCGAAGGCCACGAGGATCACCCGCGAGCTGATGGAGCGCCTCGGCCACTCCGAGATCTCGCCGAACCGCGAGGTCGGCACGCTCTCCGCCGCCGGCAAGCAGATCGTGCAGATGGCCCGTGCCCTCTCGCACGACGCGCGGGTCATCATCATGGACGAGCCCTCCGCGGTGCTCGACTCCGAGGAGGTGGAGAACCTCTTCCACGTGGTGCGCCAGCTCACCGCCTCCGGCGTCGCCATCGTCTACATCTCGCACCGCCTCGACGAGATCCGCGCCATCGGCGACCGGATCACCGTGATCAAGGACGGCGCGACCGTCGCGCAGAACCTCGCGGTCGCCGACACCCCCACCTCGAAGCTCATCACCCTGATGACCGGCCGCGCCGTCGAGTACGTCTTCCCGGACCGCCAGGAGCTCGACGTCGAGGCCGAGACGCTGCTGAAGGTCGAGAAGCTGGGCCTGCAGGGCTCCTTCTCGGACGTCTCCCTCGAGATCCGCGCCGGCGAGGTCGTCGGCCTCGCGGGACTGGTCGGCTCCGGCCGCTCCGAGATCCTCGAGACCATCTACGGGGCGCGCCGCGCCAGCACCGGGACGGTCAGCGTGGCGGGCAAGCGCCTGCGCGCCGGATCCGTCACCTCGGCGGTCGACGCCGGCATCGGCCTCTGCCCGGAGGAGCGCAAGAGCCAGGGCCTGCTCCTGGACGAGCCGGTCTACCGCAACATCACCCTCTCGACCTTCGACCGCTTCGCCAAGCGCGGCTTCCTCGACGAGCGCTCCGAGCGCGCGGCGGCGGCCGAGCAGGCGGTCTCCCTCGACCTGCGGCCCTCCGGGGTCGACCGCGACGCCCGCACCCTCTCCGGAGGCAACCAGCAGAAGGCGCTCCTCGCCCGCTGGCTCGTGCGCGGCTGCCGCGTCCTGCTGCTCGACGAGCCGACCCGCGGGGTCGACGTCGGCGCACGGGCCGAGATCTACACCCTGATCAGGGACCTCGCGACCAACGGCGCCGCCGTGCTCGTGGTCTCCAGCGAGATCGGCGAGGTCCTCGGACTCTCCGACCGAGTGCTCGTGATCTCCGACGGCGCCGTGGTCCACGAGGGCCCGGCCGATTCGATCGACGAGCACCGCGTGCTCGATCTCGTCATGGAAGGAAGTGCAGCGTGAGCGGACAGCTCGACACCGCGTCGCCGTCGATCGGCGGTCCGCAGGAGGACGCCGCCCGTCACGCGTCGGCCGCGACGGGAGGCTCCTCCGGGGGCGTGCCCTCGAAGGACTCCCGCTCCGGGATGGCCCGCCTCATGCAGGGCTCCCTCGGCCGCAACGTCGGGCTGCTGCTCGCGCTGGTGATCCTCTGCATCGTCGGATTCGCGACCGCGGGGGAGCGCTTCGCCAGCGTCGACAACGTGCTCACGATCCTCCGCCTCGCCGCGGTCATCGGCGTGCTGAGCATCGGGATGACCTTCGTCATCACCTCCGGCGGCATCGACCTCTCGGTCGGCTCCGTGATGGGGCTCGCGACGGTCTGGGCGAGCACGGTCTCGACCCAGTACTACGCGGCCAACACCTCCTGGTTGGTGATCGTGCTCACCGCGGTCGTCGTCGGCCTCGTCTGCGGCCTGATCAACGGCGCGCTGATCGCCTACGGCCGGGTCGTCGCCTTCATGGCGACCCTGGCGATGCTCGTCGCCGCCCGCGGCTTCGCCGAGCTGATCTCGAACCGCCAGACGCAGGTCGTCACGGTCACGCCGTTCCTCGACTTCTTCCGCGCCGACGTGCTCGGCATCCCGGTGCTCGTGCTGATCTTCGTGGTCGTCGCCGTCGCCGGCTGGATCCTGCTCAACCGCACCACCTTCGGCCGCCGCACCATCGCGGTCGGCGGCAACCCCGAGGCGGCCCGCCTCGCCGGCATCAAGGTCCGCCGCCACACCATGTACGTCTACGGCCTCGCCGGGCTCACCGCCGGCATCGCCGCCGTCATGATGCTCGCCCGCACCACCGCTGGCAGCTCGACCAACGGCCTCCTCTACGAGCTCGACGCCATCGCGGCGGTCGTCGTCGGAGGCACGCTGCTGGCCGGCGGCCGCGGCACCATCGTCGGCACCGTGTTCGGCGTCCTCATCTTCACGACCCTGACCAACGTGTTCACGCAGAACAACATGTCGACCTCGACTCAGGCCGTCGCGAAGGGCGCGATCATCGTCGCCGCCGTCCTGCTGCAGCAGCGGTTCGCCGCCCGCGGCAGGAAGTCCTGACCCCGGGGCTCCGGCCCCGCTCCTCCACACACAGCAACCCACCCGACCACTCAGGTCACCTCTCCGCAGGACACGTGTGCCCTCGGACCCCTCGGATCGATCGAAGGAGATCACTTCCATGCCCGCACGCCCCTTCACCCGCAGTCGCCTCTCCCGCACCGCCCGACTCGGCTCGGCCGGCGTCGCCTTCGGCGCCGTCGCGCTGATGCTCACCGGCTGCATCTCGAACGCCCCGGTCGAGACCGGCAACGCCGCCTCCGGTGGGACCGCCGCCGCCGTGGCCGCCTCGGACAACGACGCCTCCGGCGACAACGTCGTCATCGGCTTCACCGCTCCCGCCGCCGACCACGGCTGGATGGGCGCGGTCAGCCGCGCCGCCATCGCCGAGGCCGAGAAGTACGACGACGTGGAGCTCCGCACCGCGGAGGGCACCAACGACGTCAATCTCCAGATCAGCCAGGTCGAGACCTTCATCAACGACGGCGTCGACGCGATCGTGCTCCTGCCGATCGACGGAGCGGCGCTCACGCAGGTCGCCACCCAGGCGATGGAGGCGGGCATCACCGTCATCAACGTGGACCGCGAGTTCTCCAGCCCCTTCGCCGCCCGGTCGACCATCCTCGGCGACAACTACGGCATGGGCGTCAGCGCCGGCACCTACATCTGCGAGGAGCTCGGCGACAACCCCGACGCCGTCGTCGCCGAGATCGCCGGCATCGACTCCCTCCCGCTGACCCAGGAGCGCAGCCAGGGCTTCTCGGACGCGCTCGAGGGCTGCGGACTCGACGTGGACAACCGCGTCGCCGCCGACTTCACCGTCCAGGGCGGAGAGCAGGCCGCGGCCAACCTCCTCCAGGCCGCGCCGAAGATCGACGCCATCTGGAACCACGACGACGACCAGGGCGTCGGCGTCCTCGCGGCGATCGACACCGCCGGACGCGACGAGTTCCTCTTCGTCGGCGGCGCCGGATCGGCCAACGTGATGCGCGCGATCGAGGCCGACGACTCCGTCGTCAAGGCCACGGTCGTGTACCCCTCGACCCAGGCCGCGGACGGCATCAAGCTCGCCCGCCTCGTCGAGCAGAACAAGTCGATGGCCGACACCAGCTCGCTCGGCGTCCCGCGCCAGATCCAGCTCTTCGCGCCGGTCGTCACCAAGGACAACGTCTCCGAGTACCTGCCCTCGGCCTTCGAGTCCTGATCGGCCCCACCAGCCCGGGTCGGCGCGGGAACCATCCCGCGCCGACCCCCACCTCGGCGCCGCCCCGGGATCACTGACGACCCGCAGCGCAGCGCCACCGGCATCCGCGAGAGGAGGAGGAGTGCAAGACACCGGCCCCAGGGCCGGACAGGAGGAGACCGGATCCGCTCAGTCGTGCGGACAGCGACGGACCCGGCCTCTGCGATGAACACCTCATTGAAGGAATCACATCACGCATGAATGGTAAGCGATCCTCGAGAAGAAGCATCAGGCGTCTTCTCGCACTCGGCATCGCCGGGATGGTGACGGTCTCCGGACTCACCGCCCTCGGCCTGCCCGCCTCGGCCCACGACGGAGTGGACCACGGTTCCGAGGGCGGAGCATCCGCTCTCGACTGGAGCAACTATGAGAAGGTCCTGCTGACGAAGAACGTCGGCGAGCCCCTCGACCTGGCCGTCCTCCCGGACAAGTCGGTCCTCCACACCGCTCGGAACGGCGAGATCCGCCACACCGACCCCAAGACCGGCACCACCCGTGTCGTCAACACGATCCCCGTGTACCAGAACTCGGAGGACGGGCTGCAGTCCGTCGGCATCGACCCCGACTTCGCCGAGAACAAGTGGGTCTACCTCGTCTACGCGCCCCCCGGGAACACCCCGACCGGCGCGGCTCCGAACATGCTGCCCGAGGGCGCGACCGACAGCTACTGGGACCAGTGGAAGGGCATCAACCGCCTCTCCCGGTTCAAGTGGACCGGCTCGGGCCTCGACCTCGCGAGCGAGCAGAAGATCATCGACATCGAGACCCAGCGCGGGCAGTGCTGCCACGTGGGTGCCGACTTCGACTGGGACGCCGACGGCAACCTGTACCTCTCCACCGGCGACAACACGCCGGCGAGCGCTCCGGGTGCCGCGGGCTTCGCGCCGAACAACGACGCGCCCCGCATGAACCCGGGCTTCGACTCGCGTCGAGGCGCCGGCAACACGAACGACCTCCGCGGCAAGATCCTCCGGATCACCGTGCAGGAGGACGGCTCGTACACGATCCCCGAGGGCAACCTCTTCCCGGTGGGAACCGAGAAGACCCGCCCCGAGATCTTCGTGATGGGCGTCCGCAACCCGTTCAAGATCGACGTCGACGCCGAGACGAACACCCTCTCCTGGGGCGACTACGGCCCCGACGCCACGAAGGCCGCTGCGGCCGACGGCGTCCGCGGCCCGATGGGCCTCGTCGAGTGGAACGCGACCGGACTGGACGAGCCGCACAACTCCGGCTGGCCCTACGTCCACGGACCCAACGCGCCGTACAACGAGTGGAACTTCGAGACGTCGACGCCCCGCGGCTTCTTCGACCCGGAGAACCTGAAGAACAACTCGCGCTGGAACACCGGCCTCGTCGACATCCCGGACGCCAAGGCGGCGACCGTCTACTACGGCGACAACCCCGGCGACCAGCCGTTCGACGAGCTCGTCAACTTCGGGACCAGCACCGGCCAGGGCCCCATGGGCGGACCGGTGTACCACTTCGACGCGGAGAACACCTCGACGTCGAAGTTCCCGGAGTACTGGGACAAGAAGACCTTCTTCGGCGAGTTCTCGCAGGACTACATCGCGGCGTTCACGCTCGATGAGGACCGCGCGGTCACGCACATCGAGGACTTCCTCCCCAACGCGGCGCTCAGCCAGGCCGCGCAGCCGATCCACGACAACCCGATGGACATGGAGTTCGGCCCCGACGGGTCGATGTACGTGATCGAGTACGGCGACGGATTCTTCCGCGCCAACCCCGACGCGGGCCTGTACCGGATCGACTACGCCGAGGGCAACAAGGCGCCGCAGGCCCGCTTCACCGCGACCCCCCTGTCCGCCTCGCAGACCCCGCTCGAGGTCACGTTCGACGCCAAGGGATCGACCGACCCCGAGGGCGACGCGCTCACCTACGACTGGGACTTCGACGGCGACGGCACCTTCGACGCCACCGGAGTGACCGTCAAGAAGACCTACACCGAGCTCGGACAGTTCACGGCCCGTCTGCGCGTCACCGACGCCAAGGGCAAGTTCAGCCTGACCTCGCGGGTCATCTCGGTCGGCAACCAGGCGCCGCAGATCCAGATCCAGACGCCCGGCAACGGCTCGTTCTTCAGCTGGGGCGACGCGATCCCCTACCAGGTGACCGGCAAGGACGCTGAGGACGGCGACCAGATCGTCAGCAGCCGCGTGGGCTGGACCTACGGCCTCGGCCACGACGAGCACGCCCACCCCGAGGTCACCGGCACCGGTGCCAAGGGAGCGTTCCCGACGTCCAAGGACTCGCCCGAGCACGGCCCCGGCGCGCTGCTGTACGGCACCGTCGTCGTGACCTACACGGACGGCGGCTTCAACGGCCTGCCCCCTGCTGCGGCCGAGGCGACGCTGCGGCTGAACCCGAAGACGCAGGAGGCGGAGCACGCCGCCCGTGAGGGCGTCCTGCCCTACGCGGACACCACCGCCAGCGGCGGCAACGCCGTCAGCGGACTCGGTGCGGGATCCTTCCTGCGCTGGGACCCGGTGAACTTCGCCAACCTGACCGGCGTCGTGGTCCGCGCCACCGGTGAGGGCACCGTCGACCTCCGCTGGAACG
Source organism: Rathayibacter sp. AY1C9 (assembly GCF_002932315.1). Lineage (NCBI taxonomy): Bacteria > Bacillati > Actinomycetota > Actinomycetes > Micrococcales > Microbacteriaceae > Rathayibacter > Rathayibacter sp. AY1C9. The sequence goes on from NZ_PSVZ01000020.1 coordinate 24,175, forward strand.
CTGCCGACGCAGCGCCCTTCGGAACAGCGACCATCCCCGCGGGAGCCGGCTGGAAGGACGTCCTCGTCCCCTTCGGCACCAACGTCCCCCGCGGCACCGGCTCGCTCTACGTGACCTCGCCCAACGGCCTGTCGCTCGACTCCCTCACCTTCCAGGGTGCCGGCGCCGGTGACAAGACGGCTCCGACCGTCGCGGCGACCCTCGACCCGGCAGCGCCTGCGGGCGTCGGCGGCGTCTACAACAAGCCCGTGACCCTCGGCCTCACCGCCACGGACAACGGAGCGCTCTCCACCGTCCAGTACTCCGCCGACAACGGCACGACGTGGACCACGGTCCGCGCCGTCAACGGCGCGTACACGGTCCCGTTCACCACGAACGGCGCCCGGACGATCCAGTACCGCGCCACCGACACCGGCGGCAACGTCTCGGCGGTCGGCACGGTGAAGTTCACGCTCGACCTGGCCGCGGCGAACGCCCCGACCGCCGCGTCGACCACCACTGTGGCGCTCTCGGCTCCCCGCGTGACCTTCGGGGCACCCGGCGAGGCGACCGTCACGGTCACCGGTCAGGGTGGGAACCCCGGCGGAGAGGTCGTCCTCTACGAGGGCGCCACCGAGCTGGGCCGCGCGACGCTGAAGGACGGCAAGGCGACCTTCGCCCTGCCGAAGACCCTCGGCGCCGGCACCCACACCTTCCGTGCGGCGTACGGCTCGGACGCCACCTTCAAGGCCTCGGAGGGCACCGCCCGCCTGATCGTCTCGAAGGCCGCCTCGGAGCTCACCGCGACCGTCTCGCCCAACCCGGTCAAGCCGGGCGCCAGCGCGCAGGTCACGGTCGACGCGAAGTCCTCGACGGGTGTCGCCGGCACCGGTCAGGTGAGCGTGATGGTGAAGAGGAACCTCTCCACCGTCGCGATGCTCACCGGGACCCTCGACGAGAACGGGCACGTCGTGGTGACGCTCCCGAAGCTCGCGGCGGGCAGCTACAAGCTGACCGTCACCCACACCGCCACGGCGGACACCAACGCCGCGTCGGCGCTGCTGAACCTCACCGTCCAGCAGTAGCCCCCGCGCAGGGGCCGGCCGGCTCGACCGGGCCGGCCGGCCCCCCACCCCCTGCACCATCTGCCATTTCGAAGGAGAAATGATGCACCACCACCACGCATCCATCACGGCCAAGCCGATGAGCCGGCGCTCGCTGATGACGGCCCTGGCCGCATCGACCGTCGCGGTCGGCGTCGGAGCGGGAGCCCTCGCGGCGCCCGCCACGGCCGCCCCCGCGCCCTCGTCCGGATCCACGCGCCTGGTCCCGATCAACCGCATCGGCATCCAGCTCTTCAGCGTCCGCGACAAGGTCTCGTCGCTCGGCTTCCGGGCCGTCTTCGAGGAGCTCGGCCGCATCGGCTACAGCGAGATCGAGTTCGCCGGGTACACCCAGGGCAACGTCGGGGCGATCACCCCGCAGCAGATCCGCCAGCTGCTCGACGACAACGGCCTCCGCGCCGTCGGCTCGCACGTCGGCACCAACCTCCTCCGCTCGGAGCTGGGCAAGCAGATCGAGATCGCGCAGATCCTCGGCACGCCGCACCTCGGCACCGGCAACGCGCCCACCAACGTCAACACCAAGGCGGGCTACCTCGCCGCGGCGGAGGAGTGGAACAAGTGGGGCCAGCAGGTCTCGGCCGCGGGCATGAAGCTCTACCAGCACAACCACGCCGGTGAGTTCGGGTTCGCCACGGACGACCCCAAGACCCGCCTGTACGACCTCTTCTACGACAACACCGACCCGCGTCACGTGTACCTCGAGATGGACGTCTACTGGGCGTACGTCGGCAAGAAGCTCTACCCGGGCTTCGAGCCGCTCGACTACATCAAGCGCAACCCGCGCCGCTACCCGATCCTGCACCTCAAGGACGGCAAGACGAACAACGCCAACACCAACGGCTACGACATCGTCGAGTTCGGCGCGGGCAACCTGCCCTACCAGGCGTTCCTCTCGGAGCTGCGCGACCGCGGCCAGCGCTTCGGCGTCTGGGAGCAGGACACCGCTCCCACGCTGGCGACGCCGCCGAGCACGGGGAACTCCCTCGAGGCCGCTTCCCGCAGCTACTCCGCGATCGCTGCGCTCCGTGGCTGAGCGCACCCCGCGCCGCGCGCGCCGCACCGACAGCACCACCACCAGCACGACGCGCACGAGCGCACCGAGGAGAACCCCCATGAAGTGGAAGACGCCCACGGCGGTCCTCGCGGCCGCCTCCCTCGCGATGGTCGCCGCACCGTCCGCCTTCGCGGCGACGACGGACTGCACCACCGAGCTCGGGAACCAGACGATCACCGGAGACCTCAACGTCGGCGCGGGCCAGACCTGCGTGCTCGGCAACGTGACCGTCACCGGCAACGTCATCGTCGGCGACGACGCCTGGCTGGACGCCACCTCGGCGACCATCGGCGGCGACGTCATCGGCACCGACGCGTACGGCATCTCGATCGACGGCACCAGCGTCGGCGGAGACGTCGTGTCGTTCTCGGACGGCAGCCGCAACGGCTTCCTCTACCTGCGCGACCTCACGGTCGGCGGCATGGTCGAGGCCGGCGGGATCGACGTCGAGTTCAGCGACCTCTCGGTCGACGGCTCGGTCAGCACCGACGCGGCGAACTACGTCGACGTCGACCGCACCAGCGTCGGCGGCGACGCCACCTTCGCCGGCAGCGACTTCGGCGTGAACGTGCAGGGCGCCATCGTCGGCGGCTCGCTCGCCGTCACCGGCTCCTCGCGCGGCGTCCTCCTGGGCGCGAACGAGGACGGCTCGGCCTCGGCCCTCGGCAACACGGTGGGCGGGAACCTCACGCTCTCGGGCAACTCCGGCAACGTCCAGCTCGCGGGTACGACGGTCGGCGGGCGCATCGCGCTCACCGACAACGCGCCGGCGGTCAACTTCGGCGCGGGCAACACCGCCGCCGGAGTCGACGGCACCTTCACGGGAACGGCGGCGGGCGCTGCGGCGGCCGGCGACCAGGCCGTGGCCGTCATCGTCCCCGAGGCCAACAAGGGCGAGCTGACCTGGACGCTCGAGGGCACCAGCAACCTGGTGAACCTCGGCGTCGCCGAGGAGCAGGGCGACCACTTCGCCGCCTCCGGTGAGCTCGTGCCGGTCCGGGTGACCGACACCCGCCTCAACGGCCCGGCCTGGTCGGTCACCGGCCAGCTGAGCGACTTCCGCTCCGGCGAGAAGACGTTCTCGGGCAAGCACCTCGGCTGGACCCCCGAGGTCCTGGAGAACACCGGCGGTGCCGTCGCGGGCGCAGCCGTCCCCTCCGGGTTCGACTCGGGCAACGGCCTCGCCACGCCCCGCGTCCTCGGCTCCGCCGCGGCGCAGCACCCGACCGGATCCTCGGTCCTGGGCGCCGACCTCGACCTGAAGCTCCCGCTCTCGGTCGGAACCGGCACCTACACCGCGACGCTGACGCTCACCGCGCTCGGCTAGCACCGGTGGGGCGGCCTCCGGGCCGCCCCACCCTCCCCCCGTCTCCCCGCGAGACGCCACTCCGGTACGCCCCGCTCGGCGTGCCGCGTACCGGAGCGGCGTCCCGCGGGGAGGCATCCCCCCTTGCAACGGAAGCCTGATCGATGTCGCTCATGCCACGCACCTCCCGCACCACCGCCGCCCTGCTGCTGATGACGCTCCTCGCAGCCGGCGGCCTCTCGGCTCAGGCGGGTGCCCAGGAGGCGGACCCCGCCTCCACGCCGGTCACCTGGGGGGTGCGCCCCGCCGACACCGAGCAGGGCAGCGAGCGGCCGAACTACGCGTACGCCCTCGATCCCGGCGGACGCCTCAGCGACGCCCTGATCGTCTCCAACTACGACGACGAGGAGCAGACGTTCCGCGTCTACGGCTCCGACGGCTTCATCACCGAGGCCGGCCAGCTCGACCTGCTCCCCGCCGCGGAGCCCTCGACGCAGCTCGGCAGCTGGATCGCGTTCCCCGAGCCCGAGGTCACCGTGCCCGCCGGCGAGAGCGTGCAGGTCCCGTTCGAGGTCGTCGTCCCCGACGACGTGACCCCGGGCGACTACGCCGCGGGCGTCGTCTCCTCGATCCTGGTGCAGGGCGAGACCGGAGTCTCGGTCGACCGGCGCCTGGGCTCGCGCATGTACCTCCGCGTCGGCGGCGAGCTCGCCCCGCGCCTGTCGATCGACGGCCTCGCCGTCTCGTACCAGGGCGGCTGGAACCCCTTCGCCCCCGGCTCCGCGACCGTCGACTACACCGTGACCAACGCGGGCAACACCCGTATCGCGCCGGGCGCCGAGATCAGCGTCGCCGGCCTCTTCGGCCTCGCGCCGGTGTCCGCGACCGACCCGGAGCCGCTGCCCGAGCTCCTCCCCGGAACCTCCGTCTCGCGCACCGTGACCGTCGCCGGAGTCTGGCCGCTCTTCGTCGCGACCGCCCGCGCCGCGCTCTCGGGCACCGTCGTCACCGCCGACCAGGCCGCGCAGGCCGACTCCGCCGTCGTCGTCCCCGACGTGCCGGTCGCCACCGCCGAGACCTCGGCCGCGGCCGTGCCGTGGAGCGCCGTGCTCCTCCTCGCCCTGCTCATCGGGCTCATCGTGCTGACCGTCGTCCGCCGCCGCCGCCGGGCCGCGGGGGAGCAGGCGCGCATCGACGCCGCCGTCGCCGCCGCTCTCGGCGCCCAGCCGGAGGACGCCGACCGCGCGGAGGTCCGCTCCTGACCGGGTGCGGCCGACGCGGTCCGCGAGGGATCGCGCCGGCGCGGCCCGCCGCCTCCGGGTGCGCGGCCGCCGCTCTAGCGGACCGCCCGCCCCTCGGCGCGCAGCTGCTCGAGGAAGCCGTCCACCACGGCGGGGCTGAGCAGGTGCCCGCGCAGCATCAGCGCGGCACCGCGCACGCCCCCGCTGCCGCCCAGCTCGGCGGTCACCACGTCGAGCCGCTGCGTCGCGAGGGGGAGGGAGCGCTCGTCGATCACCGAGCGCACGGCCGTCAGGATCTCCGGGCTGGCGAGGGCGACCGCGCCGCCCAGCACGATGACGGAGGGGTTCAGCAGGCTCACGCAGGTGGCCAGCACCTCGCCGAGCTGCAGTCCCGCGATCCGCGCCGCCTCGACGGCCTCGGGATCGCGCACCTTCAGCAGGTCGATCAGCTCGCGCACCGACTGCACGTCGCGGCCCGCCCGGGCGAGCCCGGCGGCCAGAGCGGAGCCGCCCGCGACCGCCTCGAGGTCCCCCTCCTGACCGCCCGCCGCGGCCGGGGCCGTGCGCGGCACCTGGACGTGGCCGAGATCACCCGCGGAGCCGAGGGCTCCGCGCTGGAGCAGCCCGGACGAGACGATGCCCGCGCCGATGCCGGTGCCGACCTTCACGAACATCAGGTCGAGGGCGTGCGGGAAGCGCGAGGCCCGCTCACCGAGCGCCAGCAGGTTCACGTCGTTGTCGACGAGCACCGTGGTGTCGTAGCGCCGGCGCACGAAGGCGGGGATGTCGAAGCCGTCCCAGCCGGGCATGATCGGCGGGCGCACCGGGCGGCCGCTCGCGTGCTCCACCGGGCCGGGCACGCCGACCCCGATGCCCGCGAGGGCGGTGCGGTCGACCCCGGCCGCGGCGAGGATCCCGTCGCAGACGTCGAGCGCGTGCCCGAGCACCGCCACGGGGCCCTGCGCGATGTCGAGCTCCTCGCGGCGCTCGGCGATGATGCGGCCGTCGAAGTCGGTCAGCGCGATGGTCGAGTGCGCCGCGCCCAGGTCGATGGCCAGGAGGGAGCGGACGGCCGGGTCGAAGACGAGGCGCGCGGACGGACGGCCGCCGGTCGACGGAGCGCGGTCGAGGTGCGCGATCAGTCCGAGCTCGAAGAACTGCTCCAGGCGCGTCATCACCGCGGTCCGCGCGAGGCCCGTCTCCTCGACCAGCTCGGCGCGGGTGCGCGGCCGACCGTCGGCGAACAGCCTCAGCATGTCGCCGGTCGCGGTACCCGCGCGCTCGGCCACGCTCAGCTCCTTCTCTCGGCCCGGAGGACGGGTTCGGGGGACAGCACACCTGAGGAAACCAGTCGACGCACGGTCGCGCAATCTCGGCGGGCCCTGCGTGCGGTTCCTGCGCAACACGGCCGGCCGGAGGCGCGACGCGCGCCCGGCCGAGGCCCCTCCCCACTCCGATCGCCCGGGTGCGCCCCGACGATCGCCGCTCAGCCAGCCCTTCCAGACAGGAGAGAACGATGACCTCGTCCGACACCACCACCACAGGCGCCCCCCGATCGAGCGGGCGCATCGGCCTCTGGCTGATCGGGGCCCGGGGCAGCGTCGCCACCACGGCCGCCGTGGGCCTGCACGCCATCGCCGCCGGAGCCGCGCCCAGCTCGGGCTGCGCCACCGCGACCCCCGCCTTCGAGGACGTCCCGCTCGCCGGGTTCGCCGACATCGTCATCGGCGGCCACGACGTCTCGCCGACCCCGCTGCTCGAGAAGGCCACGGGCCTCGCGGCCGGCGGCATGTTCCCGACCTCGGTCGTCGCCGAGGTGGCCGACCGGATCGACGCGACCGACGCCGAGATCCGCCTCGCCCCCTCCGACGCCGCGTCGCAGCAGGAGGAGATCGACCGCCGGGCCGCCGACATCGTCGCCTTCCGCGAGCGCCACGGCCTCGCCCGGGTCGTCGTGATCGACGTCGCCTCGACCGAGGTGCTGCCGGCCGACCGTCCCGAGTTCCACGACCTCGCCGCTCTGCGCGCCGCCCTGGCGCGTCCGGGCGAGCGCCTCCTGCCGCCGAGCTCGATCGCCGCCCTCTCGGCCGTCGTCGCGGGCGCGGCCTACGCCTGCTTCACTCCCTCGACCGCGCTGGCTCTGCCGGCCCTGGAGGAGTGGGCCGCCGAGGCCGGGATCCCGATCGCCGGCCAGGACGGCAAGACGGGGGAGACCCTGCTCCGCAGCGTGCTCGCGCCGATGTTCACGGCGCGCGGGATGCGCGTGCTCTCGTGGGCGGGGGCGAACCTCCTCGGCGGCGGCGACGGGCAGACCCTCGCCGACCCGGAGGCGGTGCGCTCGAAGCTCGTCTCGAAGAACCGCGGACTCCGCAGCCTCCTCGGCGACGACGTCGTCACTCCGCTCCACATCGACAACGTCCCGGACCTCGGCGACGTCAAGACCGCCTGGGACCACGTGCACGCGGAGGGCTTCCTCGGCTCGCGGATCACGGTGCAGACGATCTGGTCGGCGTACGACTCGGCCCTCGCGGCGCCGCTGATCCTCGACCTCGCCCGCCTGCTGGCGCTCGCGGACGAGGCCGGCGTCTCGGGCCCGGTCGGCGAGCTCGGCTTCTTCTTCAAGGACCCGTGGGGCAGCGACGTGCACGGGTTCGCCGAGCAGACCGCGGAGCTGGTGGCCTGGTCCGCCCGCACCGGCGCGCTCGTCGCCGAGCGCCGCACCCCGGTGACGAGCGGGACGCGGAGCGATGGCTGAGCTGCGCGACTACCTCGAGCTCGTCCGCGCGAAGGCCGCGCTCACCGTGATCGGCGACACCGTCGCGGGCGGAGCGTGGGCGGGCCGCGGAGTGGGAGCGCGCACGGTCGCGCTCCCGCTGTCCTCCGCGCTGCTCTACTCGGCGGGCATGGCGCTCAACGACTACGCGGACGCCGAGCTCGACGCCCGGGAGCGGCCCGAGCGGCCGATCCCCTCGGGGCGCATCCGGCGCTCGGCGGCGCTGGGCACGGCGGCCGCGCTGACCGCGGCGGGGATCGTCGTGGCGGCCGTCGTGGACGGGCGGCGCTCGCTCGCGCTCTCGCTGCCGCTCGCGGCCGGGATCTGGTCGTACGACCTGCTCGCGAAGCCGACTCCGCTGGGCCCGGTCGTGATGGCGGCCTGCCGCGGTCTCGACGTGCTGCTCGGCGCGGGCGTCGACGGCGTGCGCGCGGCGGCCCCCGCCTCCGCCGCTGTGGCCGCGCACACGCTCGGCGTCACCGTGCTCTCGCGCGGCGAGGTGCACGGCACCACCCCGGTCGCGGCGGGTGCGGTCTCGGCCGGCACCGCGGCGATCGCGCTGTCCACCGCGGCCGGCGCTCTGGCCGAGCGCCGGGCCGCCCCCGCCGCGGTCGTCGCCGCGGGCCTCGGGCGCTGGCTCCTGCTCGTGCTCACCGCGCAGCTGCAGGCCGTGCGGACGCCGACGGCCGCGGCCGCGCGGACGGCGACCCGCGCGGGCATCACCGGGATGATCCCGCTGCAGGCCGCGCTCGCCGGTCTGAAGCGTCCCGAGCTGGGGGCGGCGCTGCTCGCGCTCGACGCGCTCGGCTCCCTCCTGCTCCGCCGCCCGCGGACGGCGGACATCACATGAGCGCCACCGGACCCGTCCTCGGCTACGGCACCAACGGCTTCGCCGACCACACCCTCGACGACGCGCTCACGGTGATCCACGCCGCGGGGTACCGCGCCGTCGCGCTCACCCTCGGGCACCCGCACCTCGATCCCTTCGCAGCCGACTGGCGCGAGCGGACGCTGGCGCTCCGGTCGCGGCTCGACGAGCTGGGCCTGCGCGTGGTCGTCGAGACGGGCGCGCGGTACCTGCTCGACCCGTTCGCGAAGCACCGCCCCACGCTGGTCGACGAGGAGGCCGGCCCCCGGGTCCGCTTCCTCGAGCGCGCGATCGAGATCGCCGCGCTGCTGGGCGCCGACGCCGTCTCCCTCTGGTCGGGGGTCGTGCCGGCGGGCGCGGATGCGGCCGCGGCCTGGCGTCTTCTCGTCGAGCGGATGCGCGGCGTCGTCGCGACGGCCGAGCGCCACGGCGTGCGGCTGGCCGTCGAGGCCGAGCCGGGGATGCTGGTGGAGACGGTGGCCGACGCGCTGCTGCTGCGCCGCGAGCTCGGCGACCCGGAGTCGGTCGGGCTGACGGTCGACCTCGGCCACTGCGTCGTGGTGGAGCCGGACGGCGTGGTCGGAGCCCTCCGCAGCGCCGGGGACCTGCTGCTGAACGTGCAGGTCGACGACATGCTCCCGGAGCGGCACGAGCACCTCGAGCTCGGCACCGGATCGCTCGACCTCGCGGCCGCCTTCGCGACCCTCGCCGAGATCGGCTACCGCGGGATCGCCGCCGTCGAGCTGCCCCGGCACTCGCACGACGCGCCCCGCCTGGCCGTGGCGAGTCTCGCGGCGATGGAGGAGGCGCTCGGCGGCGCCTCCTCGCACGCCGAGCACCCGTGGACCGCGGCCGCCCGCTCCGCCGTCCTCGAGCGCCCGTCGCGGATCGAGCGCTTCTTCCCCGCCGCGGGCCGCGAGGCCGGACGCGAGCCGCTCCGGCCCGCCGAGGACCCGCACGGCCTCGTCCACGGCACGCACGACGACGCGGCCCGCGCCGCCCTGGTGCAGGCCGCCGCGCAGGCGCTCGGCGACGACGACCTGGCCGCTCTCCTCCTCCGCCTCTACCGCGGCGGGGACGGCGCCGAGCGCCGCGGAGTGCTGGCCGGGCTGAACGCCCTCGGCGACCCGGGACCGGCTACGACCCTCGCCGGCCTCGAGCTGACCGCCGACGCCCTGCGCGCCAACGACACCCGGCTCGTCGCCGCGGCGATGGGCTCCTTCGCCCGCCGCCACCTCGACGCGCACGCCTGGCGGCACGGGGTGCTCAAGCTCGTCTTCCTCGGCGTCCCGCTCGCAGCGGTCGCCGGGCTGGAGGAGCGCAGCGACGCCGAGCTGCGCGCGATGGCCGGCCGCTTCGCGGACGAGCGCCGCGCGGCCGGGCGCCCGCTCCCGGACGATCTGGCGGTGCTCCTGCCGAGCTGACCGCCCCCGAACGCCGCCCCGACCGCGGGGCACCACCACCGATGAGAAAGGCGCGACGATGCGCATCTTCGACCCGCACATCCACATGACCTCCCGCACCACCGACGACTACCAGGCGATGTTCGACGCCGGCGTCCGCGCGGTCGTCGAACCCTCCTTCTGGCTCGGACAGCCGCGCACGAACGTCGGCTCGTTCACGGACTACTTCGACGCCCTGATCGGCTGGGAGCGCTTCCGCGCCGCGCAGTTCGGCATCCGCCACCACTGCACCATCGGGCTCAACCCGAAGGAGGCGAACGACCCGCGCTGCCGGGCCGTCCTGCCCGAGCTCGACCGCTACCTCGCCAAGGACGGCGTCGTCGCGGTCGGCGAGACCGGCTACGACTCGCTCACCCCCGAGGAGGACCAGGTCTTCCGCCAGCAGCTCGAGCTCGCCGGCGAGCACGGCCTCCCCGCGATGGTGCACACCCCGCACCGCGACAAGGAGTCGGGCACCCGCCGGACCCTCGAGGTCGTCGCCGACTCGGGTCTCGAGCCCGGGCGGGTCCTCGTCGACCACCTCAACGAGGTCACCGTCGACGCGGTCCGCGACTCCGGCTGCTGGATGGGCTTCTCCATCTACCCCGACACGAAGATGGACGAGACCCGCCTGGTGACGCTGGTCGAGCGGATCGGGCTGGACCGCGTGCTGGTCAACTCCGCAGCCGACTGGGGCCGCTCCGACCCGCTCACGACCGCGAAGACCGGCCGCCTCCTCCTCGTCGCCGGCTTCAGCGCGGGCGACGTGGACCGGCTGCTCTGGCAGAACCCGGTCGAGTTCTACGGGCAGAGCGGACGCCTGGACCTCTCGCCCGTCGCGGGCTTCGACGTGCAGGAGTCGGCCGGCCGCACCTTCGAGGGCAACTCCGTGCTCCGGGGCGCGCCGCGCGTGGCGGAGGTCGTGTGATGCACCTCTCCTACTGCACCAACGTCCATCCCGCCGAGGACCTGGCCGGAGTCGTCCGCCAGCTCGACGTCTACGCCGGACCCGCGCGCGTGGCCGCCGGGCTCGCCCTGGTCGGAGTCGGCCTGTGGATCCCGCGTGACCTCGCGGCCCGCCTGGTCGCCAGCGCCGAGGACCGCGCCGTCCTCCGCGCGGCCCTGCAGCGCAACGGCCTGGAGGTGCGCACGCTCAACGCGTTCCCGTACGCCGCGTTCCACGCCGAGGTCGTGAAGCTCGACGTCTACCGCCCCGACTGGACCACGCCGGAGCGCCTGCAGTACACGATCGACTGCGCGCGGATCCTGGCCGACCTGCTGCCCGCCGGCGCCGACGGCAGCATCTCGACGCTGCCGCTGGGCTGGCGCGAGGGCTGGGGGCGGGAGCAGGACGAGGCCGCCTGCCGGAACCTCGCCCGGCTCGTCGAGGAGCTGCGCGACCTGCGCCGCTCCACGGGCCACGCGATCCGCCTGGCGATCGAGCCCGAGCCCGGCTGCATCCTCGACACCGTGGACGACGTCGTCGACTGGCTGCACCCGCGCATCGGAGTGGTCGACCCGGCGTACGTGGGCGTGTGCCTCGACACCTGCCACCTCGCCGTCTCCTTCGCCGACCCGGCCTCGGCCGTCCGCCGCATCCGCGACGCGGGCCTGCGCGTGGTCAAGGTGCAGGCCTCGGCCGCGCTCCACCTGGAGGACCCCTCGGGCCGCGCCGCGCTCACCCCGTTCGTCGAGAAGCGCTACCTGCACCAGACCCGCGAGAACGGGATCGACGGAGTGCTCCGCGTCGACGACCTGCCTGAGGCGCTGGACACGCTCCCCGGCACCGGCCCGTGGCGCGTGCACTTCCACGTGCCGCTGCACCACCGGCCGGAGGCGCCGCTCTCGGCGACCACGGCCGTCCTGGCGGAGGCGGTCTCGGCGGTCGACGCCGCCTGGCCGTACGACGAGATCCACCTCGACGTCGAGACCTACACCTGGTCGGTGCTCGCCGACGCCCCGAGCGACCTCTCGACGGGCATCGGCGCCGAGCTCGCCTGGGCGGCCGCGCACCTGCTCACGCCCGCCTCCCGAGAGGCGCTGCTGGCGCCCCTCCTCCCGCAGGCGGCGGCGCTGTGAGGCCCGTGCTGCTGCTCGACGTGGTCGGGCTGACCTCGACGGCGCTCGCCGACATGCCCCGCCTCTCGCGGCTGGCCCGCGCGGGCGGGCGCCTGCCGCTGGACACGGTCCTGCCCGCGGTCACCTGCAGCGTGCAGTCGACCATGCTCACCGGCTCGATGCCCGCGCAGCACGGGATCGTCGGCAACGGCTGGTACTTCCGCGACCTCGGCGAGGTGCACCTGTGGCGCCAGCACAACCGCCTGGTCACGGGGGAGAAGGTCTGGGAGACCGCGCGCCGGCTGAGCGGGGAGCCGTACCGCGCGGCCAACATCGGCTGGTGGTACGCGATGGGGGCGACGACCGACGTCACCGTCACTCCGCGCCCGATCTACCACGCCGACGGCCGCAAGTCGCCGGACGCGTACGTGCGCCCGCCGGCGCTGCACGACGAGCTGGTCTCGCGCTTCGGCGCCTTCCCGCTGTTCCAGTACTGGGGGCCGACCGCGTCGCTCCGCTCGACCCAGTGGATGGTCGACGCGACCCGGCATGTGCTGGCGGGCGACGGCTCCGGCCCGCCCGAGCTGACCACGGCGTACCTGCCGCACCTCGACTACGACCTCCAGCGCTTCGGACCGGACTCGCCCGAGGCGCGCCGGGCCGCGTCGGAGCTCGACGTGGTGCTCGCTCCGCTGCTCGACGACGCGGAGGCGCTGGGCGCGTCGGTGATCGTGGTCGCCGAGTACGGGATCGCCGACGCCGACACTCCGGTCGACGTGAACCGGGCGCTCCGCCGCGAGGGCCTGCTCGAGGTCTACGTGCAGGACGGCCGCGAGCAGCTGGACCCGTGGACGTCGCGCGCGTTCGCCGTCGCCGACCACCAGGTCGCGCACGTCTACGTGCAGGACGCGGCGGACCTGCCGCGGGTGCGCTCGATCCTCGAGGGGCTCGACGGCGTCGACGAGGTGCTCGACCGGGAGGCGCAGGCCCGCTACGGCCTCGACCACGAGCGCTCGGGCGAGTTCGTCGTGGTCGCCCGGCCGGGGGCGTGGTTCACCTACTACTACTGGCTCGACGACGACCGCGCGCCCGACTTCGCCCGCGGCGTCGACATTCACCGCAAGCCCGGCTACGACCCGGCCGAGCTCTTCTTCGATCCGGCCGACCCGCTGGTGAAGGCGAAGGCGGCGGGCAACCTGGCCAAGAAGGCACTGGGGCTGCGCTACGCGATGAACCTGGTGCCCCTGGACGCGTCGCTCGTGCGCGGCACGCACGGGAGGCTGCCGTCCTCGTCGTCGGACACTCCGCTCGTGCTGGCCTCGGACGCGGACCTGCTGCCGGCCGGAGCCGCGTCGCTCCCGGCCACCGCGGTGCGCGACCTGGTGCTCGCGGCGCACGGCCCGGCCCTCGCGAAGGAGGCGTCGGCGCTCGCGCGCTGAGGGAGGGGACGCCCGGCGGCCCGTGCGCGGGCCGTCGGGTGCCGGGGGCTCAGCCGGGGTCGCCGCGGCCCGACGCGGGCTCAGGCGAGCTCGCCGCGGTCCGACGCGAGCTCAGGCGAGCTCGCCGCGGACCGCAGCGGGCTCAGGTCCTCGCCGCGGACCCAGCCGGGCGGCCGGGCGGCTCAGCGCGGCACGAGCCCGGTGAGCCGCGCCGTCAGCCGCTCGACGGGACCCGCACCGAGGAACCGCCACCACAGCACGGCGGCCGCGCACAGCCCGAGCACGAGGGCGAGAGCGGCGAGCGGAGTGTCGGCGGAGTAGCCGAGGCCCGCCCGCGCGAGCGCCGCGACGAGAGCCACCTGCAGCACGTAGACCGAGAGCGCGAGCGTGCCGATCGCCCGGAGCGGCACCAGCAGCCGCTGGACCGCGGTGGAGCGCGACGTGGTCAGCAGCACCACCGCCACGTAGGCCAGGAGCACGAGCCCGAGGTCGTGCAGGGTGTCCGGGAGGCTGCCGGAGGGCGACTCCACGCCGAGCAGGAGCGCGACCAGTGGCCGCACCGGGTACGCGACGACCGCGACCGCCGCGAGCACCGGCAGCAGCCGGTCGCGCTGCGCGCCGTGCCGCAGCAGCAGGGCTCCGAGGAGGAAGAAGGGGAGCAGGTTGGTCGCGCGGTAGCTCGGCCCGGTGAAGAGCCAGAGGGCGAGCGGAGAGCCGGGTGCGGCGGCGGCGACCGCGGCGTTCGCGGGCCCGGCGGCGAGCGCGAGCACGGCGGCCAGCGCGGCGATGATCCGGGAGCGGAGGAGCAGCAGCGGCGTGCCGAGCACGAGCACGACGCCGAGGTACTGCAGCACGATCGCGATCCAGCTGCCCCAGGTCTCGAGCCAGACGCCGAGCGCCACGAGCACTGCGCCGCGGATCGCGTTCCGCAGCAGCACCCGCCCCGGCGAGGCTCCGGGCCGCGCGAGCACCAGGGCCGCCGACATCCCCATCACCAGCGCGAACAGCGGCGACGCGAGATCGTTGACGTTCCACGCCAGGAACCCGACCACTCCCGTGCGCGCGCTCGGCACGAGCGGCATCGCGTGCGCGACGAGCATGGCAGCCACCGCCACTCCGCGCAGCACGTCGGGGGCGACCAGTCGGTCGTGCCGGAGTCGCGGAGCCGTCGCAGTCATCCCGCGAGAGTAGGCGCGGCCCCGCCGCCGCGCCCCGCGCGAGCGCACCTCGCGCCACCGGCCGTCCGCCGGGCCGTCGGCCGCGGCGCCGCCCGCCCCGCCGACGTGCGCTGCTGTCCGCTCCGCTCCGTCGGCCCGGCCTCCGGCCGCTCGCTCCCAGCCGTCGCTGACCGGGCGCGGCGCCGCCCGCCCCCGCCCACGCGCGCTGCTGTCCGCTCCGCTCCGTCGGCCCGGCCTCCGGCCGCCCGCTCCGATCCGTCGCTGACGGCCCGTTCCGTCCCCCCGCACGGGCCGTTCGTGACGGATCGACGCCCGGCGCCCTCCGGCAGGCCCGCGCTCGCTCCGCATGCGGCGCCCAGGCGCGCCCGGCCCGCTCCGATCCGTCGCGGACGGCCCGTCCTGCGCTCCTCCGCGGGCCGTGAGCGATGGATCAGCGCCCGCCCGCGCCGCCGCCTCGCGCGGATCCCCGCCGCAATGCCCCGTCCGTGCCCTCGGCCTGCTCCGATGCGTCACGAACGGCTCCTTCCGTCCTCCCGAAGCGACCGTTCGTGACCCCTCGGTGCCCGCTCGTCCGTACGCCCGCCCGCGCCGCCGCCTCGCGCTCGGCGCCGCCGCGACGCCCCGGCCTGCTCCGATGCGTCACGAACGGCTCCTTCCGCCCTCCCGAAGCGACCGTTCGTGACCCTTCGACGCCCGTTCGTCCGTACGCGCGCCCGCGCCGCCGCCTCGCGCTCGGCACCGCCGCGACGTCCCGGCCTCGCATCGGCCTGCTCCGATGCGTCACGAACGGTCCCTTTCTCCCTCCCGAAGCGACCGTTCGTGACCCCTCGGCGCCCGCCCGCCCGCGAGCGGCCCGCACTCGGCCCGCACCGAGCACGACCGGGCATGCTGGACGGATGACCGACGCCGCCCCGTCCCCCGACCGCCCGCGCCGCGCCCGCAGCCAGCACGTGCTCACCGTGCTGCGGACCGAGCGCCTCACCGGTCACCTGGTCCGCGTGCACCTCGGCGGCGACGGGCTCGACGCGTTCCTCGCCGAGTCCGACCCCGAGCGCCTCGCCGCGACCGACCGCTACGTGAAGCTCCTGCTCCCGCCGCGCGGCTCCGACCTCCAGCCGCCCTTCGACCTCGACGCGCTCCGGGCGAGCGTCGCCCCCGAGCAGCTGCCCGTGCGCCGCACCTACACCGTCCGCTCGGTCGACCTCGAGCGGCGCTCGATCGCCGTCGACTTCGTCGTGCACGGCGACGAAGGGGTGGCGGGACCGTGGGCGCTCGCCGCGGCTCCCGGCGACCGGATCGCCCTCTCCGCGCCCGGCGGCGCCTGGTCGCCGAGCGCCGACCCCGAGGCCGTGCACCTGCTGCTCGGCGACGACTCCGCTCTGCCGGCGATCGCCTCCGCCCTCGAGGGGATGTCCGCGCACGCGCGCGGCCTGGTCCTGATCGAGGTGGACTCGGCCGCCGACGAGCTCGCGCTTCCCGCTCCGGCCGGAGTGGAGGTGCGCTGGCTGCACCGCGGCGGTCTCGAGGCCGGCCGGGCGCTGGTCGCGGCCGTCCGGGCCGAGCCGAGGCCCGAGGGCGTGCTCGAGGTCTTCGCGCACGGCGAGCGCACCGCGATGAAGCAGCTGCGCGCCCTCCTGCAGGACGAGTGGGGCGTGGAGCGCCGGGCGCTCTCGCTCTCGGCCTACTGGGCTCTCGGCCGCGCCGAGGACCGCTTCCAGGCCGAGAAGCGCGAGCCGGTCGGCGCGATCTTCGCCGACTGACGCGGGAGCGCACTCCGTCCGCGCACCTCCGGGAAGGGACTAGCCTCGGACCCACCTCTACTCCGGTCCCCACGACCGGACCGTCCGATGGCGGTCCGGCCCTGCGAGCCTCGCGCCCGCCGCCCCCGCCGTTCTGCGGGCTGCTCGACCGACACGATGAGGAGAGCCCCTGTGGGAGTGCTGATCTTCGGCGCCTGGCGGCGCCGGATCGAGTTCGAGGACCGGACGCTCGCGCACGTGCGGATCGCCGTGCGCGCGCGGATGGAGCAGGGGCAGCCGTTCCGCTTGACCTGGAGGACGCTGCAGGAGTCGGAGCCGCGCTCGCACGCGATCCTCGTGCAGCCGAACGCGGTGCTGGAATACCGCTTCGATCATCCCCGTCTGCACGCCGTGAACCGCCTCTGGCTGCGCGAGCTCCTCACCCCCGCGTCCGGGCGCGACATGGTCGTCGCCGCTGAGCCCGAGCAGGCGCCGCTCCTCGGTGACGACCGTCCGTCCCCGGTTCCCGAGGGAGGGCTCGCGGCCTAGTCGGAGCGGAGCCCCTCACTGCCGAGCGAGGCCGACCGGGAGCCCGCCCGCGAGGGCGGCGGCGGATCCGAAGAGCAGCGCCCCCACCCCGCCCAGGGCGGTGGCGACGACGGTGTTCAGCACGGCTCCGACGAGCGCGAAGCCCAGCACGTTCGGCAGCGAGAGGATCGCGTCGAGGTCGATCTGATCGCCGACGACCTGCCCGAGGAGCGTGTCGGCCTGGGTGAAGAGGTCCGAGTGCACGAGCAGCGGATGGGCGACCAGGACGGCGACGAGGCCGAGTATCGCGAGCGCGAGGCCGAGCAGGAACGAGAGCTTCACGGCCGACCAGAAGTCGACGTGCACGAGCGCGAGGCGGAGCGGAGCCTGATCGCCGGCCGGCTTCCCGGAGCCGGTCATCGGGCGTCAGCGGCGCGCTGGACGACGTCGACGACGACGAGGGCTGAGGCGGCGGCGGAAGCGAGGGCGCGGTTCACGAAGGTCTCCTTGGGCGGGACGGGCGCCGGGACCAGAGGCTCGGCGGCGTTCTGCCAGAGTCCCGGGCCGGAGGAGTCCGGTGCGTCGTCCGGGAGTCGCGTCCGGTGCGCCTCGGGGATGACCGCGCGTCCGCTGCTCCCTCCGACAGCCCGCCACCCGCCGAGGGCCCCTCCTCTCCGGCGTGCGGTCGATGCGGATCGCCGCCTGCCGCTCGCAGGACCTCCCCCGCGCGGTGGATCCTGCCCGGACACGGAGCGCCGCGCAGGACGCCGCGGCCACCGCCCCAGCGGGACTCCCGCCGACACGGATGTTGCATCGCCGCCGCAGCCGGACATGTACCTGTGACTCCGCGAAAGGGGAACCATGAGCATCCGCTCCCGAGACGACTTCTCCGAGCTGTACCGCGCCCACTTCGACGACCTGCTCCGCTTCGTCCGCCGCCGCGCTCCCGCCGCGACGGTCGACGACATCGTCGGCGAGACCTTCCTCGCCGCCTGGCGTCGCCGGCAGGACCTGCCGGAGAACGTGCGGCCCTGGCTGTTCGGCACCGCCCGGCACGCGATCCTCAACGCCGCCCGCGGCGAGAACCGCCGGCAGGCGCTGGCCGTGCGGATCGGGACCCTCGCCCCGGAGGAGCAGGCCGACCCGTCGGTCGGCGACCGCCTCGACCTGGAGAGCGCGTGGAAGCGGCTGCCCCTCGCCGAGCAGGAGGCTCTGGCCCTCCACGTGTGGGAGGACCTCCCGCAGGCCGAGGCGGCGCAGGTGCTCGGCTGCTCCCGGGCCGCCTACGCGATGCGGCTCACCCGCGCGAAGCGGCGGCTGGCGGCGCTGCTCGCCCCCCTCGACTCCACGCTCCTCTCCGGCACGGCAGAACGGACCCTCTCATGACCGACCAGCTCCTCGACCTGCTCCGCGCGCACGACGCCGAGCCCCGCACCCCTCTCTCCGCTGCCGAGGCCGCACGTCGGGACGCGCTCCTCGGCGAGATCCTGGTCAGCGAGGACGCGGCCGCTCCCCGTTTCTTCCGCCCCCGCGACTGGGCCGTCGCCGGCGCGGCGACCGTGCTCCTGGCCGCCGCAGCCGCAGCCGCGGTGATCGTCGTGGTCCCGGGTCTCATCCCCGGCACCGGCTCCGTCGGGCTGAACCGCGCGGTGCTCGCCTCCTGGACCGCGATCCCCGAGCGCCTCCTGCCGAGCTCCGAGCTCGGGCAGTCGGCGACGCAGTGGTGTGCGACGAACCTGCAGAGCCCCAACGGCGAGGCCGGGCCGGCGGAGGTCTCGCACCTCGACGCGCGCGGCGACGCCGCCTCGATGATCTACCGCTTCGACGACTCCCTCTACTACTGCCTCAGCGCCGGGAACGGCGCGGGGATGTGGGAGGTGGCGGACGCCGCACCGGCCGGCCCCCTCGCCGCGGACGCCGTCCAGCTCAGCTCGGCCGGCACCTTCGGAGAGGGGGACGCCGCTCTGATCTACGCGGTCGGCTTCGCGGGCGCGGACGTGGAATCGGTGGTGCTGAACGAGGCCGGCGTCGAGCCGGTCGTCGCGACCCTCGAGGGCGGCTCCTGGACCGCCTGGTGGCCCTCGTCCGACGGTCTCGCCGCCGGGCCCGCCGGCACGGTCACGATCACCACCCGGGACGGCTCGAGCCGCGAGGTCCCCGTCGACTCCCTCTACCGCCCGTGAGCGGGCCGCGGCACTCCCGTTCGGACGGGCCGGAGCAGGAGGGGACGGGTGCGCGCGTCCTGTCCACGCGCTTCACCGACGTCCACTACCTCGACGAGGGACCGGAGGACGGCACTCCGCTCGTGCTCGTGCACGGCTTCCCCGACGTCCCCGCCACCTGGGACGGCGTCCTGGAGCTGCCTTCCCCCGGGCTCCGGGTGGTGCGCCCCTTCCTGCGCACCCGCGCCTCCCGTGACGCGCTAGAGCGTCTGCGGCCGCGGACGGTCCGTGCCCACCCCGCGGACGCTCCTGCTGGAGGCCGCGAGGAGCGAGGCGACGAGGACGACCGCGGCGCAGCCGAGCAGGGTGCGGTCGAGCCCGACGAGGTCGGCGAGCGGGCCCACGAGCGCCTCCCCGAGCGGCACGGCGAGGAAGGAGCCGACCATGTCGTAGGAGTAGACCCGGGCGAGCGCCTCGCGGGGGACGTGGGTCTGCAGCGTCTGGTCCCAGGCGATGGCGAAGATCTCGAGCGCGACTCCGCCGAGGGCGAAGGCGAGGAGGAGGGCGGGGAGCGCCGGGAGGATCCCGAGGGCGGCGACCGGGACGGCCGTCACCGCCATGAGGGCGACGCCCGCCCCCAGCGCACGGCGGGGCCGCCAACGCAGCGCGATCACGGCCCCGATCACCAGGCCGACGGTCTGCGCGGCGATCACGAGTCCCCATGCCGCTCGGCCGAAGGACCGGTCGGCGACGACCGGGCCGAGGACCGTGGTCGCGCCGACGAACGCGGCGTTGACGGCGGTGAACTGCGCCACGACGATCCACACCCAGCGCCGGCTCGTGAACTCCCGCCACCCCTCGCGGAGGTCGGCGAGGACGGAGGCGCCCGGGCCCGAGCGGACCGTCCGCGGCAGCCGCACACGGGAGTAGAGGACCGCGGCCAGGGCGAAGCCCGCGGCGTCGACCGCCAGCCCCCACCCGGGACCCACCAGTGCGACGAGCGCGGCCCCGCCCGAGGCGCCGACGATGCTCCCGGCGTTCAGGCCCAGGCGGAGCAGGGCGTTGGCCGGGCGGAGCTCGCCGACCGGCACCGTCTCGGGGACGAGGGCGGCCGCGGCGGGCAGGCTCATCGCCGCGACGGCGCCGTTGAGCACGCTGAGCACGACCAGGGCCGCGACGGTCGCCGTCCCCGTGATCACCGTCACGGCGACCGCGGCCTGAGTGGCTGCTGCCGCGAGCGAGGTGCCGACGAGGATCACGGAGCGGGGGAGCCGGTCGGCGAGGACGCCGCCGAGCAGCAGGACGGCGACGTTGGCGAGGGAGCGCGCGGCGACGACGAGTCCGAGGTCCGTCGGCGAGCCCGTCAGGTCCAGCACGGCGAAGGCCAGGGCGATCGGAGCGACGGCGTTGCCGAGGACGCCGGTCGTGCGGGCGGCGAGGAGCCAGCGGAAGGGGCCGTGCGCAAGAGGACCGTGCGCCAGCGGCCCGCGCCCGTCGCGGGTCACGGCCGGCGGAGCGGGAACATCGCGGTCGTCATCGACACCGGCGCGGTCCCGGGGGTCCTCGGCGGCCGGGCCGCCGCGTGCAGCAGCGCGGACGCCTCCCCGACGTGCCGCACGACCCGCCGCCAGACCTCGGGGTCGACCCAGAGCTCCGCGTCCGTCGACAGCTGAGGACCGTCCGCCCGGCTCGACGAGCGCCGCCGGAGCTCCTCGATCAGGGCCTCGAGGTGCAGGTCCCGCTCCTCCTCCGGCCCTGCGTCCACGGACGCGGTCACGTCGAAGGGCCTTCCGGAGGCCTCGTGCCGGTACCTCTTCGCCTCGCCGCCCCGCAGGCGCACGGTCTCGACGACGGCCACGAGCCCGGCGCGCTCCAGCACGCGGAAGTGGTAGCTCGCCGTCGCCTGCGACAGCTGCAGCTCGCGGGCGGCCTCCGCGGCGCTCATCGCCGCTCCCGTCACCAGGGACAGCAGGCGGAGGCGGATCGGATGCGCGGTGGCGCGCAGCTCGTCGAGAGAGGACATGCGGCCATGGTGACCGGCGGCTCCCGCACCGTCAAACAGGGCTTTGGGGGTGGGGCGGCGCTCACCGGGCCGCTCCGGTGCACATCGGGCGGCGCTCGCCGGGCCGCTCTGACGAGCGATCCGGAGGGCCCACCGCTCTCCCCAGCGATCAGGGAGCGGGGCCCGGAGTCGTCCTCCGGGCCCCGTCGCTCAGACCTGGGCGGTGCCGCTGTCCTCGACCGGGCCGGACGCGTCCGACTCCTCGGTGATCTCGGTGTCGGTCTCGTCGGCGCGGTCGCGGAGCGCGTCGGCCATCGCGCCGGCGCCCTCGGCTCCGTGGTCGTGCTCGACCTGGTCGATCAGGCCGCCGAGCTTCTCGTCGTTGCTGGCGTCCTCGGCTCCGTCCATCACGGGGCTGTTCTGCTCGTTGTCGCTCATGGCGCTCCTCCTGGGTCGACCGGCCTCTGCGCCGGTGGTCCGACGCTACGCGCGCGGCCCGTGCGGTGCAGGTGATCGACGGGAATCGGCCAGTCCGGTATCGAGCGCTCGATGGGCGTTCCCGGTCATCCCCGAGTCGAGCGGATATCGCTTTCCACCCTCCGGAGAAGTGAGCGGATATCGCCTGTCGAATGAGCCCCTATCGCTTTCCGGCGAGGTGAACAGTTCTCTCAGAGAAGTGCCCCTCGGAGACCCTCCCTGCTATGATCGGGCGACTTCTGCACCAGGGACCGGGGGGTCGTTCTCGGCGGACGATCGATCATCCACACGCCTGTTATCTCGATCATCACCAGTGAAGGCGCGTATGGCTTCGTATCTCTTCGTCTGCTCCGGCGGCGGGCATCTCAAGGAGATGTTCGCCCTCTCGGGGCTCCTCGGAGTCGACCCGGAGGAGCAGCACTGGGCGACCGTCGACAGCGCCCTCAGCCGCACCCTCCTCGCCGACCGGCGCGTGACCCACCTCGCCGATCCGCCGCCCCGCGCCGTGGTGCCGGTGCTCCGCAACGCGATGATCGGCCGCTCCCTGCTGGCCCGCGGGTCCTTCGACGCCGTCTTCAGCACCGGCGCCAGCCCCGCCCTCTCCTTCCTGCCGCTCGCGGCCTCGCGCGGCATCCCCGCGCACTACATCGAGAGCGCCGCCCGCGTGCTCGGCCCGTCGATGACCGGTCGGATCCTCGCCCGGGTCCCCGCCGTCTCGACCTACACCCAGTACCGCTCCTGGGCCGACGACCGCTGGAGCTTCGGCGGCTCGATCTTCGACACCTACCGCGTCGAGGACGTCGTCCCGCAGCCGATCCGCCGCGCCGTGGTCTCGGTCGGCACGCAGGACGGCTACCCGTTCCCCCGCTTCTTCGCCGCGCTCGCGCCGCTGCTCGAGGGCGTGGAGGTGCTCTGGCAGACCGGAGCGAACGACGTCTCCGGGCTCGGGATCGACGGCCGCCACTCCGTGCCGCACGACGAGCTCAACGCCGCGATGAAGGCGGCCGACGTCGTCATCGCGCACGGGGGAGTGGGCACCGCGCTCAGCGCCATCGAGCAGGGCCGGGTGCCGATCCTGGTTCCGCGCCGCGCCTCGTTCGGCGAGCACGTCGACGACCACCAGGTGCAGATCGCCACGCGCCTGGCCGACTCCGGCCTCGCGGTCACCGTCGACATCGAGGGCCTCTCCCGCGAGACGCTCGAACTCGCCGCGGCGAGGCGGGTCGTCTCCGCCGATTCCGCCGTGCCCTTCGTGGTGCACGAGACGGCCGAGAAGTCCTCGGGCCTCTCCCGCCGTCTCTTCCCCTCCTCCCGCTGATCCCCGCCCGAGCGACCAGACGTGATGAGAACGACATCCACGCGTCATCCGCGGCCCGTACACTCTCGAATGGGTTGGGGGGCCGGACGTCACTTCATGTGCGTCGAATTCGGAATGGTCGGCCGACTCGACACTGATGGCGAAAGCTCCGAAGGATTCTCGATATGACTGACACCCCGCGCGGCCTCTCGCGCCGCCTCCTGCTCGCCGCCTCCGCTGTCGGAGCCGCCGCGACCGCCTCCGCTCTCGTAGCGACCCCGGCGCTCGCCGCGCCGAACTACAGCGTGATCCCGAAGCTTCCGGGCGAGGTCTCGCGCCTCGACACCGCGTTCTCGAAGAACGGCAGGAAGCCTTACGAGATCATCGATGTGAAGATCGGCGGCGACTCCACCCGCCTCTTCGTCCCGCACTCGGCGAAGCCGAAATCAGGCTCCTCGGTGCCGGTCGCCTGGTTCTACCACGCCAGCGGCAGCGACTACACGTCGCTCTACTTCGCCTACAGGTACTCGGCCGATCCACTCGTCGACCTGGGCTTCGTCAGCATCTGTCCGGACTTCGGCGGTCCGAGCAACTACACCAACCCCACGGCGCTCGCCGTGCAGACGGCCGCCACGGCCTGGGTGCAGAACCTCTGGGACGTCCGCGCGAGCTTCCTCCGCTCGAACTCCGGCGGCGGAGCGATGATGTGCTGGGCCTACGCGAAGAAGATGGTGCCGAACATCTACGGGGCGTACCACGCCAGCAGCGTCTTCGACGTCGAGGACCTCGCGGCGCGCGATACCAGTCCGTCGAACCGCGTTCTCGCCGTGTACGGGGGAGACCGGGCGCTGATGCGCGCGACCAACCCCGCCCGGCTGCCGCAGGACGCGTGGAAGGGCATGCGTCTGCGCGTCAGCGCCGGCACGGCCGACAAGCTCGCTCCCGCCGAGCTCCACGGCGGACGCCTGCGTCGCCTGGCGCTCCCCGTCGCCAGGGAGGCGACGATCGCGTACCACAGCGGCGCCGAATTCGATAATGGTCACGTCGTACCGGAGTTCACCAACAAGGACTCGGTCGCGACCTTCCGCCGCTGGCTCCAGGAGGGCCCCGCCTGATCCGCGGCAGGACCGACGCGACCCCTCCTCCCCGGGGGTCGGCGCCAGGGTCGAGCAGTGGAGGAGGAGGGCACGGCATCGCAGGCGTCCCAGCCGCCGAGAGGCGGCTCGCGAGGGCATCGCGATCCTCATCGAGGCCGACGGGACCACTCCCGTGAGCGCCGCACCGCCCGCCCCCTCCTCCACCACTCCGCTCCGACGCCAGAAGGACTCCCTGACGTGATCGACATCCTCCCGCGACGACTCCTCGTCGGCGCGCTCTTCTCGGTCGCCCTGGTGATCGTCCTCGGGATGGGGTACATCTTCTCGACCCGGGAGCCGGCCACCGGCCTCCTGGTGATCGCCGCCGGAGTCGGCGGCATCGTCGGGGCCTGGGTGCTGCTGCGGGTCCCCGCGCACTGGCTGCCGGCGATGGCGCTCGCGTTCTTCGCGCTCGTCCCGACGCCGCTGACCCCCTCGACCCTGACGTTCCGCATGACGCTCTGGGCCGTCATCCTCGTGATCTGGGCGATCCGGCGCGGGCTCGCTCCCGAGCTGTGGCGCGCCCCCGTCAAGGCGTGGACCCGCGAGCTCGTGCTCTCCCCGTGGCGGGCCGTGGTGATCCTCGCGTTCATCGCCCTCATGCTCTGGTCGGCCCTGGCGACGGTGCGCAGCTCCTACGCGACCGAGGGCGTCTCGTGGATGTTCAGCTTCGCGATCTGCGTGGGCGTGCCGATGCTCGTCTTCGACGCCCAGCGCGAGGCCGTGCTGCTGCGCAAGACGTGGGTGATCCTCTCGGGGCTGCTCGCCCTCTACGCCGCCCTCGAGCTGGTCGCGCAGAGCTCCCCGATCCTCGGTGCCGTCTACGGCGCCCTCGGCTACGAGCAGGACCAGCACTGGTCGCTCTACCGCGCCGAGATCACCTTCGGCCACCCGCTGCTCGCCGGCACCTTCCTCACGGTGGGCGCCGGTCTCGCGTTCGGCTCCTGGCTCCAGGGCTCCCGCAAGTCGGACCTGCTGCTGGGCATCCTGGCCTCGGGCGGCGTCGTCGCGACCGTCTCGCGCGGACCGATGGCGGCCATCGCCGTCGCGGTCGTCGTCGCGCTCGTCGCCGTGGGCTTCCTCAACCCGAACCGCTCGCTGCTCCGGCCCGGCTCGATCCTGATCGCCGGGCTCGTCGCGGGTGTCGGAGTCCTGAACTTCGAGCCCGTCACCGCCCGCAACAACAACCTCGACGCCTCCATCTCGGCCGGCGCCCGCGACCTCGCGGTGACCGTGTCGCTGAAGGCGGCCGAGCTCACGCACTGGCTCGGCTCCGGAGCGGCGACGTCCGGCATCAGCGGCAGGCGGTTCTCGGACGTCGTCATCGAGAACTCGTTCCTGCAGCTGCTGATCAGCGTCGGCATCCCCGGCCTGCTGCTCTTCGTGATCATGGTGGCCGCGATGTTCGGCGCCACGCTCAGCCGTCGCGACGTCGGTCCTGCGGCGGGCCTGCTCGGCTTCATGGTCTGCCTCGCCGGCTACAACGCCATCGACGCGGTCCGCCCCAGCCACCTGCTCCTGGGATTCCTCGTCATCATCTGCCTCAACCCGGTGCACGTCCCCGACTTCTCGAAGGGCATCCGGATGCGCCAGCCCCTCGGGGCGAGGATCTTCGACGCGCCGATGGCCGTCGGGATGCGGGGCGAGCGATGAGCCGCCTCGCCCGCAGGAACGACTCGTCGCCGGCCGCGCTCGTCGTCCAGCAGTCGCTCGCGCCGCCGGACTCGACCACGCAGTACGTCGACTCGATCGTCGACGGCCTGGCGCCCGGCGTCGAGCTGCTGTTCTTCTCCTGGCGCAGCGCCCTGCTCGCCGACTACGACGTGCTGCACGTGCACTGGCCCGAGCTGATGATCCGCGGCCGCAGCCCGCTGCACCGCTTCCTCCGCCGCCGCGCCCTCGACGTGCTGCTGGTGCGCCTCGCGCTCCAGCGCATCCCGCTCGTGCGGACGGTGCACAACCTGCACCCGCACGAGCTCGGTCCCGCCGCCGAGCGCCGCTCGCTGGCCCGGGTCGACCGCGCGACCGACCTGTTCGTCCGCCTGAACCCGACGACCGTCGCTCCCGGCCGGGCGCCCGCCGTCACCGTGCTGCACGGCCACTACCGCGACCAGTTCGCGCAGCACCCGCTGCCCGAGCGCGAGCACGGCCGCGTCCTCTACTTCGGCATCATCCGCCCGTACAAGGGCGTCGTCGAGCTGATGGACGTGTTCCGCGGCGTGGAGGACGACTCCCTCTCCCTGCACGTGGTCGGCAGCCCCAGCACGGGCCAGCGCGAGCTGGTCGAGGAGCGGGCCGCCCGCGACACCCGGGTGCGCACCACGCTCCGCCGGGTCGACGACGCCGAGATGGTCGACGAGATCGGCCGGGCCGAGCTGATCGTCCTTCCCTACCGCGAGATGCACAACTCCGGCTCGATCCTGGTCGCCCTGTCGCTCGGCCGGCCGATCCTGGTGCCTCGCACGCCCACCAACACGGCCCTGGCCGAGGAGGTCGGCAGCGACTGGGTGATCGAGTACGACGGCGAGCTCACCCCCGAGCTGATCACCGCCGCTCTCGAGCGCACGCGCGCCCGGCCGCCGGAGGGGCTCCCCGCCCTCTCCGGTCGAGACTGGGACGTGCTCGGACTCCAGCTCAAGAAGGCCTACGAGGGCGCGATCGCCACCAAGAAGGGCTCGACCCGATGACCGGGACCACGCAGAAGCCGTCACCGAGCCTCAGCCGCTCGGCGAGCCGCGGCGCCGCCGTCACCATCGGCGGGCAGGCGATCCGCATCGCCGTCCAGCTGGGCGGCATCGTCATCCTCGCGCGCCTGCTCTCGCCGGCCGACTACGGCCTGCTCGCGATGGTCACGGCGATCATCGGCATCGGCGAGATCTTCCGCGACTTCGGCCTCTCCTCCGCCGCCATCCAGGCGAAGGAGATCACGCCGGGCCAGAAGAGCAACCTGTTCTGGATGAACTCGGGCATCGGCCTCACCCTCACCCTGGTGGTCATCGCGGCCTCCTGGCCGATCGCCGCCCTCTACGGCGACGACCGGCTCCAGCTGCTGACCGTCGTGCTCTCCTCGACGTTCCTCCTCAACGGAATCTCGACGCAGTTCCGCGCCGACCTCGCCCGTCACCTCCGCTTCGTGAAGATCACCCTGGTCGACATCGTCGCCCAGGTGCTGGGCCTCGTGGTCGGCGTGCTGATGGCGCTCGGCGGCGCCGGCTACTGGGCGCTGGCCGGGAGCCAGATCGTGCAGCCGCTCATCAGCGTGCTGATGCTGGTCTTCATCACGGGCTGGCGTCCCGGCCGCTACCGCCGCGGCGAGGCGATGGGCCACTTCCTCCGCTACGGAGGCGGGGTCTTCGCGACCCAGGCGCTGACCTACGTGAGCAAGAACGTCGACTCCGTCATCATCGGCGCGCGCTTCGGCCCGGTCGACCTCGGCCTCTACAACCGCGCGTTCCAGCTGATGATGCTGCCGCTGCAGCAGTTGAACTCTCCGGTGCAGCGCGTGGCACTGCCCGTGCTGTCCAAGCTGCAGGACGAGCGCGAGCGGTTCCGCACGTTCATCCTCTTCGGCCAGTCGGCGATGCTGACGGCGATGGGCCTCGTGCTCGCCGTCCTCGGCTCCCAGTCCGACTCGGTCATCCGGATCCTGGTGGGGGAGCGCTGGCTCGCCTCGGTCCCGATCTTCCAGATCCTGCTCGTGGCCGGGTTCTTCCAGGCCACGGCGTACTGCTCCAACTGGGTGTTCCTCGCCAAGGGCCTCGTGCGCCAGAGCGTCTGGTACAGCCTGGCGACCCGCCCGCTGATGGTCGTCCTGATCCTGCTCGGCTCCAACTGGGGAGTGACGGGCGTCGCGGTCGCGTACGCCGGCTCGCTCGCCCTCACCTGGCCGACCGCGCTGATCTGGATCGGCCGCACCTCCGATGCCCCCGTCCGCGAGATGTTCACCAACGGCCTCCGCAGCGGCATCACGTTCGGATCGATCACGGTGGGCGCCTACTTCTCCACCGTCTGGATCGCCGCCGACCAGCCCGTCCTCCGCCTCCTCGTGGGCGGCGCCGCCGTCCTGGTCGGGGTCGGGCTCTGGATGCTGATCCTCCCCGCGTTCCGCCGCCAGATCCTCAGCCTCGCCGACCTGCGCCGCCACTTCCGCCGCAGCCGCCCGGCCGCCGCTCCGGCCCCGGCCACGGTCGATGCCATCAGCCCCACCGGCGACAGCGCGCTGGTCGACGGAGCCGTCACGGCCGGCATCCCCGACTCCGAGCGGCCTCCCGCCGCCGTTCCTCCCACCGAAAGAGATCGATGAAACTCAAGCTCGGCGTCGTCAAGTCCTGGAAGAAGGACTTCGTCACGACGACCCGCCTGCCCGCCCGCCGCGACGCGGCGGTGCTCCGCGCCGCCCTCGCGGACCTCCGACCAGAGCCCGAGTCGCACCTCGTGATCGCCGCTCCCGGCAGCGGCAACATCGGCGACCAGGCGATGCTGGAGGCGTTCCTCGAGAACACCACCGGTCCCGTCGTGGTCGTCCAGCGCTACGCCGGCGACGTCGTGATCCCCGAGGAGCAGGCCGACCGGGTCGAGGTCGTCGAGCTCCCGCACCTGGTCTACGGAGTGGGCGACGCGCACGCCGCCGACCTCCGCGCCTACGCCGCGCTGATCCGCCGCGCCCGCTCGGTCTCGGTCGTCGGCGCCGACATGATGGACGGCAAGTACAGCCTCCGCGGCTCGGTCCGCCGCTCCCTGCTCGCGCAGGCGGCCGCCGAGGCTGGGGTGCCCACGCGCATCCTCGGCTTCTCCTGGAACGCGGCGGCGCGCCTCGCCGCCCGCCGCTCCCTGATCGCCGCCTCCCGCGCCGGCGTCGTCCCGATGCTCCGCGACCCGCTCTCGGCGGAGCGCGCCCGGAGCATCGGCGTGCAGCGCGTCGAGGAGGTCACGGACATCGTCTTCTCGGCGCGCACCCGCGACCGCAGCTTCCGCGAGGGGCTGGGGCTGCCCGAGGGCGTCCCCTTCGCGCTCGTGAACGCGAGCGCCCTCGTCGCCGGCATGGTCGACCAGGTGCCGGAGTACGAGCGCATCGTCGACCGCCTCCGCGCCGCCGGCGTGCACGTCGTGCTCCTCCCGCACGTCTCCCGCCCCATCGGCGACGACAAGGTGGCCGTCCGCGCGGTCGCCGAGCGCGTGGGATCCGAGGGCGTCACCGTCGTCGACCGCGTGCTCATGCCCGCCGAGATCCGCGGCCTCGCCGAGGACGCCCTGCTGACCGTCACCGGCCGCATGCACCTCGCGATCATGTCGCTCTCGCTCGGCGTCCCCGCGATCACCCTCGCCACCCAGGGCAAGGTCGAGGGCATCATGCGCCTCATCGGCCTGCCGCAGCTGTGCGTCGAGCCGGTCCCCGGCTTCGCCGACCGCGTCCTCCCGGTGATCGACCGCATCCTCGCCGAGCCGGGCGACGGCGGCGTGCGCGCCACCATCGACGCGGCCATGCCCGAGGTGCGCCGCCTCTCGGCGCTCAACACCCGCGGCCTCGGCGCGGAGGTCGTGCGATGAGCGCGGCGCAGGAGAAGGGACCGCGCATGCGGATCATGTTCGTCGTCACGTCGCTGCACGGCGGCGGGGCCGAGTTCGTCGCCCGCACCTGGATGGGCTGGCTCCTCGAGCAGGGCCACCACGTCGACGTCGTCACCACCTCGGTGAAGGGCACCGACGAGTACCTCCCCGAGGGCGCGGTGCTGCACCGCATCGGCGAGGGCAAGGGCCACGTCGGCAAGGCGCGGATGCTCAAGGAGCTGTTCCGCCGCCGCACCCCCGACGTCGCGGTCGCCCTGCAGGGCTACCCGAACATCGTGCTCCTGGCCTCGGCCGAGATGACCGCGAAGGCGGACCGCCCGAAGACCATCGTGAGCGAGCGCAACCTCGTCTCGCTCGGCATCCCGGGCTTCTCGAGGACCCAGAAGGTGCAGCTCGGGCTCGCCAAGACGCTCTACCGCCGCGCCGACCACGTCATCGCGATCTCGCACCCCGTCGCGGGCGAGCTCGTCGCCGGCTTCGGCGTCTCGGGCGAGCGCTGCACCGTCGTGCCGAACCCGGCGACCGCCAAGGTCGACCGCTCCCGCCAGGTCTCGCGCACCCCCGGCACTGCGGCGGGCCTGCAGATCGTGCTGCCCTGCCGCCTCGTCGTCCAGAAGCGCCCCGAGCTCGCGATCCTCGCGGCCGAGGAGCTGGAGCGCCGCGGCATCCCCGCGAAGGTCGTCTCCTTCGGCGGCGGCCCGCTGCTCGGCAGCATGAAGGCGGAGGCGACCGCGCGCGGCGTGGACTTCCAGGACATGGGCTGGGTCGAGGACTGGTTCCACCACTTCGACGAGAACGCCGTCGTGCTGCTCCCGTCGCTGCGCGAGGGCTTCGGCAACGTGCTGGTCGAGGCGGCCGCCGCCGGCGTCCCCTCGGTCGCCGTGTCCGGGGCGCTCGGAGTCGCGGACGCGATCGTCCCCGGCCTGACCGGCGAGCTCGCGCTCACCCCCTCCGCCTCCGACCTCGCCGACGCGCTGATCCGCGCGAGCGAGCTCGAGATCACCGGCATCGACCGCTGGCTCGACCGCTTCTCGCTGGAGTCCAGCGGCCGCGACCTCGAGACGGTGCTCCGCCGGGTCGTGGGGCAGAAGTGACCCTCGTCTCGGTGGTGGTCCCGGCGCACCAGGAGGAGGCGCACCTCGCCTCCGCCCTGGAGCGCCTGCTGCGGCAGACCCACGCCGAGCTCGAGATCCTCGTGGTCGACGACGCCTCGACCGACGGGACCGAGGCGATCGGCCGCGCGTTCGCCGAGGAGCACGAGCGGATCCGCTACCTCCGCCAGGACGAGAACCAGGGCGTCGCCGCCGCTCGCGAGCGCGCCGTCGGCGAGGCCGCCGGCGAGTGGGTCTGGCTGGTCGACGCCGACGACGAGTGGCCGGAGACCGCGGTCGAGGCCATGCTCTCGGCGGGGGAGGCGGGCCGCGCCGACGTGGTGGTCGCCCAGGCGGTCGCGGTCGACGCCACCGGATCCACGCCCGTCGGCTCCCTGCGCGGCCCGCTCGCGCTCTCGGGCCGGGGCGCCTTCACCGCGCTCCTGGTCGGGGAGCTGACCGGGCACCTCTGGAACAAGCTGTTCCGCCGCGAGCTGTTCGACGGCATCGAGTTCACGCGGATCCGCCAGCACTCGGACCAGGCGCAGGTCGCGCAGCTGCTCGCCGCGGCCGACGAGGTCGTCGTCGTCCCCGACTCCGTCTACGAGTACCGCCTCCGCTCCGGCTCGATCATCCGCTCGGGCGCGAAGCGCGCCGACTCGCTCGCCGGGCTCGCCGCCGTGATCGAGCGGACGGCCCGCGGGCTCGACCCGCGCATCCTCGACTCGCAGGACTACTCCTACTACCGCGCGCGCTTCTCCCTGCTCTCCCGCTTCAAGGACGCCACCTCGGGCGCGCACAGCCCCGAGGAGGCGGACCGGCTCTGGCGGGCCGCGCACGACGAGGCGGGACTCCGGCACCTGGTCGCGCTCGTGCGCCGGCGCGACCTCAAGCGCTCCGTCCTCTTCGGGCTCGCCGCCGCGGCGCCCGCGCTCTACCGAGCGGCGATGAGCGCCGGGAACGGACGCCGGTGACCGTCGTCTCCATGGTGAGCGGAGAGGCCGGAGTGCGCTTCCCGGCAATCGAGTCCTCGTCACTATTCCGTCGAATGTGCGGCGCGGACGATACACCCTTAGTCTTGATCCTCGGTCGCATTCTGCGACCGAGCCTGCGTCCTTCTCTGAGCCTTGTTCACCTCGGATGGAATTCACGAGCGGTACGACCGGGCACAAGGGGGAGAGAATGAAGCTGCTGAAGCCTGCGGGCGGGGCCCGACGCGAATGGGTGGATTTCGCTAAGGGTGCCGCCATCCTGATGGTCGTGTACTACCACACGTCGTTGTACCTCGGTGACATCGGGGTCGAGAACACTCTCGGCCGCATCAAGGTCGTGTTCGAGCTGTTCCCGATGCCCCTCTTCTTCCTGGTGTCCGGTCTCTTCGGCTCGCGCATCCGCACCTGGAGCTTCGGCGACCTCTGGCGCCGCAGGCTGTACCCGCTGCTCTGGCTCTACGTGGTCTGGTCCGTGATCCGCATGGCCTTCTACCTGGTCGTGCCGCTCGCGAACGGCGGACTCGGCGAGCTCCCCGCGACCGACCCGCTCAACCTGCTCCTGCTGTTCTTCTGGCCCAGCAGCAGCTACTGGTTCATCTACGGCCTCGTGCTCTTCACGCTCGGCGCGTGGCTCCTGCGCAAGGTCGACCACCGCGTGCAGGTCGCCCTCGCCGCGGTGATGGGGACGATGTTCACCACGGGTCTCCTCAACACGACCAACGTGGGCTGGAACCGCATCGGCGCCCTGTTCGTCTTCTTCCTGGTGGGCACGCTCTACTCGAAGAGGATCATCGACTTCGTCGAGCAGAAGGGGAGCCGCGCGTTCCTCTACGTCACTCCGGTCTTCGTCGTGCTGAGCGCGGTGCTCTTCCTCTTCCCGATCCGCTGGGTGCCGTTCCTCGCCCTCGCCGGCCAGATGGCCGCCGTCGCGATGGGCATCCTCGTGTCGCGGGCCCTCTCCCGAGTGCGATTCCTGAACTTCTTCACGATCTGCGGCGAGCGCAGCCTGCACATCTACCTGCTACACCTCTACTTCATCGTGATCGCCATCACGATCCTGCGGGTGATACTCCCCGAGGACCGCTCCGAGATCGGCGGCTTCGAGGTGCCGCTGCTGCTGGTCGTGATGGTGCTCGCGGTCGTCCTCTCGCTCTTCGTGACCCGCTACCTCTCGAAGGTCAAGTGGATCTACGTCCCCCCGGCCGCCCTCGGCGGCCCCGGCAAGCGGCGCAAGCCCGTGCCCGTCCCTGCGCGCGGCCCCGGAGTCGTCTCCGATCCCGTCGCGGTCCCGGCCGATGAGCCCGGCACCTCCCCCAGTTACGAGAAGAAGAGAGCGGAGTCCCACGAGTGAAGACGACACGAGCACGCAGAGCCGGAGTCCTGGCGGCCGTCGTGGCCGTCGCCCTCGGGCTGGCCGGCTGCTCCTCGCAGCCCGAGCCCGTCCGCACGCCCGACGGCTTCACGACGGAGAAGGCGATCGAGTACCGCTCGGTCGACGGCGTCTCGCTGAAGGCCGACGCCTGCCTCCCCACCGCGGGCGGCACCGACCGCCCCGCGCTGCTGATGCTGCACGGCGGAGGGTTCGTCGACGGCGCCCGCGACGAGGGTGGGATGACCGAGCTCTGCGAGTACTACGCCGAGCGCGGCTTCGTCTCGGTCTCCGTCGACTACCGCCTCCTCCAGGACAGCCGGTACCCCGGCCAGATCGAGGACGCGCAGGCCGCCGTGGAGTGGCTGCGC
Source organism: Rathayibacter sp. AY1C9 (assembly GCF_002932315.1). NCBI lineage: Bacteria > Bacillati > Actinomycetota > Actinomycetes > Micrococcales > Microbacteriaceae > Rathayibacter > Rathayibacter sp. AY1C9. The sequence goes on from NZ_PSVZ01000020.1 coordinate 57,369, forward strand.
GAGCCCGCGCAGGTCACGCGCTTCGGCCTCGACCCCGCCCGCATCGGCGTGATGGGCAGCTCCGCCGGAGCGATCATCGGAGCGACCATGGGCACGCTCGGCGAGGGCTCCCTCACCGAGGGCTCGCGGGTCAAGACGGTCGTCGCCTTCTCGGCGGTCGCCGACATGACCGAGACCGGGATGTCGCTGGGCACGCCGGTGCCCGAGGCGAAGGAGCAGATCCTCTCCTACCTGGACTGCGACGAGATCGACTCGACGACCTGCCCGCAGAGCATCCCCGCGTCGCCGATCACCTCGGTCGACTCCACGGACGCCCCGCAGATCTGGCTGACCTCCGAGGACGAGCTCGTCCCGGTCGAGCAGGCCGACGCGATGCAGGTCGCCCTGCAGGACGCCGGAGTGGCGTCCGAGGTCGGCGTGGACGGCTCCGGCCACCACGGGCTCCAGAACAACACCCCGAACAACAAGAAGGCGATCCTCGCCTTCCTGCAGGCCCACCTCTGATCCACCGCTCCCGCGCGAAACCTCGCGGCCGGGTCCGCGCAACGCGGACGACACATCACGACGCTACAGTCAGACCCCCTGCACTCCGGTGCAGTCGACGAAAGGGACACCACACACCATGACCTTGAACGGACTGTTCGCCGGCATCGGCCGGAGGTGGGTCTACATCGTCGCCTTCGCTCTGCTCGGCGCCGTGGCGGCCCTGGTACTCAACGCCGTCCTCCTCCCGCAGTACAAGGCGGACGCACGCGTGTACGTCGCGGTCTCCTCGTCCGGAGTCCTCTCGACCGCGGACCGGGTCGCGGCCAACAGCGCCGCCTCCCAGGCCACGGTCACCTCCGTCGCCCTCGGCACCTCGGACACCGTCCTGCAGGGCGTCATCGACGGCCTCGGCATCGACGAGCCCATCGAGGACTTCGCCAAGCGCGTGACCGTCCTCGCCGAGCCGGAGTCCGTGGTCATCACGATCTCGGCCACCGACCCCTCGCCCGAGCAGGCCGCGGTCATCGCCAACGCGGTCGCCGCCCAGCTCGACGCGGCCGTGAAGGGGGCCGACCCGACGACCACCACGAACGGCGTCGCCGTCCCGCAGATCCAGCTCCAGGTGCTCAGCCAGGCGCTCCCGCCGGAGCTGCCGGTCACCGGTGGCATCCTCGTCCTGCTCGCGCTCGGCATCCTCGGCGGCGCCGTGGTCGGCGTGGGAGTGGCGATCGTGATGACCGCCCTCGACCGCCGCCTCCGCAGCGGCGACGACGTCCGCTCCGCGATCGACCGGCCGCTGCTGGGCATCGTCCCGGTCAAGGCCACCAAGCTCGACGAGATGCTGAACTCGACCGAGATCCCTGCCCGCTACTCGGCCGTGGCGTTCGAGCTCTCCGCCATCGCGCGCACCCGCTCGTACTCCTCCTTCGCGATCGCCCCGGCGTCCGAGAAGACCCCGCACACCGCCAGCGCGGTGCTGCTCGCCAAGGCGCTGGCCGTGCTCGGCTCGTCCGTCGTGATCGTGGACGGCACCGCCGAGGGCTCGGCTCTCGCTTCCGCCTCGGGCGGACGCCCGGGCCTGCGCGAGGTGCTCGCCGGAGCCGCCTCGCTCGACGACGCGATCATCAAGCGCTCGACCGACCGCGTCGACCTGCTCCCCGCGGGCGGCGCCCAGGCCGGCACGCCGATGCCGACCGACGCCCTCCGCGCGCTGGTCGAGGAGCTCGAGAAGGTCTACGACATCGTCCTGATCGTCACCGGCACCCTCGGCGCGACCGAGCAGTCGCCGACCTTCCGCGGCGTTGCCGACGGAGCCGTCCTCGTCCTGATCGAGGGCAAGGTCGACTCGCCCCAGGCCGCCGCCGACGTGCACTGGATCGAGACCGCCGGCACCCCCGTGGTCGGCGCGGTCGTCCTGGCCCGCCACAAGCTGCAGAAGGCCCCCGCGATCGTCTGATCGCGTCCTCGCACGCTGCGGAAGAGCGCACCCCGGCCCCGGCCGCGGTGCGCTCTTCCGCGTCCGGGGACTGCGCCGCTTGTCCGGGGCGGGCCCGTGCGGGCTCTGCGAGGCCTGGCCGGTCCGTCCGCCCTCCCAGTCTCTCCGGCGCCCACCGCGGCCGGACCAGGCCCTTCTCCGTCCCCCGCGAGCGCGCTCACCCCGCGAGTCCGCACGAGTCGCGGCAGTTGCACGCGAGCACGCCGACTTCCGCGGACTCGAGAGGAGGCGGCGTCCTCGTGCTGGGGCCGCGGACTCTCCGGGGCGGGCCCGTGCGGGCTCTCCGGGGCCCGGCCGGCCCCTCCGGACCTCCGGCCTCTCCAGTGCCCGCCGTAGCCGGACCGAATGCCTCACCGGCTCCGGGAGCCAGCTGACCCCGCGAGCCCGCAGAAGTCGCGGTACTCGCGCGCGACTCCGCCCACTTCTGCGTGCTGGAGAGGCGCGGGCGCGTCAGCCGGGCTCTGATCCCGTCCCCGTCCTCTCGGCCCCCTCCCGCGGCCCACGGGCGCACGAGCGCCCGCCCGCGCCCTCGCGAGTCCGCGGTAGTCGGGCGCGACCCCGGCCGTCCGCGCCTGGTCGGCGGGAGGCGGGCACACGCAGAACCGCCGCCGTCGAGGGGACGACGGCGGCGGTTCTGCGCGCGGGGAGCGGGTCAGGTCACGGCGTGCAGGCCACGTTCCCGATCAGGTCCTTCCCGGAGTTGGAGCAGCTCAGCATGTTGCCGCTGGTGGACCAGTTGGACGGCTGGTGGAGGTAGACCACCGCGTCGCTGGTCTTCAGCGCGAGGTTGCCGCTGATGGTGTTGTCGTTGCCCGAGCCGTCGGCGCGGGTGATCACCTGGTAGCCGTAGGTGGTGGTGCCCGCGGCGGAGTTGCCCGCGGCCAGCCAGCTGTTGCCCGAGACCAGGATCAGCGAGACGACGTCCGAGGCGAGCCGCGATCCGCCGAGGACCGTGTTCCCGATGATGTCGCCGTCGAGGGTGCCCTCCTTGGCCTCGATCGGCTCGGCGCCGGTGTCGCTGATCGCGTTGTCCACGACCGCGATGCGGGCCGTGCGGTCAGGGTTGCAGCTGTTGTACTCGCACCAGTTGCGGTCGGAGGTGCCGACGTAGACGCCCTCGCCGTACTTGGCGGAGACGAGGCCGGTGCGGCGGATGGTGCTGCCGACGATCAGGGAGTCGGTGGTCTGGCTGCGGAAGTGGACCGCCTCGTAGCCGATCTCGCTCACCGTCAGGCCGGCCATCTGGACGCCCTTGCTGGCGAGCACCTGGATGCCCTGGAAGGAGCTGCGGACCGAGAAGCCCACGAGGTGCACGTCGCTCACCGTGTTCAGGATGAGCGCGGTGCCGCTCGAGGTGGATCCGGAGGTGAGGACCGCGTTGGGCGAGCCGCAGATCCAGATCGACCCGGGCTGGGCGGCGGTGCCGCGGAGGGCGAACTTGCCGGTGTAGACGCTGTCGGCCAGGCGGATGACGTCGCCGGAGGAGGGGTTGGTCAGGGCCGTGACGAGCTGCGCCGAGGTCGACACCGTCTTGGTGGCGGCGGGGCAGTCGAAGGCCGCGAGCAGCGAGGCGCGGGAGGCGAGGATGTCGGCCGAGGTGGTGGCCGACTCCTTCAGCCGCGAGTCGCGGCCGGCGTCGTCGGTCGCCGTGACGGTGTACGTGTAGGCGCGTCCCGCCTCGGCGGTCTCGTCGCGGTACTGGCGCACCGGGTCGGCGACGGTGCCGACGACCGTGTCGCCGGAGCCGTCCTCGTTCGAGCGGTGCACGTCGTACGAGACGACCCGCGAGCTGAAGGGCGCGTCCCAGGCGACGGTGTAGCCGTCGGTCAGGGGGGAGAGCTCCACGGCGTCGGTCGCGAGGCCGTCCTCGGCGAGGACGAACGCGTCGATGATCAGGTTCTTGTCGGTCGACTTGGAGTTCTTCGTCCCCGTGTAGGAGATGGTCACGGTGTGCGTGCCCTCGGCGAGGTCGGTCGTCTCGTAGACCGGCACCTGGTACTGCGCGGTCGAGCTGTAGCGGTCGACCTTGGTGACGGGTCCGCCGTCGACCGAGACCGCGGCGATGCCGGAGGAGGAGGTCTTCCGGCTGATCCAGCGCCACGACGTGCCGACGAAGGTGAACTTCACCGATCCGGCGGAGGTCAGGTACTTCATCCCGCCGCCGCTGTCGCCGCCCGCCATCGATCTCCACGAGCCGGTGTACTGCAGCGCGGGGTCGGTCTCCTGCACGAGGAGGCTGGTCGCTCCGGAAGGATCGAGCACGGGGCCGTCGTCCTCGCCGCCGCCGGTCTCGTCGGTCGGCTCCTCGGTGGCGGGAGTCGCGCGGGTGATGTCGAACGCGTCGATGACCAGGTTCTTGTCGCTCGCGGAGCTGTTGGCCGTGCCGCTCCAGGCGATCTTGACCGTGTGGACGGTGTCGGCGAGGTCCTTCTTCGTGAACACCGGGACCTGGTACGCCGTGGTCTTCGTGTACCGGTCGACCGAGGTGCTCGCGCCGTCGACCGTGACGGTGGCGATGCCGGCGGAGGCGGTGGTGCGGCTGACCCAGCTGAAGCCGGTGCCGCGGAAGCTGAACGAGACGGAGCCGGTGCTGTTGAGGAACTTGATCCCGCCGCCGCTGTCGCCGCCCGTCATCGTGCGCCACGAGCCGCTGTAGGTCAGCGAGGAGTTCGTCTCCTGGATCCGCGTGCTCTGCCCGGCGCCCGGGTCGAGAGTGGCCGCGGAGGCGGCGGGCGCCGTGAGGGGGGCGACCAGGATGCCGAGAGCGGCGATCAGAGCGGTGGTGAGGGAGAGGCGTGCGCGTCGTCGGCGAGGGCGGGTCGGGTCTGGCGTGGTCTGAGGATTCACGATCGGCTCCGGGTCTTCGAGGGGGCGTCGGGGGCGGTTCGAGGGGGCTGCTCAAGGGGGTGGTGCTGGTCCTCCCGACGCTATAGACGGGCCTTGCGACTGATGGCTGGATGAGACGGATTCAGGTTGTAGTACCCCATTCGGGCGTGGTGGTCGGGCTCATATCAGCGATTCCGCTGAAGGACTGGCGGACCGCCGCGCATGCGTGTATACGAACGGTCACACGCGCTGTCGACGACGGATCGGAGGGCGGATGCCGGATCGGGAGGGGACTCCGGGAATGCCCGTCCGCGGAATGGACGAGGGGGAGTGCTGCTCGGTCGAGGAACGGCGACCCTACCCGGCGACTCTGGACACGGCCCCGGGCCGGGCCGCTGGGCGAGAGAATTGACCGGGCGTTCACCGGGCCGACCCCTCGCCGAAACACTGCGATGATGGGCTCTCCACTGGTGATCGCCGTCGCACCCGCGTCGCGGATCACCCGCCGCGGGCGAGCGGCGGTCCCGACGAGAGGGAGGACGCGATGGACACGGCCACGACCGCGACCGGCGACCGCCCGTCCACCCCGCCGTCCCGGGAGCGCCCGAGATGCCCCCGGGTCCGCGCTCGCACCGTGATCGGACGGCTCCTGCTCGTCCCCCTCGTAGTGCTCGCCCTCTTCGGCGCCGGGATCCCGCTCTACGTCACGCCCCCGATCGACCCGATCCCTGAGCAGGCGGACGCGGTCTTCGTGCTGGGCCCCTCCACGAGGGCACGAGTCGAGTTCGCCCGCCGGATCATCACCTCCGGGGCGACGGACACGATGGTGCTCTCGGTCGGCCCCGGCGAGATGAACGCTCCCTACGAGGCCAAGAAGTACAAGAAGTGCAACGAGCCCGGCGGCGACGTCCTCTGCTACTCCGCCGACCCGCTCACGACCCAGGGAGAGGCCCGGCAGCTGCGCGACATGGCCGAGCAGTACGGCTGGGACCACGTCATCGTGATCACCAACGCCTCCCACCTCGTGCGCGCCGAGATGATCATCGAGCGCTGCTACTCCGGCGAGCTCTCGATGGTGCCCTCGGGCGAGCCGATGGGCCTGGACTACCTGGTGAACCAGTACGTCTACCAGACCGGCGCGTTCCTCAAGGCCTTCCTGGTCACCAACGGCTGTTGACGCGAGCACTCCTCCTCGAGCCGCCGAGCCCGCCTGCGCTAGTCTGCCCGGGGCGCCATCGGCCCCGAGCCCGCTCCTGCGGAGCCCGGCCGGCCCGGCCCACGACGGCAGCGCGGCAGGAGGATCGACCGGGGAGACCCGCGACGCTCCCCGCTCCGCACCGGTCACCCCCACGCGAACCCCTCCGAAAGGCCCGCCCGTGACACCTGCCCGATCGATCTTCGCCGTCGGCCGCGGCCAGTACGAGAACATCGGCGACATCATCCTGCGTCGCCAGCTCCTCGACTGGCTCCGCGAGTCGGGTCCGCTCCACGTCTACGTGGGCCACTCGCCGTGGGGCTACGACGACGGCCTGCGCCTGGGCCCGGACGACACGGTGTACCGCTCGCTCCTGCGCTGGTACGCGGCGCTCGCCCGCGAGGCCCTCGCCGGCCGGGCGAACTCGGTGTTCAAGCCGGGGGAGATCCAGCTGACCCTGATCGGGATGAAGGAGCACCTCGTGATGCTCCCGGGCATCGCCCTCGTGCGCCTCGGCGGCGGCCGCGTGATCCGCGCCGGCGTGGGCACCCGCAACTTCGCCCCGCTGCCCCGCGCGATCATGTGGCCCTCGATGGCGCTCTCGAGCTACACCCGCTGGCGCGACGACAAGACGGCCGGCTACATGCGCGTCGGCGCCGCCATGCCCGACCTCGGCTACGGCGAGGGCTCGAGCGACGCGGAGCTGACCGCGTTCGCCGCGCAGCCCGACGAGGAGCGGCGCGTTCTGGTCCTCTCCCTCCGCGAGGACCACGAGGTGGACGCCCGCCCCTACCCCGAGCAGGAGTGGCTGGCCGCGATCAAGGGCTTCGCCGAGCGCGAGGACCTCGACATCGTCGTGGTCACGCAGGTCGCCGTCGACGCCGAGCGCTCCCGCCGTCTCGCCGCCGACCTCGACGCGGACATCCTCGACTGGGATCCGGCGCACACCCACGACGAGCACGAGATCCTGCTGCGCGAGCTCTACCGCACGGCCCGCGTCGCGATGAGCGACCGGCTGCACGTGATCATCATGGCGTTCACCGAGGGCGCCGCCCCGGTGAGCCTGCAGATGGACGGATCGACGAAGGCCTCGCGCCACTTCGAGACCATCGGGATCCACGACGTCACGGTCGACATGTCCCGGACGACCCCGGCCGCCGGCGTCGAGACCTTCTCCGCCGTGGTCGCCCGCCGGAGCGAGCTGCTCGAGAAGCTGCTCGTCGCCCGCGGACGCCTCCGCGGCGTCCGCGACGACATCCAGGCGCTGCTCGCCGTGCCGCCCCGCAGCCGCCCGGCCGCCGCGGCAGCCCCTGCCGGCCCGAAGACGCGGGTGTACCACGTCGGCCGCAGCGGAGAGGTCCCCGGAGGCATGACGCAGGTCGTCAACGGGTACCTCCGCTGGCCGTTCGAGCGCTCGGACGTCCGGGTGATCTCCTCCCGGACCGCTCCGGGCGAGCACGTCGCCGCGGCCCGCCTGGCCGCCGGCGCCGCCGCCCGCATCGTCGCGATCGCGCGCCGGGAGCCCGGCGCCGTGATCGTCGTCCACCTCTCGGAGCGCGGCTCGTTCCTCCGCGAGGGGTCCCTCCTCCGCCTCGCGCACCGTCTCGGACTGCGCACGGTCGCCCACCTGCACGGCAGCGAGTTCGCCGCCTTCACCGCCGCGCACCCGCGCCTGGTGAAGGACGTGCTGCGCAGCGCGGACGAGATCATCTCGCTCTCGGAGGAGACCTCGGCGATCTGCCGCCGCTACGTCCCCGCCGAGCGCGTGCACCTCGTGCCCAACGCGCTCGAGCAGGGCACCCCGCGCGAGAAGACCCGCACCGTCGTCTTCGGCGGCGTCGTCAGCCACCGCAAGGGCGTCGACGTGCTGCAGAAGGCGTGGGCGCAGGTCGAGGGCAAGGAGGGCTGGCGCCTGCTTGTCGCCGGTCCGATCCGCGAGCCGGAGGTCGTCGACCGCGGCGTCCCGGGGATCGAGTTCCTCGGCTCGCTCGAGAACGCCCGCCTGCTCGCCCTGCTCGACGAGGCGTCCATCGCCGTCCTGCCCTCGCGCGACGAGGCGATGCCGATCTTCATCCTCGAGGCCCTCGCCCGCGACGCGGCCGTCGTCTCGACCGCGGTCGGCGGCATCCCCGAGGTCCTCGGCGACGGCTGCGGCCGCGTGGTCGCGCCCGGAGACGTCGAGGGCCTCGCCGCCGCGCTGACCGAGCTCATCACCGACGAGGACGCCCGGGCCGAGGTCGTCGAGAAGGCCGGGGCGCGCTTCCGCGAGCGCTTCTCCGCCGACGCCGTGTTCCCGCGGGTCGAGGAGGTCTGGCTCGGCTGAGCCGCCTGCGACTTCGCCCCGGATCGCGCCCCGGGCCCCGCTCCGGGCCTGGGCGGAGCCGCGGGAGCGTAAAATCGCTGGAGTCCGCGTCGCCGTGCCGTCGCGCGCCCAGCCGTCCGCTCCCGGACGCCTTCTCCCTCCATCCCAGAGAGGCTCGACCGTGGCCATCGCCGCCGACCCCGACCGCCGCCTGTGGACCCTGCCCCTCGCGCGCGCCGTGATCGCGGCGGTCGCCGGCTGCGTCGTCACCTTCTCGCCCGACCACGGGCCCGCCTTCGGCCTCGCCGTCTTCGGCGGCTTCGCGATCGCGACCGGCGCCGTCTCGCTCGCCCTCGGGCTCCGCAGCTGGAGCGGCCGGGCCCGCCCGCTCGCCCTCGGCTCCGCGGTGCTCACCCTGGTCGCCGGAGTCGCGGCGCTCGTCGCGCTCCCGGTCGCCAACCTGCTCTCCTTCGTCGCCCTCGTCGCCGGCTGGGCGCTGCTCTCCGGCTTCCTCGAGTTCTCGAGCGGCCGCCGCGGTCAGGGCCTCGCCGCCCGCGACTCCGTGATCGTCGGCGTCGGCACGATGCTCCTCGGCGCCGCCTTCGGACTCCTCCCGCCCCACCCCGTCGTCACCGTCGGCCTCCTCGGCGCCTACGCCGTGATGGTCGCCGTCTTCCTCGCCATCGCGGCGTTCTCGCTCAAATGGGCCGCCGGCGCCGACGCAGCCACCGGACACGATCCCGTCGCCCCCACGACACCGACCTCCGGAGGAGACCGATGACCGCCGAAGGCCAGCAGCCCGACCCCGCCTCTCCCGCAGACCGCGCCTCGGCGGCCGACCCCGCCTCTCCCGCCGACCGCGCCTCGGCGGCCGACTCCGCCCCGGCGCGCGACCCCGGCGAGTTCACGCCCCGCACGTTCCAGCCGACCCGCAAGGACCGCCTGCGCCCGCTCGAGCTCATCGGCTTCTCCGCGGTGATGGCGGCCTTCGTCGGCCTGGTCGTCATGCTCTCGACCCGCGAGCCGGTCGTCGCGCTCATCTCGTTCGGCGTCGCCTTCATCGTCGTGCTCGTCGCGATCGCCATGTTCTCGCTGACCTTCAAGCCGGACGAGGCCGAGATCGCGGACATCGACGAGCAGGACTCCGCACACTAGGCGAGGGACGGCTCCGCCGCTCCCAGTCGACCGGGAGCACGCCGCGCGGGCGGATAGTCCCTTCCGCCGCGCATGCTGATGGAGCAGCCCGGAGGGCGTCTCGAGATCCCGCCTGCGCACGCGGGCGCCGCTTCCGCGTCGGTGGTCGCGCGTAGCGTGCGGAGGGTGGCGGAGGCGATCGGGCGGTGGTGGCAGAGGCGGCGGTTCTCGCGCGGCGCCGACGTCCCCTACGCGGTCGGCACCTACCGGGAGGCCTGGGCGTCCTACCCCGTCCTGGTGCGGCAGTACCGGCCCGAGTACAACGAGGGCATCGTGCTCAGCCAGATCCCGCCCGCG
>NZ_PSVZ01000021.1:0-66614 GCF_002932315.1 Rathayibacter sp. AY1C9
GTCGGGGCCGCCGTGGGCGGGGCCGGGGTGGGGGGGGGAGGAACGGGGGCCGGCGAGGCGCTGCAGCTCGGCGACCAGGTGCGCCCGGAGGGCGGGCTCGGCCACGCGGAGGTAGCTGTCGACGGTCTCGTCGCCGCGGGGCGACCAGGAGATCACGAGCAGGCCGCCCTCCTCGACGACGCGGTCGATCACGTAGCTGCCCTGGCCCGCTCCGCGCAGGAGGGAGGCCGGGATCACCGTCTCGCGCTCGCCGACGGGGGCGATCACGACGCCGCGCTCGTGGAGGCGCAGCACAGCGTTGCCGCGGAAGCCGAGCCCCGGCAGCACGACGCGCTCGAGCGGCTGCTCGAAGCGGGTCGTGGCCACGTACGGGAGGTCGACGCGCTCGACCTCGGCGCCCAGCGAGGACGCGGGCACGGGCTCCGGCGCGAGGGCGGCCGAGCGGCGGCGCCGCGCGCGCCAGGAGAGCAGCATGCCGACGAAGACGAGGACGACGACCGCGGCGATGACGATCGTGATCGCGGCCCTATCCACGGGAGGCCTTCGCGGAGGCGGCGACGACCGCCGCGTCGACGAGCTCGCCGTCCAGCACGGTCGGGAAGCCCCGGTGGAGGGTGGCGACGACGCGGCCCGGCAGCTCGCGACCGAGGTACGGGGAGTTGCCGCTGCGGCCGCGCAGGTCCTCGACGGAGAAGCGGCGTCGCGCCTCCGGGTCGTAGAGCACGACGTTCGCGGCGGCCCCGACGGCGAGGCCGCGGTCGTAGCCGTCGAGCCGGCCGATGCGGGCGGGGGCGGAGGAGAGCACGCGCGCGACGTCGGACCAGCTCATCCGCCCGTCCTCGACGACGGCGGCGTGCACCACGCTCAGCGCGCTCTCGAGGCCGACCATGCCGAACGCCGCGGCGTCCCACTCGCAGTCCTTCGCCTCGACCGGGTGCGGCGCGTGGTCGGTGGCGACGATGTCGATGGTGCCGTCGGCGAGGGCCTCGCGGAGGGCGAGCACGTCCTCGTCGCGGCGCAGCGGCGGGTTCACCTTGAAGCGGGCGTCGTAGCTCGGCCCGTCCTGGCCGGCGACGGCCTGCTCGGTGAGGAGCAGGTGGTGGGGGGTGACCTCGGCGGTCACGTCGATCCCCCGGGCCTTCGCCCAGCGGATGACGTCGACCGAGCCCGCGGTCGAGACGTGGCAGACGTGCAGGCGGGAGCCCACGTGCTCGGCGAGGAGCACGTCGCGGGCGATGATCGCCTCCTCGGCCACGGCGGGCCAGCCCTGCAGGCCGAGGGCGCTGGAGACGGCGCCCTCGTTCATCTGCGCGCCCACGGTGAGCCGCGGCTCCTGCGCGTGCTGGGCGACGACTCCGTCGAACGCCTTGACGTACTCGAGAGCGCGGCGCATCAGCAGCGCGTCCGAGACGCACTTCCCGTCGTCCGAGAAGACCCGCACGGCCGCGCGGCTGCGGGCCATCGCGCCGAGCTCGGCGAGCGACTCCCCCGCCAGACCCACGGTCACCGCGCCGATCGGGCGGACCGTCGCGTAGCCGGCGTCCTCGCCCAGGCTCTGCACCTGCTCGACCACGCCCGCGGTGTCCTGCACCGGCGAGGTGTTCGCCATCGCGAAGACGGCGGTGAAGCCTCCGGCGGCCGCAGCTCGCGTGCCGGTGAGGATCGTCTCGCTCTGCTCGAACCCCGGCTCGCGCAGGTGGGTGTGCAGGTCGACCAGGCCGGGCAGCGCCAGCAGGCCGTCGGCGTCGATCACGCGGGCCCCGCGCGAGTCGAGGTCGGCGCCGATCTCGACGATCACGCCCCCGTCGATCAGCAGGTCGGCGGTCGACTCGTCGGCGAGCGTCGCTCCCGAGATCAGGATCCGCTCCGGCGCCGTGCTCTGAAGCGGCTGGGCAGTGCTCATCAGTGGACCTCCCGTTCGCCGGACAGCAGCAGGTAGAGCGCGGCCATCCGGACGGACACTCCGTTCGTGACCTGTTCGAGCACCGTGGAGCGGCTCGAATCGGCGGCCGCCGAGGAGATCTCGACGCCCCTGTTCATGGGTCCGGGGTGCATGACGATGGTATCGGGACCCAGCCGGGCGAGCCGCTCGTCGTCGAGGCCCCAGATCCGCGCGTACTCCCGGCCGTTGGGGAAGAACCCGCTCGACATCCGCTCGAGCTGGATGCGCAGGAGCATCACGACGTCGGGGAGCCCGGTGTCGATCGCCTCGTCCAGATCGAAGCGGATGGTCGCGGGCCAGTCGCGCGTGTCGACCGGCACGAGGGTCGGCGGTGCGACCAGGGTCACCTCGGCGCCCAGCGCCGTCAGCAGCCAGACGTTCGAGCGCGCCACCCGCGAGTGCAGGACGTCGCCCACGATCGTGACCGCGACGCCGTCGAGGCTCTTGCCGCGGGACGCGGAGGCGCCGTGCAGGCGCCGTCGGATGGTGAACGCGTCCAGGAGCGCCTGGGTCGGGTGCTCGTGGGTCCCGTCGCCGGCGTTGAGGATCGAGGCGTCGATCCAGCCGCTCGCCGCCAGAACCGCAGGGGCTCCGGAGGCGCTGTGGCGGATGACCACTCCGTCGGCGCCCATCGCGGCGAGCGTCTGCGCGGTGTCCTTCAGGCTCTCGCCCTTGGAGACGCTGGAGCCCTTCGCGCTGAAGTTGATGACGTCGGCCGAGAGCCGCTTCGCCGCCGCCTCGAACGAGATCCGCGTGCGGGTGGAGTCCTCGAAGAAGAGATTGACCACGGTCTTCCCGCGCAGGGTCGGCAGCTTCTTGACCTCGCGGTTCTGCACGTCCGCCATGTCCTCGGCGATGTCGAGGAGTGCGATCGCGCTCGCGCGGTCGAGGTCCCGGGTCGAGAGCAGGTGCTTCACGGAGCCGTCTCCTCGCCGGTGGCCTGCGACTCGATCGCGACCAGGTCCTCACCGTCCGTCTCGACGAGCCGGACGTTGATCCGCTCGCTCAGGCTGCTCGGCAGGTTCTTGCCGACGAAGTCCGCCCGGATCGGGAGCTCGCGGTGCCCGCGGTCGACCAGCGCGGCCAGCCGCACGGCTCGCGGACGGCCGATGTCGCTGAGGGCGTCCAGGGCGGCGCGGATGGTGCGGCCCGAGAAGAGGACGTCGTCGACGAGGACCACGGTCCGGCCGTCGATGCTCGCGGGGACGGCGGTGCGCGCGGGGGTGCGGACCGGGTGCCGGGAGAGGTCGTCGCGGTACATGGTCACGTCGAGGGAGCCGGCGAAGACGGGGGGACCGTCCGGCTCGATCCGCGCGATCGTCTCGGCGATGCGCCTCGCGAGGGCGACGCCGCGCGTCGGGATGCCGAGGACGACCAGCGACTCGGGGCCGCGGTTTGACTCGAGGATCTCGTGGGCGATGCGCGTGAGCGCTCGCGTGATGTCAGCGCCGTTGAGCACGATTCGTGCCGCCACACCGACCTCCTTCCCCGCCTCACAGGACGGCTGTTAAAGGAAAAGCCGTGTCGAGTATAGGGGCCGTCGCGCGGCCCGCCGGACGGGCAGCCCGGGAACGACCTCGGCCCGCCCGATCACGGGGATCCGGCGGGCCGAGCAGGTCTCCGGGGCGGGTCAGGCCGTCGTGCGGGACTCCGCGACGGAGGCGAGGAGCCCGTTGATGAAGCCCGCCGAGTCGTCGGTCGACAGCGACGTGGCGGCCTCGACGGCCTCCGAGATGGCGACGCCGTCGGGCACCGCGTCGTTGTGCAGGATCTCCCACACCCCGATCCGGAGGATCGCGCGGTCGACCAGCGGCATGCGCGAGAGTGTCCAGCCCTGGGCGAGCCGGGCGATCAGCTCGTCGATCTCGTCAGCGTGGTCGATGACCCCGTCGACGATCTCGCGGGCGTAGAGCCACGAGGCCTCACGGGCCGGCTCGTTCGCCGCTCGCTCGGCCTCGGCGCGCAGCGACTGGGCGAAGCTGATCTGCCGGACGTCGGCGTTGTAGAGGATGTCGAGGGCGCGCTTGCGCGCCTTCGTGCGAGCACTCACGGGAGGCCCGGCTCAGCTGACGCGGCCGAGGTAGTCGCCCGTGCGGGTGTCGACCTTGACCTTCGTGCCCTGCTCGAGGAAGAGCGGGACCTGGATCTGGTAGCCGGTCTCGACCGTCGCGGGCTTGGTGCCGCCGGTTGAGCGGTCGCCCTGGAGGCCCGGCTCCGTGTACGTGATCTCGAGGACGACCGAGGCGGGGAGGTCGATGTAGAGCGGGTCGCCGTCGTGCAGGGCGAGGGTCACGTTCTGGTTCTCGAGCATGAAGTTCGCCGCGTCGCCGACGACCGCCTCGGGGACGGTGATCTGGTCGTAGTCGCTGGTGTCCATGAACACGAAGTCCGCGCCGTCGCGGTAGAGGTACTGGAAGTCGCGGCGGTCGACGTTGGCCGTGTCGATCTTGGCGCCCGCGTTGAAGGTCTTGTCGACGACCTTGCCCGTGAGGACGTTCTTCATCTTGGTGCGGACGAAGGCGCCGCCCTTGCCCGGCTTGACGTGCTGGAAGTCGATGACGTTCCAGAGCTGGCCGTCGATGCTGAGGACGGTGCCGTTCTTGATGTCGGTGGTAGAGGCCATGCGAAGGGGGATCCGTTTCGGTGGAAGTCTGCGCCGGCGAGCCCGGTACGCGGGCGCGGCGATATCGGCCGGTCCGGCTGACCCGTCGAGTGTAGTCGACGCGGCCCCGTCGGCAGAGGAGTCTGGACGCCGCGTGCGAATCGCCCCAACGGCGCCGCCCGGGCTCAGCCGAGTCGGACCTACGATCCGATCTCCTGGTACGCCGCGAACAGCAGCGACGTCTCCGGCCCCTGCAGGATGCTCGGGCGGGCGATGTCGTCGAGGACCACGAAGCGGAGCATCCCCGCGCGGGTCTTCTTGTCGCGCTGCATCGCGGCGAGGAGCGTCTCCCACCGTCCGAGCGGGTAGCTCGTCGGCAGGGTCAGCGACTCGAGGACCCGGCGCTGGCGGTCCACGACCGCGTCGCTGAGCGATCCGGTCAGGCGCGAGAGCTCGGCCGCGAACATCATCCCGACGGAGACGGCCGCGCCGTGGCGCCACTGGTAGCGCTCGGCGTGCTCGACCGCGTGCCCGAGGGTGTGCCCGTAGTTCAGGATCTCGCGCAGGCCCTTCTCGGTGAAGTCCTCGCCGACGACCCGCGCCTTGATCCCGATCGACAGTTCGACCAGGCTGCGGAACTCCTCCGACGTCGGGTCCGTGGCCAGGTCAATGTCGGACTCGATGATGTCGAGGATGCGCGGCTCGGCGATCATCCCGTACTTCACGATCTCGCCGAAGCCGGCCAGGATCTCGTTGCGCGGGAGGCTGGTCAGCACGTCGAGGTCGGCGACGACCGCCCGCGGCGCGTGGAAGGCGCCGACGAGGTTCTTGCCCTCGGCCGTGTTGATGCCGGTCTTCCCCCCGACGGCCGCGTCGACCATCCCGAGCACGGTGGTCGGCACCTGCACCAGGTCGACCCCGCGGAGCCAGGTGGCGGCGACGAAGCCGGCCAGGTCGGTGATCGCGCCGCCGCCGAAGCCGACGACCACATCCGTGCGGGTGAAGTCCGACTGCCCCATCACCTGCCAGCAGAAGGCCGCCACCTCCACGCGCTTCGCGGCCTCGGCGTCCGGGACCTCGGCGAGCAGCACCTCGTAGCGCTCGAGCAGGCTCTCGCGGATCTCGGCGGCGAGGACCGCGAGGGTCGGCGGGTGCACGATGAGCACCTTCGCGGCCCGGGGGCCGATCGCGTCGGCGAGGCCGTCGAGGAGTCCGCGCCCGACGTGGATGTCGTAGCCGTTCTCTCCGGCGACGGGGATGGCGGTGGTGCCGTCGTTCATGACTGTCTTCCGCTCGGGCGGCTCGTGGCCGCCGGGTCCGATGGTGCAGGGGTGGCGGAGGGGCGCTGCGCGCGCACCCACTCCGCGATCTCGGCGGCGATCAGGGTGATCGGCCGCCGGGAGGTGTCGACCACGGTGTCCGCGAGGGACTCGTAGACCGGGCGCCGCTCGTCGAAGATGCGGACCCAGTCGCCGACCCCGCCGCGCACCAGCGGGCGGGAGCCGGAGCCGAGCCGGTCGCGGACGGCCTCGGCCGTGGTGGTGAGGAGCACGACGGGCACGTCCGCGAGGTCGGCGCGCGTCGCGGGATCGAGCACCGCTCCCCCGCCGAGGCTCAGCACCACGTCGCGACGGACGGCGCGCTCGACGACACGGCGCTCCTCCCGGCGGAAGGCCGGCTCGCCGTGGGCGTCGAAGTAGGGGGCGATCGGGCCGTGGGTGCGCACGAACTCCGCGTCGGAGTCGACGAACCCGGCGCTCAGCGCCTTCGCGACCCGCTTGCCGATCGTCGTCTTGCCGGCGCCCATCGGGCCGATCAGGACGAGGCGGGCGCGGGCCGCGCCGGTATCGTGACCCGCCATCAGCGGGCCGCCGAGGACGCGGCCATCAGGCGAGCCCGAGACCCGGGTCGCTCGCGGCGGCCGTGCGGAGCTCGTCGGGGATGGAGGCGAGGTAGCCCTGCAGGTTGCGGCGGGTCTCGGTGACGCTGTCGCCGCCGAACTTCTCGAGCACGGCGTTCGCGAGCACCAGGGCGACCATCGCCTCCGCGACGACACCGGACGCCGGCACCGCGCAGACGTCGGAGCGCTGGTGGTGAGCGCCGGCCGCCTCGCCGGTGGCGACGTCGACGGTGCGCAGCGCGTGCGGCACGGTCGCGATCGGCTTCATGCCGGCGCGGACCCGCAGCACGGTCCCCGTGCTCATCCCGCCCTCGGTGCCGCCGGCCCGGTCGCTGGACCGGGAGATGCCGGCGGCGGACTGGAAGAGCTCGTCGTGCGCCTCCGAGCCGCGGCGGGTGGTGGTGAGGAAGCCGTCGCCGACCTCGACGCCCTTGATCGCCTGGATCCCCATCAGGGCCGCCGCGAGCTGGGAGTCGAGACGACGGTCCCAGTGCACGTAGGACCCGAGTCCGGGCGGAAGATCGTACGCGAGGACCTCGACCACGCCGCCGAGGGTGTCGCCGTCGTCGTGGGCGCGGTCCACCTCGGCGACCATGAGGGCGCTGGTCGCGGCGTCGTGGCAGCGCAGCGGATCCGCGTCCAGGGCGGCGACGTCGGCCGGGCCGGGCAGCGGCGAGCCCTCGGGCACGCGGACCGGCCCGATGGCGAGGGTGTGGCTGACGAGCGAGACGCCGAGCTCGCCGAGGAAGCGGCGGGCGACGGCGCCGAGGGCGACGCGGGCCGCGGTCTCGCGGGCGGAGGCGCGCTCGAGCACGTTGCGGGACTCGGGGAAGCCGTACTTCTGCATCCCGACGAGGTCGGCGTGGCCCGGGCGGGGCCGGGTGAGCGCGGCGCCGCGGCCCTTGGGCAGGCTCTCGGGGTCGCGGGGCTCCGCCGACATGACGTCGACCCAGCGCGGCCACTCCGTGTTGCCGATGCGCAGGGCGATGGGGCTGCCCATCGTCGCTCCGTGCCGGACGCCGGAGGAGATCGTCAGCTCGTCCTGCTCGAAGTTCATCCGGGCTCCGCGGCCGTAGCCGAGCTTCCGGCGCGCCAGATCGGCGCGGATGTCGTCGAGGGAGACGGGGACGCCCGCCGGCAGTCCTTCGAGGACGGCGACGAGTTCGGGACCGTGGGATTCCCCGGCCGTGAGCCAACGGAGCATCCTCCGATTCTGGCACACGAGGTCAGTGCGCCGGACCCGCCGAGACGGCTCGGCGCATCGCCGCGAGCACCTCGTCCTCGCGATCGAGAGGCAGGACCGGGTCGCCGCCGACGAAGATCCGCACCTGCACGAGTGCCTGGTGGAGCAGCATCCCGAGCCCGGAGACGACCGGGGAGCCGCCCTGCTCCCAGCGCCGGGCGAGCGCGCTCGGCCACGGGGAGTACGCCACGTCGAACAGGGTTGAGCCCGCGACCGCCGCGTCGGGCACGTCGAGGCCGTCCGCCGCCCCGCCGGGGAGCGTCGAGATCACCAGCGGCGCTCCGGTGGACCAGTCGGCGAAGGAGCGGACCGAGATCAGGACGCCGAGCGACTCCGCGAGCGGAGCGAGCTCGACGGCCCTCGACGCCGTCCGCAGGACGAGGTCGACCCGCGCCGCGCCCAGCTCGGCGGCGGCGGCCAGGGCGGAGGCGGCGGTCGCTCCCCCGCCGAGCACCTGGACGCGCTCCGCCGAGACGACGCCCGCCTCGGCGAGGGCGCGCACGATGCCCGCGACGTCGGTGTTGAACCCGCGGAGGCGGGGCGCCGGGCCGGAGCGGTCGACCAGCACGGTGTTGACCGCGCCGGTGGCCCGGGCGACCGCGTCCTCCTCCGCCAGCAGCGGGCGCACCGCGTGCTTGAGCGGCATGGTCAGCGACAGGCCGTGCCAGGGCTCACCGGACACGACGTCGGAGAGGGTCGCCTCCGTCGTCTCGACGGCGCGGTAGCTCCAGTCGAGTCCGAGCACCCGGTAGGCGGCCGCGTGCAGCGCGGGCGACTTCGAGTGCGCGATCGGCGCGCCGAGGACCGCGAGGCGGTACCCGGCGGCCGTCACTGGTACTCCGGGTGGTCCCGCATCCAGGCCTGCCACTGGTCGACGGCCGCGTTGTGCTCGGCGTCGGTGGTGGAGTAGACCGTCTCGCCCGTCTCGAGGTTCACCGTGACGAAGTACATCCAGGTGCCGTCCGCGGGGTGCATGACCGCGTCGATCGCCACGTCGCCCGGGTTCGAGATCGGCGCGGGCGGCAGGCCGTCGCGCTGGTAGGTGTTGTAGACGTTGCCGGCGTCGTTCCGCTCGGCGTCCGTGGTCGAGACGCGGTCGGTCGCGCCGGTGCCGTACGCCACGGTCGCGTCCGACTGCAGGCGCCACCCCTGGTCGAGGCGGTTCTGGAACACGCGCGCGACCTTCGGGAAGTCCTCGGCGACGCGGGCCTCGCGCTGCACGAGGGACGCGAACACCACGACGCGGTAGCGGTCGTCCACCGGCACACCGGCCTGGTCGAGCGACTGGTACATCCGGTCGACCAGCGTCTTCAGGATGTCGTGCGCCGGCGTCGACGGGTCGATGTCGTACGTCGCGGGGAACAGGAACCCCTCGAGGCTCGTCGCCCCGGCCGGGAGCCCGAACGAGCCCCAATCGGCGGCGGCCGCCTCGAGGTCCGTCAGCGCGACCCCGGTGCCGTCCGCGATGAGAGGCAGCGCCTCCTTGAGCGCCGTCCCCTCGGGGATGACGAAGGTGTTCGCGAGGCGCGTCGACTCGGAGTCGAGCAGCGCCGACAGTGCGGCCTTGGCGCTCATCTCGGCCTTGAGCGAGTACGCGCCGGGCTGGAAGACGGGCTCCGGGTTCTGGGCGAGGAGCAGGTCGTAGAAGGGGTCGTACGACTTGATGACCCCGTCCGAGACGAGGTTGTTGGCGATGTCGCTGCCGCCGTCGCCCTGGTGGATCGTGAACAGCACCTCGCTCGAGCCGGTGCCGGTGAAGTCGGTCGGCTCGGGCTCGGCGAACAGGCCGCGCACGGGCTCGAGGAAGATCGTCACGGCGATGGCGACGAGCGCGGCGAAGACGCCGAAGGCCAGAAGCCCGCCGATGAGCCCGCGGCGGCTGCGGCGCTTCTTCGCGCCGCCCGTCGCGGGAGCCGCGCGGCGCCGCTTCGGGCGCGCGTCCGGGTCGAACGCGGCCGCGTCGTCGCGGCCGCGGGGCTCGGGCACGTCGGGCCCGGTGAAGAGGCGGCCCAGCGGATCGTGCGCCTCAGTCGGCGCGGGCTGCTGCTCCGGAGTCGGGTCGGGCGGAGTCGGCTGCGCCTGCTCGGCGGCGCGGGCGTCGCGGCGGCTCGGGGGGACGTCGGTCACGGGGAGGTCCTTCGTTCGGTTCGAGCAGGACTCCGGCCGGAGTGCCGGCCGAGCGCTCGGAATCGATGGCGTGCTGCAGGATCACCACGGCGGCGACCTGGTCGATCACGGCTCGGGAGCCGCGGGTGGTGCGTCCGGAGCGGTGCAGGGCGCTCTGAGCGGTGACCGTCGACAGCCGCTCGTCGACGAGCCGCACCGGAGCGGTGGGCACCGCCTCGGCGAGCAGTCGAGCGAATCCGCGCGCGTCCTCCGTCGAGGCCGTCTCGGCCCCCGACAGCGACAACGGCAGTCCGACGATGATCGCCTGGGCATCGTACTCGGCGGCGAGGTGCGCGATCCGGGAGACGTCCGAGGATCCGCCGTCAGTGCCCGCCCGCGCGACCGTCTCGACGGGCACCGCGAGCAGGCCGTCGGCGTCGCAGCGGGCGACCCCGATGCGGGCGCGGCCCACATCGATGCCGAGCCGGACGCCGAACCGGCCCATTCAGCTGGTCGCTTCCTGCACCACGGCCTCGAGCGCCGCGCCGATGGCGGAGACGTCGGAGCCGCCGCCCTGGGCGAGGTCGTCCTTGCCGCCTCCGCCGCCCCCGAGGATCCCGGCGGCGCGCCTGGCGAGCGCACCCGCGCGGCGGCCCTGGTCGCGGGCGGCCTGGTTGGTGGCGACGATCACCGCGGGCTTGCCCGAGACGTCGGCGGCCAGCGCGACGACGGCCGGCTCCTGGCCGAGCCGCTCACGGACGGAGGTCACGAGGGAGCGCAGCTCGTCGGTCGATCCCGCGGTGCCGATGCTCTCGGCGACGACGGTCGTGCCGCCCACCGTGCGACGGGTCGCGGCGAGGGCGGGCACCCGGTCGGCGAGGGCCTTAGCCTCGAACGCGGCGATCCGCTTCTCGGCGGCCTTGAGGCTCGCGACGAGCTCGCCGATCCGCTCGGGCAGCTGCTCGCGCGGGGTCTTCAGCGAGGACGAGATCGTGCTGACGAGGGCGCGCTCGGCGGCGAGCTCCTGGAAGGCCTCGCGGCCCACGAGCGACTCGACGCGGCGGTTGGTCGATCCGACCGAGGACTCGCTGACCAGGCTGATCACGCCGACCTCCGACGAGCGCCCGACGTGGGTGCCCGCGCAGAGCTCGCGCGACCAGGGCCCGCCGATGTCGACCACGCGGACGACGTCGCCGTACTTCTCGCCGAAGAGGGCCATCGCGCCGAGCGCCTTCGCCTCGTCGATCGGGAGCTCGCGCGTGACCACCTCGAGGTTGTCCCGGATCGCCGTGTTGGCGATCTCCTCGATCTCGCTGCGGGTCTCGAGCGAGAGGGCCTGGTTCCACGAGAAGTCCAGGCGCAGGTAGCCCGCCTTGTTGTAGGAGCCGGACTGGTGCGCCTGCGGGCCGAGCACCTGGCGCAGCGCGGCGTGGATGAGATGGGTGCCCGAGTGCGCCTGCGTGGCGCCCCGGCGCCAGTCGCGGTCGACGACGGAGGTGGCGGCGTCGCCCACTCCGACCTCGCCGCTGGCGACCTGGACCTTGTGGCTGATGAGACCCTTGACGGGCTTCTGCACGTCGAGGACCTCGAGATCGAAGCCGGAGCCGACGATGCGGCCGGCGTCGGCCTCCTGGCCGCCCGACTCCGCATAGAGGCTGGTCGCCTCGAGGATCACCTCGGCGATGTCGCCCGCGACCGCCTTCGTGACGGAGTGCCCGCCGACGATGAGGCCGAGGATGCGCGTCTCGGTGTCGAGCACGTCGTAGCCGGTGAACAGCGTCTCGCCGTGGGCGCGGAAGTCGGCGTAGACCGAGAGATCGGCCAGCGCCGACTTCTTCGATTTCGCGTCGGCCTTCGCACGCGTGCGCTGCGCGGTCATGAGGGAGTCGAACGCCTCGCGGTCGACCGTCAGACCCGACTCCTCGGCGATCTCGAGGGTGAGGTCGATCGGGAACCCGAAGGTGTCGTGCAGGAGGAACGCGGTGTCGCCCGGCAGCGTCGGCGACTCGGCCTTCTTCGTCTTCAGGACCGCGAGGTCGAGGATCTCGGTGCCGGCCGCGAGGGTGCGCAGGAACGCCTCCTCCTCGCCGTAGGCGCTGGTCGAGAGGCGCTCGAACTCCGTGGACACCTCGGGGTAGGCCGACGCCATCGCGTCGCGCGAGGCGGCGAAGAGCTCGGGGAACGTCGCGGTGTCCACTCCGAGCAGGCGCATTGCGCGCACCGTGCGGCGCATCAGGCGGCGGAGGATGTAGCCGCGCCCCTCGTTGGACGGCGTCACGCCGTCCGACAGCAGCATCAGCGAGGAGCGCACGTGGTCGGCGATGACGCGCATGCGGACGTCGTCCTCGTGGACGGCTCCGTAGCGGCGGCCCGAGAGCTCGGCGGCGCGATCGAGGACCGGACGGACCTGGTCGATCTCGTACATGTTCTCGACGCCCTGCTTGAGGAAGGCGACGCGCTCGAGGCCCATGCCGGTGTCGATGTTCTTGCGCGGCAGCTCGCCGAGGATGTCGAAGTCGACCTTGCTCGTGCCCTCGCCGCGGAGGTACTGCATGAAGACGAGGTTCCAGATCTCGACGTAGCGGTCGTCGTCCGTCGCCGGGCCCCCGTCGATCCCGTAGGCGGGTCCACGGTCGAAGAAGATCTCGGAGCAGGGGCCCGCGGGGCCGGGCTGGCCGGTCGACCAGTAGTTGGTGTCCTTGTCCAGGCGCTGGATGCGCTCGTCCGGCAGTCCCGCGATCGTCTTCCAGAGCGCGATCGCCTCGTCGTCGTCCTTGTAGACGGTGACCCAGAGGTCCTTCTCGTCGAAGCCCAGTCCCCCGTCGCTCTCGGCGCCGGTGAGCAGCTCCCAGGCGTAGCCGATCGCCCCCTCCTTGAAGTAGTCGCCGAAGGAGAAGTTGCCGTTCATCTGGAAGAAGGTGCCGTGACGAGGCGTCTTGCCGACCTCCTCGATGTCGTTGGTGCGGATGCACTTCTGCACGCTGGTGGCACGCGGGTAGGGCGCGGGGACCACTCCGGTGAGGTAGGGCACGAACGGCACCATGCCGGCGACGGTGAAGAGGAGGCTCGGGTCCTCGCTCACGAGGGAGGCGGAGGGGACCACGGTGTGGCCGCGGCTCCCGAAGAAGTCGAGCCAGCGGTTGCGGATGTCTGCGGTCTGCATGGGTTCCGTTACGGTTCGGTCGGTGACGACGCGGATGTCGGGCGGCGGGGCGTCAGCCCTCGCCGATGGCGGCCTTCAGTTCGGCCTCGCGCTGGTGGTAGCCCTCGGAGACGGCCTCGCCGAGCTCCTTCGCGGTGCGGTTGATGTCGGCGAAGAGCCGGGCGCCCGCCTCGGTGCGCGAGACCTGGTGGGCGACCGCGAATCCGAGGCCGATCCCGATGACGATCAGGAGGATGTTCTTCACGGGGTGTCCTTCCACAGCGGCGGGGCGGGCGCGACGGCGCGACGACCCGTTCGATTCTAGGGCGCGGGCGCGGCGCTACTTCGAGCGCGGGCGCTTCGTGCGCTTCGCGGCGGAGCGGCCGACCGCGGCTCCGGCCTTGTCGGCCGTCCGTCCGGCGACGAGCACGGCGCGGACTCCGGCGGTGAAGCCGGCGAGCTTGATGAGCGGACCGCCGACGGTCGCGGCCGTGAGGGCGACGAGCGCGTTGACGTTGCCGGTGACCTCGGCGACGTCCTTGGTGATCGTGTCCACCCGCGCGAGCTGGTGGTTGGCCTCGCGGAGGGTGGAGGCCGACTCGTCGAGGATCGGCGTCAGTCCGTCGCTGGCCTGCTTGATGGCCTCGCTCGTGCTGTCGAAGACGCGTCCGAGCTTCCAGAGCGGGACGGCGGTGATCGCCACCAGGATCGCGAACACCCCCGCGGCGATGAGCCCTGCGATGTCTCCACCGGTCACGGTGACCTCCGTTCGATGCCGCCCAGCGCGGCACTCCAGCCTACCGACGGGCCGCGAGAGGGTCGGACGCGGGGACGGGCGCTCGGCTCGGGCGCGACGGCCGGATCGGGCGCAGCGCGGGACTCTCGGAGCGCGGCGGGCACTCCGGATCGCGACCCCGGGAACGGGAAAGGCCCCGGTGCGGACACCGGGGCCTTTCTCTGCGGGGCTGGACTCAGCGGGCCGCGTAGTACTCGACGACGAGCTGCACTTCGCAGGTCACGGGGACCTCGGCGCGCTTCGGGCGGCGCAGGAGCGTCGCCTGCAGCTTGTCGATCTCGACCTCGAGGTAGCCCGGGGTCTTGGGGAGGACGTCGACGTGTCCACCGGCGGCGGCGACCTGGAAGGGCTCGGTGCCCTCGGAGCGGGTCTTGACGTGGATGACCTGGCCCGGCTTCACGCGGAAGGAGGGGCGGTCGACCGTCTTGCCGTCCACCATGATGTGGCGGTGGGTGACGAACTGGCGGGCCTGCGCGGTGGTACGGGCGAAGCCCGAGCGCAGGACGAGGGCGTCGAGGCGCATCTCGAGGAGCTCGACCAGGTTCTCACCGGTCAGGCCCTGGGTGCGGCGCGCCTCCTGGAAGGCGATGCGGAGCTGCTTCTCGCGGATGCCGTACTGGGCGCGCAGACGCTGCTTCTCACGCAGGCGGACCGCGTAGTCGGAGTCGGCCTTGCGCTTCGAGCGGCCGTGCTCGCCGGGAGCGTAGGGACGCTTCTCGAGGTAGCGGGCGGCCTTCGGGGTCAGGGGGATGCCGAGGGCGCGCGAGAGGCGCGTCTTCGAGCGGGTACGGGACGTGGTCGACACAGTGGTCCTTCCAAGGTCTGAGAGGTTCGGTCGCAGCTCTCGACCGCCGGCTCCGGGAGGAGGGCGGACGCCGCGGTCGTGTCCTCCGCGGGTGCGGGGGAAGGGTGACCGCAGTGGCGGGCTGCGCGATTCAGAGGGATGCGCTGCTCCGCTCGGCTACAGAGCGGTGGGCAACCTCGCAAGAGTATCAGGCCACGGCCTCCCGTGCGGGTCGCGCGAGTTCGCGGTCGGCGCGGTCAGCCCCGGTCGCCGCGGATGATGCGCAGGAGCTTCGCCAGTCGTGCGGAGACGTCGCGCTCGTTGCCGTGCTCGGTGGGCCGGTAGTACCGCGCGCCCTGGAGCGGGTCCGGGAGGTACTGCTGCTCGAGGACGCCGAGGTCGGCGTCGTGCGGGTACCGGTAGCCCTTCCCGTGGCCGAGCTTCTTGGCGCCGGGGTAGTGCGCGTCGCGCAGGTGCGCCGGCACCCGGCCCGCGCGGCCAGCGCGCACGTCCGCGATGGCCGCGTCGATGGCGGAGTAGGACGCGTTCGACTTCGGGGCGGTCGCCAGGTGCACGACCGCCTGGGCGAGCGGGATGCGCCCCTCCGGCATGCCGATGAACTGCACGGCGTCGGCCGCGGCGATCGCGACGACGAGCGCCTGCGGGTCGGCCATGCCGATGTCCTCGGACGCGGAGACGATGATGCGGCGGGCGATGAACCGCGGATCCTCCCCCGCCTCGATCATCCGGGCCAGGTAGTGCAGCGCCGCGTCGACGTCCGAGCCCCGGATGGACTTGATGAAGGCGCTGATGACGTCGTAGTGCTCGTCGCCGTTGCGGTCGTAGCGCAGCAGGGCGCGGTCGACGGCGCGCGCGACGACCTCGGTCGTGATCACGGGGAGCGCGGGCTCCGCGGCGGCGGCCTCGACGGGAGCGCCCTCGTCGTCCTCGTCCTCCTCGTCCGGGTCCTCCGCGGCGGCGGCGCGGGCGACCCGGTCGGCCTCGCGGGCCTCCGAGCGGGCGGAGGTGGCGGCGGCCTCGAGCGCGGTCAGCGCCCGCCGGGCGTCTCCGGAGGCGAGCCGCACGATGCTCGCCCGGGCCTCCTCCTCCAGCGTCACCGAGTCGCGCAGACCCCGCTCGTCGTGCAGGGCGCGGTCGACCAGGACGCCCAGGTCGTCGTCGCTGAGCGGCTCGAGGGTCAGCAGGAGCGAGCGCGAGAGCAGCGGCGCGATCACCGAGAACGAGGGGTTCTCGGTCGTGGCCGCGATGAGGATGACCCACCCGTTCTCGACCCCGGGCAGCAGTGCGTCCTGCTGCGCCTTGGTGAAGCGGTGGATCTCGTCGAGGAAGAGCACGGTGGACGTGCCGTAGAGGTCGCGGGTGGAGAGTGCCTCCTCCATCACCTGCCGCACGTCCTTCACGCCCGCCGTGACGGCGGAGAGCTCGACGAAGCGGCGGCCGCTGGAGTGGGCCACCGCCTGCGCGAGCGTGGTCTTGCCCGTGCCGGGAGGGCCCCAGAGGATCACGGACACCGCTCCCCGCTCCCCCGTCGTGTCGGCGGCGAGGGCGACCAGGGGCGAGCCGGGCGTCAGGAGGTGGCGCTGGCCGGCGACCTCCTCGAGGCTGCGCGGCCGCATCCGCACGGCGAGCGGAGTCGCCCCGGAGCGGAGTCCGGCCTGCTGCATGGTCATGCCCCCAGCGTAACGACGGCCTCCGACAGAGCCCCGGCCCGACTGCCCGGCGCGACGGAGCGGCGTTTGTCGCGCCTCCGGCGGTTCTCGTAGGCTCGACGCGGCCTGCGTGCGCGGGCCGCCGCGCCGAAGCCGCGCGGACGAGGACGTCGGAGGAACACGTGGCCCAGGGCAAGTCGAACGACCGCGAGGCGCGCACCCGGCTCCGGGCCTACCAGGCCCGTCAGAGCCTCCACCGCTCGAGGCAGAAGCGGCGCGTGCGCGACAACGTGATCGCGGCGATCGCCGCCGTCGTCGTGATCGGGCTCGCGGTCGTCGCCCAGATCCTCTACTTCTCCGGCGGCCCCGGCACCACGGTCGCCGAGCCGACCTCCTCCTCCTCCGCGACCCCGACGCCCGAGGCGACGGGGTCGAACACCGGCGACGTCCCCTCCTCCGACATCGCCGAGGGCCGCGACTGGACGGGCACGCTCACGATCGGCGAGGACCCGCTGGGCATCACGCTCGCCGGCGCCGCCGCCCCGCAGGCGGTGTCCTCCTTCATCTCGCTGACGCAGTCCGGCTTCTACGACGGCGTCTCCTGCCACCGCCTCACCACGGAGGGCCTCTACGTCCTCCAGTGCGGCGACCCGGACGGCGACGGCACCGGCGGACCGGGCTACAGCTACGGCCCCGTCGAGAACGCGCCCGAGGACGGCGTATACCCGGCCGGGACCATCGCGATGGCCCGCCAGGGCGGCAACGGCTACAGCCAGGGCAGCCAGTTCTTCGTCGTCTACCAGGACACGACCCTGCCCGCCGACGCGGCCGGCGGGTACACCGTGCTCGGGCAGGTCACCTCGGGACTGGACGCGCTCGTCAGCGACGTCGTGTCGAAGGGCACGGCCGACGGATCGGGTGACGGCGCCCCCGCCGAGCCCGTGACCATCACCTCCGTCTCCGTCCAGTAGTCGCGCCCGCGGCGTCGTCACGGTCCGCCCGTGCGGGGAGTGCAATAGGCTTGTCGTCACTGCCCGTTCGCGGCCGAGCGCGGTCTTCGGCCCTCCGGCCGTCGAGCCCCACCGGCCGACGACGCGACGGGCACCGAGAAGCACGACATCGAACAGCAAGGTGAGGCTCCGAGCGATGAGTGACCAGCAGCCGTGGGGACGGGTCGGCGACGACGGGACGGTCTACGTCCGCGTCGGCGACGGGGAGCGAGAGGTCGGCCAGTACCCCGATGCGACTCCCGAGGAGGCGCTCGCCTACTACGAGCGCAAGTACACGGAGCTCGCCGGGCAGGTCTCCCTGCTCGAGCAGCGCGCCAAGCGGGGCGCACCCGCCGGAGACGTCGCCCGGACGGTGCAGTCGCTGTCCGCGGCCATCGCGCAGGCGAACGCGGTCGGCGACCTCGAATCGCTGCAGACCCGGGTCGACGCGCTGAGCGGCTCCGTCGAGGATCTGACCGAGCAGCAGGCGGCCGAGTCGAAGGCCGCGCTGTCCGAGGCCCTCGCCTACCGCGAGGCCATCGTCGCCGAGGCCGAGGCCCTGGCGGCTGTCGACCCGGCGAAGACGCAGTGGAAGCAGGCCAGCGCCGCGATCGACGACCTCTTCGCCCGCTGGCAGAACCACCAGCAGCAGGGTCCGCGCCTGCCCAAGAACGACGCGAACGAGCTGTGGCGCCGGTTCCGCGGTGCGCGCACCACGATCGAGCAGAACCGCAAGGCGTTCTTCGCCGACCTCGACTCCGCGCACCGCGAGGCCAAGCAGGCCAAGCAGGCGCTCATCGACCAGGCCGAGGCGCTGGTGCCCCAGGGCGCCGACGCCATCCCGGACTACCGCGCGCTCCTCGAGCGCTGGCGGGTCGCCGGCCGTGCCGGCAAGCGGTTCGACGACGCGCTCTGGGCGCGCTTCAAGGCCGCCGGCGACGCGATCTACGGAGCCAAGGCCGAGATCGTCGCGCAGGAGAGCGTCGAGTACACCGAGAACCTCGACCTCAAGCTCGCCCTCCTCGAGGAGGCGGAGCCGCTCCTGCAGGAGCAGGACCGCGAGAAGGCCAAGCGGGTGCTGCTCTCGATCCAGGAGCGCTGGGACGCCGTCGGCCGCGTGCCGCGGGAGCAGGTGCGCACCGTCGAGGACCGCCTCCGCAAGGTCGAGGCGCACGTCCGCAAGCTCGACGAGGAGCACTGGAACCGCAGCAACCCGGAGCGCAAGGCCCGCTCCGAGGGTCTCGCCTCGCAGTTGACCGCCGCGATCCAGAAGCTCCAGGACGAGCTCGACGAGGCGAAGGCGCGCGGCGACCGCGACGCGATCGCCCAGGCTCAGGAGGCGCTCGACGCCCGCAAGGTCTGGCTCGACGCGATCGGCTAGACCCGCTCCGGCGGATCCCTCCACAGATCCGCTCGCGACGCTCCGGAGGGGAGGCGCATCGGCCAGCATGGCCTGATGCGCCTCCCTTCCGTGCTCCTCCCCGGGCACCTTCCTCTCGCGGAGCTGTGCGCCGCCCGCCTCGACGGCGAGCTGGTCGCGCTCGACGAGGGCTTCCTCGTCGCGGACCTGCCCCTGGGGGCGTCCGAGCGGGCCGCCTCCCTGCGCTCGCTGCTCCCCCGCGGCGCCGTCGCCGATCGTCTCTCCGCCGCGTGGGTGCACGGAGCGACGCACCGTCCGCCGCCTGTGCACAGCGCCTCGATCGACCGGCGGAAGCGCCGGCAGGCGCCGTCGAAGCCCCGCCTGCGCTGCCACGAGGTCCTGCTCGACGAGGACGACGTCGTCCTCCTCGGCGGCGCACCGGTCACGTCGCCTGCCCGCACCCTGATCGACCTCGCCCGGACGGAGGACGCGGGCGCGATCCTCCGAGCGCTCTCTCGGAGCACCCGGATCGGCCTCGACGCCGTCCTCGCGAGGCTGGAGGAGGGCAGCGCCGTCGCCGGACGGAGGATCGTCGGACGACGGCTGCGGGCGGCGCTCGGCGAGGCGCCGCCCGGGGATCAGCCCGCGTTCACCCGGTAGACGTCGTAGACGGCGTCGATCCGGCGCACGGCGTTCAGCACGCGGTCCAGGTGGGTGGTGTCGCCCATCTCGAAGACGAACCGGCTGATCGCCAGCCGGTCGCTCGAGGTGGAGACCGTCGCCGAGAGGATGTTGACGTGGTGCTCCGAGAGCACGCGCGTCACGTCGCTCAGCAGGCCCGAGCGGTCCAGCGCCTCGACCTGGATCTGCACGAGGAAGATGCTCTTGGAGGACGGCGCCCACTCGACGTCGACGATCCGCTCCGGCTCCTTCAGCAGCTCCTGCACGTTGTGGCAGTTCGCCTGGTGCACGGAGACGCCGGCCCCCCGCGTCACGAATCCGACGATCTGGTCGCCCGGAACCGGGGTGCAGCACTTCGCGAGCTTCACCAGGATGTCCGGCGCGCCCTTCACGAGGACGCCCGACTCGCTGCTCCGGCTCCGCGGCCGGGGCGAGCGAGGGAGGGTGACCTCGTTCTCGTCCGACTCCGGATCGCCCTGGATGGAGGAGACGACCTTCTCGAGCACCGACTGGGTCGAGACGTGGCCCTCGCCGACGGCCGCGTAGAGCGCCTCGACGTCGTTGTAGCGCAGCTGGCTGGCCACCTCGGTGAAGGTGTCCTGGCTCATCAGCTTCTGCAGCGGCAGGTTCTGCTTCCGCATCGCCCGGGCGATGGAGTCCTTGCCCTGCTCGATCGCCTCGTCGCGCCGCTCCTTGGTGAACCACTGCCGGATCTTGTTGCGGGCCCGCGGGCTCTGCACGAAGTGGAGCCAGTCCTGGCTCGGTCCCGAGTCGGGGTTCTTCGAGGTGAAGACCTCGACCACGTCGCCCGTCGTCAGAGCCGACTCCAGCGGCACGAGGCGCCCGTTGACCTTGGCGCCCATCGTCCGGTGCCCGACCTCGGTGTGCACCGCGTAGGCGAAGTCGACCGGGGTCGCACCGGTCGGCAGGCCGATCACGCGTCCCTTCGGGGTGAAGACGTAGACCTCCTTGGCACCGATCTCGAAGCGGAGGGAGTCGAGGAACTCGTTCGGGTCTGTGGTCTCCGACTGCCAGTCCGAGAGGTGCGCGAGCCAGGCGAGGTCGGTGTCGTTCGATCCGGAGGTGGGCACCTTGCCGGTGGCCATCTGCTCCTTGTACTTCCAGTGCGCCGCGATGCCGAACTCCGCGTGCTGGTGCATCTCGTTGGTGCGGATCTGGATCTCGACCGCACGCCCCTTCGGCCCGACGACCGTCGTGTGCAGCGACTGGTAGAGGTTGAACTTCGGAGTGGCGATGTAGTCCTTGAACCGGCCCGGCATCGGCGTCCAGCGGGCGTGGATCGAGCCGAGCACGGCGTAGCAGTCGCGCACCGAGTTCACGAGGACGCGGATGCCGACCAGGTCGTAGATCTCGTCGAACTCGCGACCGCGGACGACCATCTTCTGGTAGATCGAGTAGTACTGCTTCGGCCGGCCGACGACACGACCGCGGATCCGCCCGGCCCGCAGGTCCTCGCTGATCAGGTCGATGACGTTCTGCACGAACTCCTCGCGCTGCGGCGTCCGCCGCTTCACCAGGCTCTCGATCTCGTTGTAGATCTTGGGGTAGAGCACCGCGAAGGACAGGTCCTCGAGCTCCCACTTGATCGCCTGGATGCCGAGGCGGTGCGCCAGCGGCGCGTAGATCTCGAGAGTCTCGGTGGCCTTGCGGGCCGCGGACTCGGCGGGGACGAAGCCCCAGGTCCGCGCGTTGTGAAGGCGGTCGGCGAGCTTGATGATCAGGACGCGGATGTCCTTCGACATCGCCACGATCATCTTGCGGACGGTCTCGGCCTGCGCGCTGTCGCCGTACTTGACCTTGTCGAGCTTGGTGACGCCGTCGACGAGCATCGCGACCTCGTCGCCGAAGTCCGCGCGGAGCTCGTCGAGCTGGTAGTCGGTGTCCTCGACGGTGTCGTGCAGCAGCGCGGCGGCGATCGTCTTCGAGCCGATGCCGAGGTCGGCGAGGATCTGCGCGACGGCCAGCGGATGAGTGATGTAGGGCTCGCCGCTGCGGCGCTTCTGGTTCGCGTGCGCCCGCTCCGCGACCGAGTACGCGCGCTCGATCAGCGCGATGTCGCTCTTCGGATGGTGCATCCGGACGGTGCGGACGAGGGTGTCGACAGCACCGGAGGGCTGCGCGCGCGAGAAGATCCGCGGGACCAGTCTGCGCAGGGCAGCGGTCGAGGACGTCGTCGTCGTTTCCGTCACGCGAGGATCTCCATCGCCCCATTATCGCCCGTGCGGACGGCGCCGATGACCGTTCCGCCCGGGGCGGACGGCGCCGGCGTCAGCCGATGCGTCCCGGGCGCCCCTCGCCGTCGACCACGTCGCCGCCCGCCGCGGCCCAGGCGGTCATGCCGGCGTCGACGTTGGCGACCTCGTATCCGGCGCCCTCGAGGGCCTGCGTCACCATCGCGGAGCGGACTCCGGAGTGGCAGACCACCAGGATCGCCGTGTCGGCCGGGAGCTCGTCCTGCCGGGCGCCGATCTCCCCCATCGGGATGTGGTGGGCGGCCGGAGCATGCCCCGCCGCCCACTCGTGCGGCTCCCGGACGTCGAGCAGCCAGACCTCGTCGCGCTCGACGAGTCCGACGGCGTCGGCCGCCGTGACCTGTGCGTAGTCGGCCACGGCTCAGCCCTGCACGGCCGGCGCGGCCGGCGCGGCCGCCTTCGCCCGGGCCGACTCCACGCGCTTGTCGTGCTTGGAGATCTCGGGCTCCCGGCTGCGCAGCTGGGCGTACAGCGGCGCCGCGACGAAGATCGTCGAGTACGTGCCGACGATGATGCCGATCAGCAGGGCGAGCGAGATGTCGCGGAGCGTGCCCGCGCCGAGGACGAACGCACCGATCACGAGGATCGCGGCCACCGGGAGGGCGGCGACGATCGAGGTGTTGATGGAGCGCACGAGAGTCTGGTTCTCGGCCAGGTTCACCGTCTCGGAGAAGGTGCGGGTCGTGCTGCCGAGCGCCTCCACGGTGTTCTCGCGGATCTTGTCGAAGACCACGACCGTGTCGTAGAGCGAGTAGCCGAGGATCGTCAGCAGTCCGATCACCGCCGCCGGCGACACCTCGGTGCCGGTGATGCCGTAGACGCCCGCCACGATCACGAGGTCGTGCAGGAGCGCGACGATCGCCGCGAGCGACATCTTCCAGGTGCGGAAGTACGCCCACATGGCCAGGGCCGCGAGGACCACGAAGATCACCAGGCCGCGCAGGGCCTGCTGGGTCACGTCGTTGCCCCACGCCGCTCCGATGAAGGAGGAGGCGACCTGGTCGGTGGGCACGTCGTAGGCCTCCGACAGGGCGTTCCGCACCGCGGTCGACTCGTCGGTCGAGAGCTGGCCGGTCTGCACGCGGATGGAGTCGTCGCCGACGATGGACACGCGCGGCACGGTCTCCGGAGCGACCGAGGTGACCGCGTCCGTCGCCGTCGCCTGCTCGAGGCTCGACGGCGAGGACACCGTGAACTGCGAGCCGCCGGTGAACTCGATGCCGAAGTTGAAGCCGCCGCGGGCGACCGTCCCGAGCAGCGTGATCAGGATCAGGGCGAGTGAGACGAGGTACCACGTGCGGCGCCGGCCGACGAAGTCGATCGATCGCGCACCGGTGTAGAGGTCGTTTCCGAACTGCGAGAAGCTGGCCATCACGCGTCCTTCCCGTTCGAGTCGTTGGAGTCGCGCAGGCCGGCCGCCTCGGCGGCCTTCCGCTCGGCGATGGTCTGGCGCTTGGCCGCCTCACGGGACGCGGAGGCGCGCTTGCCGGCGACCACCTGGTCCTGCGGACGGAAGGCGGCACGGCCGCGGTAGACGGCCCCGAGCGCCCGGGGATCCAGGCCCGACGCCTTGTGCCCCTCGGCGAAGAACGGTCTCGTGGCCATCAGCTGCAGGATCGGGTGGGTGAACAGCGCCACCACGATCAGGTCGATGATCGTCGTGATCCCGAGGGTGAGCGCGAAGCCGCGGACACTGCCGACGGCGAGGAGGAAGAGGACCACCGCGGCGAGCAGGTTCACCATGTCGGACGCGAAGATCGTGCGCAGCGCGCGCCGCCAGCCGGACTCGACGGCGGACTCGAGGCCGCGTCCGTCGCGCAGTTCGTCGCGGATGCGCTCGAAGTACACGATGAACGAGTCGGCCGTGATGCCGATCGCGACGATGAGACCCGCGACTCCTGCGAGCGAGAGGCGCAGTCCCTCCCGCCAGGACAGCAGCGTGACGACGAGGTAGGTGACGATCGCCGCGACGAGCAGCGAGGCGATCGTGACGGCTCCGAGCACGCGGTACTGCGCGATGGAGTAGACGATGACGAGGATCAGGCCGATGAGGCCGGCGAGCAGGCCGCTGGCGAGCTGGGCGGAGCCGAGCGTCGCCGAGATGCTGTCCGAGCTCTGGACCTGGAAGCCGATCGGCAGCGCGCCGTACTTGAGCTGGTCGGCGAGCGTCTTCGACGACTCCTGGGTGAAGGAGCCCGAGATCTGCGCGTTGCCGTCGGTGATGGCGGCGTTCGTCGACGGGGCCGAGATGACCCGGCCGTCGAGGACGATCGCGAACTGGTTCTGCGCACCCTGCAGAGCCACGAGGCGCGAGGTCACGTCGCCGAAGGCCTGCGTGCCCTGGTCGTCGAACGAGAGGTTGACGGCCCAGGTGCCGGTGCTGGCGCCGGAGGAGGTCGTCATCAGGCCGTTCGAGGCGTCCGAGATGTCCTCGCCGGTGATCTCCACCGGGCCGAGGACGTACTTCACCGTCCCGCTGTCGTCGCAGGTGATGAGCGGCTGGTCGGCCGGGGCGAGGTTCGGGTCCTGGCCGTTGAGGAACGCGCAGTCGAACGAGGTGTACTGGGCCTCGAGCGCCGGCGTGAGGTAGGCGAGGTCGCTCGCGTTCGTCGGCGAGGCGGTCGGCTCCGTCGAGAGCGACGGGTCGACGGGCGTCGGCGTGGGCGAGGACGTCGCGTCGCCGCCGACCGAGCTGTTGGTGGCCTGGCTCGCGACGAGGACCGGGCGGAAGTCGAGCTTCGCCGAGGCCTCGATGCGCTGGAGCGTCTCGTCGTCGGGCGTGCCCGGGATCGAGACGACGATGTTGCTCGAGCCCTGGGTCGTGATCTCGGCCTCGGAGACGCCGGACGCGTCGATGCGCTGGCGGATGATCGAGACGGCCTGCGTCAGCTGCTCCGACGAGACGGTGTCGCCGTCGTTCAGCTGCGGCTGCAGGACGATCTGCGTGCCGCCCTCGAGGTCGAGGGCGAGCTTCGGCGTCCAGGAGCCGCCGCCCCAGAGGACGGCCGCCGTGTTGAGTCCGACGAGAGCGAGGATCAGGACACCGAGCCAGCTCAGGGAGCGGCGGGCCTTCCGGACGGGGGTTGATGCGGCCACCCAGGGCTCAGCTTTCTCTTCGGTCGACGGTGATCGGCCCGGGGTCGCCCGGGCGTGGAGAAGGGCGGGCCGGCGCCGATGCGCCCGGCCCGCCCAGGAGACTACTGCGCGTCGGGGCGGCGGTCGCGCTCGACCGGGTCCACCAGCGGGTCGCGGTGCGCGGAGTCGCGCTCGCCGAACTCGGGCGAGCCGGTCGCGGTCAGCGGGTCGGCCTCGTCCTCGGTGTCGACGGCGACGGCGTTCTCGCTCGGGTCGATGAGGCGGGCGATCGCCTGACGGTGGATGGTCAGCAGCGTGCCGGGGGTCGACTCGATGACGATCTTGTTCGCCTCGTCGTCGATCGACACGACGGTGCCGAAGAGGCCGGAGCCGGTCATGAGCTCCACCCCCGGCTGGAGGTTGTTCTTCATGCTCTCCGCGTCGCGCTGGCGCTTCTTGTTGTTGCGGAACATGAAGATGATCATCACGGCGAGCAGCAGGACGAGCAGGATGATCGTCGGATCCATGGGTGGGCCTTCCGGAGTGGATGGGCGATCCGCCGCGCGGCCTCAGGTCGAGGCGGAGCGGATCGAGCGGCCCGTCGGGCCTAGAGAATCATAGATCATCGGGGAACAGGGGCGGCTGAGCCGCCGTCCCCCGGGGGTCGATGCCGAAGTGG
This sequence comes from Rathayibacter sp. AY1C9, assembly GCF_002932315.1. Taxonomy (NCBI): domain Bacteria; kingdom Bacillati; phylum Actinomycetota; class Actinomycetes; order Micrococcales; family Microbacteriaceae; genus Rathayibacter; species Rathayibacter sp. AY1C9. Next base: position 25,243 of record NZ_PSVZ01000021.1, read on the forward strand.
CGGTAGGCGGCGGGGGTCGCCACGCGGCCGCGCGGCGTCCGGGTCAGCAATCCGATCCGCACGAGGAACGGCTCGACGACGGCCTCGACCGTCTCCGCCTCCTCCCCCACCGACACGGCGAGGGTGTTCAGGCCGACCGGCCCGCCGTCGAAGCGGGTCAGCACGATCTCCATCACCGCGCGGTCGAGCCGGTCGAGTCCGAGCGCGTCGACGTCGTAGAGCTCCAGCGCCGCGCGGACGGCGGTCACGTCGGCCCGTCCGCCGTGGACCAGGGCGAAGTCCCGCACCCGCCGGAGCAGGCGGTTGGCGATGCGCGGGGTGCCTCGGCAGCGGCCGGCGATCTCGGCGATCGCGTCCGCGTCGATGTCGAGCTCGAGCAGCCGTGCCGCCCGGGCGAGCACCTGCCGCAGCTCGTCCTCCGCGTAGAACTCGAGGTGCGCGGTGAAGCCGAAGCGGTCGCGGAGCGGATTGGGCAGCAGGCCGGAGCGGGTCGTGGCACCGACGAGCGTGAACGGGGCGAGATCCAGCGGGACGGACGTCGCTCCCGCCCCCTTGCCGACCATGATGTCGATCCGGAAGTCCTCCATCGCGAGGTAGAGCATCTCCTCCGCGGAGCGCGCCATGCGGTGGATCTCGTCGATGAAGAGGATCTCGCCGGGCAGCAGCGAGGAGAGGACGGCGGCGAGGTCGCCCGCGTGCTGGATCGCGGGGCCGCTGGAGAGCCGCAGGGGCGAGGAGCTCTCCTCCGCCACGATCATCGCGAGTGTCGTCTTGCCGAGACCGGGCGGGCCCGCCAGGAGGATGTGGTCCGGGGTCCGGCCCTGCATGGCCGCGGCCTTGAGCAGCAGCTCGAGCTGGCCGCGCACCTTGCGCTGGCCGACGAACTCGCTGAGGTTCCTGGGCCGCAGGGCGCCCTCGAAGGCGACCTCGGCCTCCGATGCGACCTCGGCGCCCAGCACCTCGTCGCTCACGAGCGGGCCGCCGGACCGAGGCGGGCGAGGGCGAGCCGGAGCAGCGCCTGCACGTTCGCGGCGTCGGAGGCCTGCGCGTCGAGCAGGATCTCGTCGACCACATCGGCCGCGGTGCGCTCGGGCCAGCCCAGGCCGACGAGCGCCGCGAGCACGTTCTGCGCGGCGGTGGCGGCGGGACCGGAGCCGCGGGCGGCGCGCGGACGGACGGTCACCTTGCCGGCGAGCGACAGGATGATCAGCTTGGCCGTCTTCGGGCCGATGCCGCTGACCTTCCGGAACACCCCGTCGTCCTCGTCGGCGACCGCCTGCGCGATCCGGTCCGGCTCGACCGCGCCGAGCACGCCGAGGGCGGACTTCGGGCCGACGCCGGTCACGCCGATCAGCAGCTCGAAGATCTCGAGCTGCTCCTCGTCGGGGAAGCCGTAGAGGGTGAGCGAGTCCTCGCGGACGACGAGCACGGTGCTGACCGTGGTCTCGTCGCCGACGCGCATCTCGAGCGCGTGCTGCGGGGTCACGTTCACCGCGTAGCCGACGCCGTGGACGTCGAGGACGGCGAGGCTCCCGCGGGCGGAGAGGACGGAGCCGCGGAGGGAGGAGATCACCGCGTCAGTCTAGATGCTCGAACAGGCGTTCGACTCGCGGCCTCGGCGGCGCGCCACGCCCGCTGCGCTGCTGTGCCGCCCGCCGCTCCGTCGGCACCGGCTCCCGCCGACCCGGAGGACGGCGTGAGAGGCGCCCGCCAGGCGTGGCAGACGGCCAGGGCGAGGGCGTCGGCCGCGTCGGCCGGCCGCGGCGGGGCGTCGAGCCGGAGGACGCGCTGGATCATCGCGGTGACCTGGCGCTTGTCCGCGGCTCCGTAGCCGGTGACGGCGGCCTTCACCTCGCTCGGCGTGTGCATCCCGACTGGGAGCCCGCGCCGGGCCGCCGCGACGAGGGCGACGCCGCTGATCTGCGCGATGCCCATCACGGTGCTGACGTTGTTCTGCGCGAAGACCCGCTCGATCGCGACGGCGTCGGGGCGGTGCTCGTCGAGCAGCGCCTCGAGCCCGTCGCCCAGGGCCAGCAGGCGGCGCTCCAGCGCGTCGTCGGGCGGTGTCCGGAGGACCGTCACGTGCACGAGGGTCGCGTGGCGGTCGCGCGAGACGTCGACGATGCCGACGCCGCAGCGGGTGAGCCCGGGGTCGATCCCGAGGACGCGCATCAGGCCGCCCTCCGGGATCGGGCCGGGCTCACCGCGTCACTCCTCGTTCTCGAGCTCGGCGCGCACCTCTGCCGTGATGTCGAGGTTGGTGTAGACGTTCTGCACGTCGTCCGAGTCCTCGAGCGCGTCGATCAGGCGGAAGACCTTGCGAGCTGTCTCGGCGTCGGCCTCGACCTGGAGGGAGGCGACGAACTCGATGTCGGCGGAGTCGTAGTCGATGCCCGCCTCCTGCAGTGCCGAGCGGGCCGGGACGAGCTCGCTCGGCTCGACGCGGACCTCGAAGCTCTCGCCGTGGTCGAGCACGTCGTCGACACCGAAGTCGAGGACCGCGCCGAGCACGTCGTCCTCGGTGACGCTCTCTCCGTGGGGCACGGAGATGACGCCCTTGCGCGCGAAGTTGTACGCGACGCTGCCCGGGTCGGCCATGGTGCCGCCGTTGCGGGTCATCGCGGTGCGGACGTCCGCCGCGGCGCGGTTCTTGTTGTCGGTGAGGCACTCGACGAGCAGGGCGATGCCGTTGGGGCCGTAGGCCTCGTACATGATCGTCGTGTAGTCGATGACCTCGCCGGTGAGGCCGGCACCCCGCTTGATCGCGCGGTCGATGTTGTCGTTCGGCACCGAGGTCTTCTTCGCCTTCTGCACGGCGTCGACGAGCGTCGGGTTGCCGGAGAGGTCGGCGCCGCCGATCTTGGCGGCCACCTCGATGTTCTTGATCAGCTTGGCGAAGGACTTCGCGCGGCGCGAGTCCTTGATCGCCTTCTGGTGCTTGGTCGTGGCCCACTTGGAATGCCCGGACACGGTGCTCCCTCGGAAATCTCGTTGCGTGCGGCCCCCGAGGGCGCCGCTGATGGCAGGGGCCAGTCTATTCGAGAGCCGGTCCGCGCCCGTCTCGGCCCGAGCACCGAGCCTTCCGCGCCCGTCTCGCCGGCGCCGAGCCGCCCTCCCCACGCGCCCCCGCACCGCCGAACGCACGATCCGCGTCCCAGCGGATCGCGCTAGGCGAACGCGACCCGCTCCACCCACCCAGCCACCCCCGAGAGCCGACCGCGGCGAGCCGGGCAGGGACCGGCTCGCTACTTGATCAGCCGCGACAGCAGCCGGTCGGCGAGGATCCTGCCGTCGGTCTGGCAGGTGGGGCAGTACTGGAGCGTGGAGTCGTGGAAGACCACCTGGCGGATCGTGTCGCCGCAGACGGGGCACGCCTCTCCTGTGCGGCCGTGGACGCGCATGCCGAGCTTCTTCTCGCGCTTGAGGTCGGCCGCGTGCAGGCCCTCGGCGCGGGCGAGCGCCTCCTCGAGTGTGTAGCGGAGGGCCGCGTAGAGGCGGTCCAGCTCGTCGGCGGTGAGCGCGGCGGGCTTGAAGGGCGACATGCGCGCCACGTGGAGGATCTCGTCGGAGTAGGCGTTGCCGATGCCGGCGATGCGGGACTGGTCGCGGAGGACGCCCTTCACCTGCGCCCTGCCCGCCGTGGCGAGGATCGCGCCGAGGATCTCCTCGGTGAACTCCGGGTCCAGCGGATCGGGACCCAGCCGGGCGACGCCCGGGACGTCGAGCGGATCGGCGACGATCGAGAGCGCGAGGCTCTTCTTGGTGCCGGCCTCCGTCACGTCGAACCCCGACCCGTCGTCGAGGACCAGCCGCGCGGCGAGCGGTCCCCGGCCGGGCTTCGCCGGCGCCGTCGGCCGCTCGGGCCGCCAGCGGACCCAGCCGGCGCGGGCGAGGTGCAGGAGGACGTGGGCCTCGCCGACTGCGAGGTCGAGGAACTTGCCGTGCCGCGACACTCCGTGGACGGTCTCGCCGGAGAGAGCCGACGGCGGGATGGCCACGGTCTTGAGGGCGGAGATCGCGAACACGTCGAGCCGCTCGAGGACGCGTCCGCCCAGGCGCGCGTCGAGATCTAGAGCGAGGGCCTGGACCTCGGGGAGTTCGGGCATGCGACCACCCTGGCCCGCGGGTCCCGCACCGTCCACCCCTGGCGGAGGGGGCGGCAGCGGGTCAGTCGCCGAAGCGCGTCGCCGCGACCTTCCGCAGGAACAGCTCGTGGAACCGGTAGTCGCCGGTGATCTCGGGATGGAACGCCGTCCCGAGGAGGTTGCCCTGCTCGACCGCGACCACCCGCCCGTCGGCGACACTGGCGAGCGCGGTCGCCCGCTCGCCCAGCTCCTCCACGACCGGTGCGCGGATGAAGACCGCGTGCACCGGCGGATCGCCGATGGCCGGCACGTCGAGATCGGTCTCGAAGGAGTCGAGCTGGTTGCCGAACGCGTTCCTCCGGACCGACACGTCCAGGCCGCCGAAGCTGCTCTGGCCGTCGATGCGGTCGAGGACCCGGTCGGCGAGCATGATCAGCCCGGCGCAGGTCCCGTAGACGGGCATCCCCGCACTGATCGCCTCGACGACCGGCTCCGCGAGGCCGAAGAGGCGCGACAGCTTGTCCATCACCGTGGACTCGCCGCCCGGGATGACCAGCCCCGCGACGGTGGCGAGCTCCTCCGGGCGTCGCACCAGCACCACCTCGGCGCCCAGCTCGCGCAGGACGTGCGCGTGCTCGCGGAAGTCGCCCTGCAGCGCGAGGACCCCGACGCGGAGCCCCTCGAGGGACTCCCGCGTCGATCCTGCGCCGGCGAGCGGCGCGTCGGCGCTACCAGCCACGCTCGGCGAGGCGGTGCGGCGCGGGCACGTCGGCCACGTTGATGCCGACCATCGCCTCGCCCAGGCCGCGCGAGGCCTCCGCGACGACCTTCGCGTCGTCGAAGAAGGTGGTCGCCTTCACGATCGCGGCCGCGCGCTTGGCGGGCTCGCCCGACTTGAAGACGCCGGAGCCGACGAACACGCCGTCGGCGCCCAGCTGCATCATCAGCGCCGCGTCGGCCGGGGTCGCGACCCCGCCGGCGGTGAAGAGAACGACGGGGAGCTTGCCGGTCCGGGCGATCTCTACGACCAGGTCGTAGGGGGCCTGCAGCTCCTTCGCGGCGACGTAGAGCTCGTCCTTGGTCATCGCCTTCAGGCGGTTGACCTCGCCGGAGATCGTGCGGATGTGCTTGGTCGCCTCGGAGACGTCGCCGGTGCCGGCCTCGCCCTTCGAGCGGATCATCGCTGCGCCCTCGGTGATGCGGCGCAGCGCCTCGCCCAGGTTGGTCGCTCCGCAGACGAAGGGGACGGTGAAGTTCCACTTGTCGATGTGGTTCACGTAGTCGGCGGGCGAGAGGACCTCGGACTCGTCGATGTAGTCGACGCCGAGCTCCTGCAGGATCTGCGCCTCGACGAAGTGGCCGATGCGCGCCTTCGCCATGACGGGGATCGACACGGCGGAGACGATGCCGTCGATCAGGTCGGGGTCGCTCATGCGTGCGACGCCGCCCTGCGAGCGGATGTCGGCGGGGACGCGCTCGAGCGCCATGACGGCGACCGCGCCGGCGTCCTCCGCGATGCGGGCCTGATCGGCGTCGACGACGTCCATGATGACGCCGCCCTTGAGCATCTCGGCGAGACCGCGCTTGACGCGGCTCGAGCCGAACTGCTCGGGAGCGGACGAGGACGGAGTGGTGGTGTCGGTCATGTTCGCGAGTCCTGTTCTGTGCGGCGACTTCCGCCGACGGCAGCTCCGAGTCTACGAGACGGCGCCCGCCGTCCGCGGCGCTGGACAGGGGGCCGGGCGGCGGTCTAGAGGCTCGGCCAGGCCGCCGCGAGGCTCGCCCGCACGTCGCCGAGCAGCTGCGGGAGCGCCTTCGTGCGGGCGATGATCGGGAAGAAGTTCGCGTCGGTCGCCCAGCGCGGAACCACGTGCTGGTGCAGGTGCGCGGCGATCCCCGCTCCCGCGACCGCGCCCTGGTTCATCCCGAGGTTGAAGCCGTCGTTGTTCGAGACCGAGCGGACGACGCGCATCGCCGTCTGCGTGAGCGCTCCGATCTCGGCCACTTCCTCGGGAGTGGCCTCGTCGTAGAGCGGGATGTGCCGGTACGGGCAGACCAGGAGGTGGCCGGAGTTGTACGGGAACAGGTTCAGCAGGACGTAGGCGTGCTCCCCGCGGGCGACGATGAGGGCCTCCTCGTCGCTCAGCGTCGGCGCCACGCAGAAGGGGCAGTCGTCGGCTCCGGGCTGCCCCTTCTGGATGTAGACCATCCGGTGCGGCGTCCACAGGCGCTGGAACTCGTCGGGAACCCCGGCGAGGTGCGCCGAGCCCTCCGCTCCCTCGGGCACGCAGCCGTCGCTCACGCTCAGACCTGCGCCTTCGAGGCGACGGCCTCGCGGATGCGCGCGACGGCATCGGCGACCGGGATCCCGTTCTCCTGCGTGCCGTCGCGGAAGCGGAAGCTGACGGCTCCGGCGTCGCGGTCCTTCTCCCCCACGATCATCTGGAAGGGCACCTTCTGCAGCGTGGCGTTGCGGATCTTCTTCTGCATCCGGTCGCTGGAGTAGTCGATCTCGGCGCGGATGCCCGACCGCTTGAGCTCGCCGACGACCTCTTCGAGGTAGGGCAGGTACTCGTCGGCGATCGGGATGCCCACGACCTGGACCGGCGACAGCCAGACCGGGAACGCCCCGGCGTAGTGCTCGGTGAGGATCGCGAAGAAGCGCTCGATGGAGCCGAAGAGCGCGCGGTGGATCATCACGGGCCGCTTCTTCGAGCCGTCCGAGGCCGTGTACTCGAGCTCGAAGCGCTCGGGCTGGTTGAAGTCGAGCTGGATGGTCGACATCTGCCAGGTGCGGCCGATGGCGTCGCGCGCCTGCACCGAGATCTTCGGACCGTAGAACGCCGCTCCTCCCGGATCCGGCACCAGCTCGAGACCGGAGGCGACGGCGACCGCGCGCAGCGACTCGATCGCCTCCTCCCACTGCTCGGGCGCACCGACGAACTTCGGGTTGCCCTCCTCGTTCGTGGACAGCTCGAGGTAGAAGTCGTCGAGGCCGTAGTCGCGCAGCACCTGCAGCACGAACTCGAGGTTGCGGGTCAGCTCGGCCGACACGTCCTCCTGCGCGACGTAGATGTGGGCGTCGTCCTGGGTCAGGCCGCGCACGCGGGTGAGGCCCTGCAGGGTGCCGCTCTTCTCGTAGCGGTACACGGTGCCGAACTCGGCCAGGCGCAGCGGGAGCTCGCGGTAGCTGCGGCCGCGCGAGCGGAAGATCAGGTTGTGGAACGGGCAGTTCATGGGCTTGAGGTAGTAGTCCTGGCCCTGGCGGGTGACGTTGCCGTCCTCGTCCTGCAGCTCGTCGAGGTGCATCGGGGGGAACATCCCCTCGGAGTACCACTGCAGGTGCCCGCTCGTGAGGAACAGGTCGCCCTTGGTGATGTGCGGCGTGTAGACGAGCTCGTAGTCGTGGGCGAGCAGCTGCTCGCGCATGTACTGCTCGATCTCGTAGCGGATGATCCCGCCCTTGGGGTGGAAGACCGCGAGGCCGGAGCCGATCTCGTCCGGGAAGGAGAACAGGTCGAGCTCGTGGCCGAGCTTGCGGTGGTCGCGGCGCGCCGCCTCCTCGAGGCGGGCCTGGTGCTCGCGCAGCTCGTCCTTCGTGGGCCACGCGGTGCCGTAGACGCGCTGCAGCTGCGGGTTCTTCTCCGAGCCGCGCCAGTAGGCGGCAGCGTTGCGGGTCAGGGCGTAGCCGTTGCCGATCATGCGGGTGTTGGGCAGGTGCGGGCCGCGGCAGAGGTCCTTCCAGACCGTCTCGCCGGAACGCGGGTCGACGTTGTCGTAGATGGTGAGCTCGGCGCCGCCGACCTCGACGCTCTCGTGCTCGGCTCCCCCGCCCTTGATCCCGATCAGCTCGAGCTTGTAGGGCTCGCCGGCGAGCTCGGCGCGCGCCTCCTCCTCGGAGACGACGCGGCGCACGAACCGCTGGCCCTGGCGGACGATGCGGTCCATCGCCTTCTCGAGCGCCTTCATCGCCTCGGGCGTGAAGGGCTCCTCGACGTCGAAGTCGTAGTAGAAGCCGTCGGTGACGGGCGGGCCGATGCCCAGCTTCGCCTCCGGGTTGATCTGCTGCACCGCCTGTGCGAGCACGTGGGCCGCGGAGTGGCGGAGGATGTTCAGCCCGTCCGGCGAGGAGATGAGCACCGGCTCGATGCGGTCGCCCGGCACGACGTCGGCGGCGAGGTCCTTGAGCTCCCCGTTGACGCGGATCGCGACCACGGCCCGGTCGGTGAAGTGCGTGAATCCCGTGCCCGCCTCGGTGACGACCGAGTGGGACTCGTTCTCTGCGGGATTCGACGGTTCGTTCGACACGTGCGGGCACTCCTCGGGCTCGGTTGACCCCTCGACTGTAGTCGGCGGCGGCCTCTACCCGAGCGCGTCGAGCACGCGGACGCCGAGCGCGCGCAGAGCGGAGGCGAGCTCGTCCCGGTCGGCGCCGGGGAGCACGAGCGAGCTGCGCTCGAGCTGGTGCAGGAGGACCTCCTCCAGGCCGGGCGGCAGGGAGTCCACGGCGAGCGCCCCCTCGAGTGCGGCGAGCACGGCGATGACGGCCACCGCGTCGCGTGCCGCGAGTCTGCGTGCGCTGATCTCCATGCGTCTCCGTCCGTGTCGTCCGACCCCGTCACCCTGCCGACAGGACGTGCCCGGAGAGGGGCGCGGGGGCGACCGGTGCGCAATCCGTCCAGGTGGCATCCTGGTCCGATGGGTGCCGGTCCTGCGCTGCAGCGCTTCACGCGCTCCGGGGCCGACCTGGAGGAGGCGCGGCGCTTCTACTCGGACGGCTACGGCGGGTCGGGATTCCGGACGGAACCGGTCGAGCGGCCCTTCTCCTTCCGCTACGACGTCTCCGGGAGCGAGGGCGTGAGCCTGCGGACGTCTGTTTTCCGGGGCTCCGTGTCCGGGGGGCTGCGTCCGGCGGGCGAGTACGTCGTCTCGTGGTTCCTCTCCGGCACGAGCGTGGTGGACCCGGAGGGCGATCGGATCGTCCACCTGCCGGGGCGGCCGGTCGTGTTCCCCAGCGCGCGTCCGTTCGAGTTCGTCAGCCGCGACTTCCAGCAGCGGCTCGTGCACGTGGCCGCCGGCCTCCTCGAGCAGGTCGCGTCCGAGGCCGGCGACGGCGTGCCGCTGCCGCTCGTCTTCGACCACCGCTCGATCGCCTCCGCGTCGGCACTCCCGGGCTGGTGGCGGGCGGTCGACGACTTCGCGGGCGTCCTCCGGTCGGGCCGCGAGGCGACAGCGCTGCAGCTCGTGGCGGCCGAGCGCGGCGTCGCTCTGCACCTGCTCGCGACCTTCGCGCACCGGCCGGTCGTCGTTCCGGCGCAGGTGCTGCGGCCGGGGCTCGAGCACCTGCTGCGTGCCGCCGAGTTCCTGCACGCGTTCGCCGCGTCGCCCGTCACCGTGTCCGACATCGCGACAGCGGCGGGGCTCACTCCGCGGGCGCTGCAGGCCGCGTTCCGGAGGCACTTCGGCGACACTCCGCTCGGCTACCTGCGCGGCGTGCGTCTCGACCGGGCGCGCGTCGAGCTGCGCGAGGGCGCTCCGGGCGAGGAGACCGTGCGCGCCGTCTCCGCGCGCTGGGGCTTCCTCAACCAGGGCCGCTTCTCGGGGGCGTACCACCGCCGCTTCGGCGAGTACCCGGTGGAGACCCTGCGCCGCTGACGCTCAGGCGCCGGGAGCGAGATCGCGGGCGTAGCAGACCGAGTGCTCGGACCCGATGTAGGCGCCGAACGGCGGGATGGCGTGGTAGCCCTCCCGGAGGTAGAACCGCATCGCGTCGGGCTGGAGCGTCCCGGTCTCCAGCACCAGGCGCGTCGTGCCCAGAGCGGCCGCCCGCGCCTCGAGCGCGCGCAGGACGGCCGTGGCCGCTCCGGTGCCGCGGGCGGCGCGGTCGGCGAACATCCGCTTCACCTCGATCGCCCCCGGTCCGAGGACGTCGTCGTCGAGAGGCCGCAGTCCGCCGCAGGCCACCGCCGTGCCGCTCGCGTCGCGGGCGACGAGGAAGACGGGCACGTCGTCGGCCGAGGGCGGCGTGCCGGGCTCGTGGTCGTCGTTGCCGTAGCGCTCGTCGAGCTCGCACCGCTGCGCGTCGCGCAGACGCTCGGCGTCCGGGTGGGTCCACGCCACCTCGTCGATGGTCCAGCTCATGAGGGCTCCTCCCGGCCGCGCGGCGGGCACGGCCGAGGCCATTCTGCCGCGCCAGCTCCCTCCGGCCGGCCCGGTGGCAACCCCTTCCGCGCCGGGCCGCAGCGGGCGTCGACTGGAGGCCCACCGACGAAAGGACTCACCGTGCTCTCCGACTCCCCCATCGGCCCCGTTCTGCTCTCCCGCGACCTCGCCGCCTCCCGCGCCTTCTACGCCGGCTCCCTGGGACTGGAGGTCCTCGAGGAGAGCGAGTCGGCGATCGCCTACTCCTGCGGCGGCACGCGGCTCACCGTCACCGCCAGCACCACGGGCTCGAAGGACGAGCAGACCAAGGCCGCCTGGCGGGTGGCCGACCTGCGCGCCGAGCTGGACGCGCTGGCGGCTCGGGGCGTGGCTCCGGAGGACTACGACAGCGACGAGCTGCGCACCGAGAACGGCGTGGCCGACCGCGGCAGCGTCTGGGCGTCCTGGATCCTCGATCCCGACGGGAACGCGCTCGGCATCGAGCAGCCCAAGAGCTGATCGGCGCCGCTCTAGACTCGCCCCATGCCCGACGACTCCGCTCCGCTGCCCGCGCCCGGGTGGTACCCGCACCCGGCCGACCTCGGCTCGGAGCTCTACTGGGACGGCGCGGCGTGGACGGACCGGTCCCGTCCGTCCTCCTCGGCGCCCGCTCCCGCCTACGGCACGCCCCCGGGCGCTCCGGAGCAGGAGCTGTACGCCTATCCGTCCGCCCCGTCCTCCGCGGCGGGCCGCAACCCCATGGCGATCGCGAGCCTCGTGCTCGGCGTCCTGAGCCTGCTGATCAATCCGCTGCTGATCCCCTCGATCCTCGCCATCGTCTTCTCGGCGAAGGGCCGGGCGGCCGCACCGCTCGTCGGAGGCGGTCGCGGGCTCGCGACGGCCGGACTCGTCACCGGGATCCTCGGTCTGGTGTCGGGCGTCTTCACCATCGTCGGCAACCTCTCGGCCGGGGTCCCCGGCCTGGCCGGCTGACCGGGGTGCCGCGGCCCTCGACGCCCCGATGACCGCGCGCCGGAGCGCTCCCTGGCTCCTCGTCGTGGCGGTCGCCCTGGTCGCGCTGGTCCTGCGCGGTCCGATCGTCGCCGTCGCGCCCATCATCGACGCGGTGCGCGAGGACCTCGCGCTGTCCGCGGGCCAGGCGGGGATCCTCACCAGCATCCCCGTGCTCTGCTTCGCCCTGGCGACTCCGCTCGCCCTCCTGGTGATCCGCCGCGCGGGACCCGATGCCGCCGTGACCGTCACGGTGATCGGCGTCGCGCTCGGCACGATCGTCCGCTCGATCGGCGACGTGGGACCGGCCGTGGCGGGCACCATCCTGATCGGCGTCTCCATCACGATCGGCAACGTCGTCCTCCCCGTCGTGATCCGGCGGGACGTCGCTCCCGAGCGCGTCGACCTCACGACGGGCGTCTACACCGCGGCCCTCAACATCGGCTCGACGATCACCTCGCTCGGCACCGCTCCGCTCGCTCTAACCCTCGGCTGGCGCGGCGCCCTGCTCGTCTGGCTCGCCCTCAACGCCCTCGCTCTGGCCGGCTGGCTCGTGGCCGTGGGGCCTCGGGCGGCCCTGCGTCCGACTCCCCGCCCGTCCCGCGCCGACCGCGCACCGGCCGCACCGGCTCCGCGGATCTTCCGCAGCGCGACCGTGCTGGCGCTCGCGCTCTGCTTCTCGAGCCAGGCGTTCTCGTACTACGGAGTGACGGCGTGGCTCCCCTCGCTGCTCGTCGACCGCAACGGCTTCTCGATCGCGACCGCGGGCGCGAGCGCCTCGGTGTTCCAGCTCGCCGCGGTCGCCGGCGCCCTCGGCGTCCCGCTCCTGGTCCGCAGGCTCGGACCGCTGGGGAGCATCGTGCTCGTCGGCCTCCTCTGGTGCACGGTGCCGGCGGGGCTGCTGCTCGCCCCGCAGCTCTGGGCGCTCTGGTGCGTGCTGGGCGGCGCGGCCCAGGGCGGAGGATTCACGGTGGTCTTCGTGCTCGTCGTGCGGCTCTCCCGCTCCGACGCCCACGCGTCGCGGCTCTCGGCCACGGTGCAGGGGATCGGCTACGCCGTGGCCGCCACCGCCCCGACCGTCATCGGCTTCGCGCACGACGCGAGCGGCGGCTGGGAGGCTCCCCTGCTGACCGTCCTCGCCGCGACCTGCTCCTTCCTCCTCTTCGGCACACTCGCCGCTGCGCGCCAGCGCCGGGCCTGACCCGCGACACGACCGGCCGCGCCGTCAAGGGGGCCGTCCGACGACTGTCGGCCCCGTAGCGTGTCCGCATGGCCGAGCAGAGCACGACCCGCGAGAAGACAGCGCCCGATCCCGACGATTCCCGGAAGCCCGACGACGTCACCGACATCACCAGGCGCTCCTGGTTCTACGTCCTCAAGAAGACGGCTCGCGAGTTCGGCGCGGACCAGTGCACCGACCTCGCCGCCGCGCTCACCTACTACGCCGTGCTCGCGCTCTTCCCCGCCCTGCTCGCGATCGTGTCGGTGCTGGGGCTCTTCGGCCAGGCGCAGGCCACCACCGATCTGGTGCTCGACCTGATCGGGAACCTCGCGTCGAGCGAGGTCGTCGACCTGCTGCGCGACCCGATCCAGGCGCTGACCAGCTCCTCCGCCGCCGGTCTCGCCTTCGTGACCGGTGTCGTCGGAGCGATCTGGTCCGCCTCCGGCTACGTCGGCGCCTTCGGCCGCGCGATGAACCGCGTCTACCAGATCGACGAGGGGCGCCCCTTCTGGAAGCTCCGCCCGACGATGCTCGGCGTGACCGTGGTGACGGTCGTCCTGATCGTGATCGCGGCGCTCATCCTCGTGCTCAGCGGACCTGTCGCGACAGCCGTCGGCGACGTCGTGGGCCTCGGCCCCGCCGCCCTCACCGTGTGGAACATCGCGAAATGGCCGGTGCTCGTGGTCATCGCGATCGTGATCGTCGCGATCCTGTACTACTGGGCGCCCAACATCCGCCAGCCGAAGTTCCGCTGGATCAGCATCGGATCGATCGTCGCCCTGGCGATCTGGCTGATCGCCTCGACCGGCTTCGCGTTCTACGTGGCCAACTTCTCCAACTACAACAAGACCTACGGCTCGCTCGGCGCCGTGATCGTCTTCCTCCTCTGGATCTGGATCACCAACATCGCCCTGCTCTTCGGCGCGGAGTTCGACGCCGAGCTCGAGCGCGGACGCGAGCTGCAGGCGGGCATCGAGGCGGAGGAGACCATCCAGCTCCCCCCGCGCGACACCGCCGCGAGCGACAAGAAGGCGGCCGTGCACGAGAAGGACGTCCGCGACGGGCGCTGGCTGCGCCTGGCGAGCGAGAACCGCAGCGACGAGGGCGCGGCCCAGGACGACGAGGCCGCGAAGAAGAAGTGACTCAGGACTCGGCCGACCAGAGCGCGCGGTAGTAGGCCGCGCGCTCGTCGTCCGGATCCGCTCCGTACTCCGCGAGGAGCAGCGGGGTGTGGCCGGGGCCGTAGTTCCAGCCGAGGCTGACCGCGGCGACCGCCAGATCCGCCCAACGGTCGCCCACGCCCAGGTCGCCGACGTCGACCGTGCCGCTCCAGCGTCCGTCGTCGTCGACGAGCGTGTTCGGAGCGCACGCGTCGCCGTGCACCACGACGGGGTCCACGAGCTCCGGAGCCGCGCCGAGCGCCGACGGCCGGCGCGCGAACCAGGAGTCGCCGCGCAGCTCTTCGGGCACCGCGTCGACGGGGAGCGCGTGGACCGCCCGCAGGCCGGCCGCGATCGCGCGGACGGCCTCCTCCGGCCGGGCTGTCCACTTCGGATCGATGGCGCTCCGCCCGGGCAGCGGTGCGGTGAGGAGCCACTGCCCCTCCTCGTCCTCGCCCGCCTCCAGGATCCGGGGCGCGTCGATCCGCCCCTCCAGCCAGCGCAGACGCGCGATCTCGCGACGGAGGTCGACGCCCGTGGACCGGGGATTCCACTTCAGGTACCCGGCGTCCACGCGGAAGGTCAGCCCGTCGAGCTCGTTGCGCCAGACGAGCGCCGGATCGGTGCCGCCGTTCAGGCGCCTCGCCGGCGACGGGATCCGGACGCCCTCGAGCGAGGACTGCCGTGCGAGGTCGGGACCGCTCATGCCTCCAGGGTAGGCGCCCCGATCCTGAGAGGATCCGCATGCCGCGGACCGCGCCACCCGCCTCCTCCGAGCAGAGCGCCCTTACCCTGACGGGCGTGCCGGAGCAGCCGCCCGGCGCGATCCGGTGACGAGGGAGCCCCCGTGACGCAGAGCGACGACGACCGCGGTCCCGCGCAGCCCGACTTCTCGAAGGAGCAGGAGGGCTACCGTCCCGGGCTCAAGCCCCGGCAGCTGCAGATGATCGCCATCGGCGGCGCGATCGGCACCGGCCTCTTCCTCGGCGCGGGCGGCCGACTCGCCACCGCCGGTCCCTCGCTCGTCGTCGTGTACGCGGTCTGCGGCGTCTTCGCCTACCTGATCCTCCGCGCGCTCGGCGAGCTGGTCCTGCACCGGCCGAGCTCGGGCTCCTTCATCTCCTACGCCCGCGAGTTCCTGGGCGAGAAGGCCGCCTTCGTCGCCGGCTGGATGTACTTCCTGAACTGGGCGATGACCGCGATCGCCGACGTCACCGCGGTGGCCCTCTACGTGAAGTACTGGTCGCTCTTCTCCTCCGTGCCCCAGTGGCTCCTCGCACTCATCGCCCTGGTCGTCGTGCTCTCGCTGAACCTCGTCTCGGTCAAGGTCTTCGGGGAGCTGGAGTTCTGGTTCGCGCTGATCAAGGTCACGGCGCTGGTGGTCTTCCTGGTGATCGGCGTCGTCGTGCTCGCCGCGGGCTGGCCGCTGCAGTCCGGCGGCGTCGCCGTGGACCCCGGGATCAGCCTCTGGAACGACAACGGCGGCATCCTGCCCGGCGGCCTGATCGCCAGCGTCCTGGTCGTCCAGGGCGTGGTGTTCGCCTACTCCGGAGTCGAGCTGGTCGGCACGGCGGCGGGCGAGACCGCGGAGCCGGCGAAGGTCATCCCGCGCGCCATCAACTCGGTCATCCTGCGCATCGCCGTCTTCTACGTCGGCTCGGTGCTGCTGCTGACGCTGCTGCTGCCCTACACGGCCTACTCGAAGGGCGAGAGCCCGTTCGTCACGTTCTTCAGCTCGCTGGGCGACGGCTCCTCGGGCGAGATCGCCGGATCGATCATGAACTTCGTCGTGCTGACGGCCGCGCTCTCCAGCATCAACGCCGGGCTCTACTCGACCGGCCGCATCCTCCGCTCCATGGCGCTCAACGGCTCCGCCCCCGCCTTCACCGGCCGGATGAACAAGCAGGGCGTCCCCTACGGCGGCATCCTGCTCACGGCGAGCATCACCCTGATCGGGATCGTGCTGAACCTCTTCGTGCCGTCCGAGGCCTTCGAGATCGTCCTCAACATCTCGGCGCTGGGCATCGTCACGGGCTGGGGCATGATCGTCCTCTGCCACATGCAGCTGCAGCGCTGGGCGGCCCAGGGGCGCCTGGAGCGCCCGTCCTTCCGGATGCCCGGCGCCCCGGTGACCTCGTGGCTCACCCTGGCGTTCCTGGTGATCGTGGTGGTCCTCATCGCCGTCGACTTCCCGACCGGCACCTGGACCGTGGGGATCGTCGCGGTGGTCGGCGTGCCCGCCCTGATCGTGGGCTGGCACGTCGCGAAGCCGCGCATCCTGGCGATCGCGTCCGCCCGTGACGGCTTCACCGGCGCCCACCCCGTGATCGCCGCCCGTCCGGCCTCCGAGGCCAAGCGCGACGGGAACGAGCGGCGCCGCGAGTAGGGCGGGTCAGCGCCGGCGGAGGTAGCGCAGGAGCAGTGTGTCGCCGGCGCTGAGCACGTGCGCCAGGTGCTGCGGGCGCGGTCCGGGGACGTCGCCGCGGGCGAGCCTCCCGGAGTCCCCCGCCTCGAGCGTCGGAGCGACGGTCAGGCAGAGCTCGTCGACGGCGTCCGCGGCGAGGAGGGTCCCGAGCAGCGACGGACCGCCCTCGCAGTGGATCCTGCCGAGCCCCCGCTCCGCGAGCTGCGCCCGCATCCGCGTCGCGTCGAGCTCTGCGTCGCCGCAGACGAGCACGTCGGCGACCTCGGCGAGCTCCGCGCGGCGGCGGGCCGGCGAGGAGCCGGTGGTCACGACGATCGGGCGCACCGGCGCCTCGGTGAAGATCCGCGAGGCGGGATCGAGGTCGAGCGACCCCGAGACGATCGCGAAGACGGGCTGCGGGGCGAGCCCGGTGCCGAGCCGGGCTCGCACGGACTCGTCGCTCAGCACCATCGGACCGTAGCCCTCGGTCCGCACCGTGCCGGCCGCGACGAGCACGACGTCGGCGAGCCGGCGGAGCAGGTCGAACACGCGCAGGTCCGCCGCGCCCCCGAGATCGCCCGAGACGCCGTCGCGGGTGATCGCGCCGTCGACGCTCGCGACGAAGTTGACCCGGAGCCACTGCTCGCCCGCCCCGTCCGCGTAGAGGGCCAGCAGAGCCTGGTCGGACAGGTCCTGCCCGGCCGGCGACAGGCCGTCGATGCGGGCGCTCACGCCGCCGGCTCCACGTTGTGGCGGAGGAAGACGGGCGCCCGCCAGCCCAGCACCGCCTCCGTCATCCGCACGGCGTCCACCGCCTGGCGCACGTCGTGCATGCGCACGATCCGCGCACCGTTCAGGATGCAGATCACCGCGGCGGCGAGGGAGCCCTCGAGGCGCTCCCCCTGCGGCCGGTCCAGCGCCTCGCCGATGAAGTCCTTGTTGGAGACCGCGGCGAGCACCGGGAAGCCGAGCGCGGCCACCTCGCCCAGCCGGCGGGTGAGCTCGAGCGTGTGCAGGGTGTTCTTGTTCAGGTCGTGACCCGGATCGACGATGATCCTCCCGGCAGGCACTCCACCCGAGAGCGCGCGATCGACGCGGCTCCGCAGGTAGTCGACCACCGTCGCCACGACGTCGTCGTACTCGGGTCTCTCCGGCTCGCTGCGGGGAGCGCCCACGCTGTGGGTGATGACGAGCTGAGCGGAGGAGGAGGCGACGACCTCGAGCATCCGGGGGTCGTGCAGCCCGCTCGTGTCGTTGATGACGGAGGCGCCCGCGGCGATGCTCGCGCGCGCGACCTCGGCGCTCGTCGTGTCTACCGAGACGACCACGTCGCTCCGCTCCGCGATGCCCGCCACGACGGGGACGACCCGGTCGAGCTCCTCCTGGAGCGTGACAGCGGGGCCGCGGCCGAACGGCACTCCGCCGATGTCGACCCAGTCGGCGCCGAGCTCCGCGGCGCGCACGGCGGCCGCGATGGCGCTGTCCAGGGCGAAGGTGGAGCCCTTGTCGTAGAAGGAGTCGGGTGTGCGGTTCACGACCGCCATCACGGCCACCTGCCGCTCGAAGTCGAACTCTCGTCCGCCGATGTGCCGCGTGGTCATGGGCGCGTCCCTCCCGCTCGGAGCGCCGGGAGAAGGCCGGCGCCGCTCACCCTAGACGAGCGGAGTCGGCGGAGGCTGGAGCGGGCCGCCCTCGAGCAGCGCCTGGAAGAGGACGTGGTCCTGCCACTCCCCGGCGATCCGCAGGTAGCGCCGCGCGACGCCGATCCGCTCGAAGCCGTTGCGCTGCAGCACGGTCTGCGATCCGACGTTGTGGAGGAGCGTCCCGGCCTGCACGCGGTGCAGCCCCAGATCCTCACGCGCGGTGCGCAGGACGGCTCCGACCGCGCGGGTCATCACGCCGCGGCCCTGCAGACCGCTGTCGAGCCAGTAGCCGAGATCGCCGCTGTCGAAGGCGCCGCGGACGATGTTCGCGAGAGTCAGCCGACCGACGATCACGCCGCCCGCGTCGAGGACGAGCGGGAGGACGCTGCCGGCCCGGTGCGCGGCGAGCGCGTCCGCGACGGCGTCGGTCTGGCCCCCCGCCTCGAAGAAGCGGGTCGAGCGCGTCGGCTCCCAGGGCGCGAGGTGCCGGCGGTTGCGCCGGTACGCGGCGGCGAGGGCCGGTCCGTCGTCCCGCGAGACGAGCCGCAGGAGGGTGCCCTGGTCGTCGACGGGGATCGGGGCGGGCATCCTGCGAGGGTAGCGCCGGAGCCGGGAACGACAGAACCCCCGGCCAGGGGCCGGGGGTTCTCGTGGTGGGCGATACTGGGATCGAACCAGTGACCTCTTCCGTGTCAGGGAAGCGCGCTACCGCTGCGCCAATCGCCCGTTGCTCCGTGCGGAGCGCCTCGTTCGGTGAACGATCGAGGTGGATACGGGATTCGAACCCGTGTATACGGCTTTGCAGGCCGCTGCCTCGCCTCTCGGCCAATCCACCGTGTACGGGATTCGGTGTCGGCGGCCCGAGGGCCGACCAGGTGGGAGGCACCCGAGGGTGCCGTCCCGATGACGCCGGTCCGAGGACCGGTGTTCGAGCGGATGACGAGATTCGAACTCGCGACCCTCACCTTGGCAAGGTGATGCGCTACCGCTGCGCCACATCCGCATGTAGGTCGTACTGGTGTTGCCGTCTTGCGTGTCGTGCTGTCTTGCTGTCTGTCCGGCGCTTTCGCTGCCCGGCTCGACCTAGAAGAATGTATACGACAGCGGCGCCGGAATCCAAATCGAGCGGACGCCGATCCCGCCGCTCGGAGTCCGATCCGCGTCTTTCCGCGCGAAACCGGCTCGTCGCCGTCCGTTCACCCGGGCGTGGCGGGCGTCGGCGGTGCATCCGGGCCCCGCGGATCCGCTACGATCGTCTCTCGGGTCGTCCAGCACGTCCCCCTGGGCGATTGGCGCAGTTGGTAGCGCGCTTCCTTCACACGGAAGAGGTCATCGGTTCGAGTCCGGTATCGCCCACCCTCACCCCCGGTCCGTGCTCACGCACTCGGCCGGGGGTTCTCTCGTCCCGCCGCGGTCGTCCTCCGGCCTCGCAGCGCCCAGTCGAAGGAGCCGACCCGCGATGATGGGCCGCTCGCACGCCGTCTCCGGTGCGCTCGCCTGGGCCGTCGCCGCCTCCGTGCCCGCCGTCGCCGGGCCCCTCGGCCTCGCGGGTCTCCCGCTCGACCTCCGACTGGTCGGCCTCGGAGTCGCCGCCGGCTGGGCCCTGGTGCCCGACGCGGACCACGCGAGCGCGACCGTCTCCCGCTCGGCGCCGGGCGCCTCCCTGCTCACGGCGACCGCGGGCCGGATCAGCGGAGGGCACCGGCACGGGATGCACTCGCTGCTCGCGGTCGCCGTCGTCTGGTACCTGGTGCCGGTGCTCACGGCGCTGCGCTTCCCGGTGCCGGTCGTCGGCCCCGTCGCCGTGGCCGCCGTGCTCACGCTGCCCGCCCTCGCGTTCGCCGCGAAGGCCGTCCGGGCCGCCCCCTCCTGGCGCATCGCCTGGGCCGGGGCGACGGTCGTCACGGTCCTGCTCGTCGCGCTCGCCGACGGCACCTGGGCGTGGCTCCGGGTCGCCGCGACGCTGGGCTACCTCGTGCACGTGGCCGGCGACGCCCTCACGACCGGCGGGATCAACTGGCTGTGGCCGCTGCGCGTGCGCCTGCCGCGGCGCCTGCGCCGGACACCGCTGCGCCACGTCTGGACCACCGGCGGCTACGCCGCGCTGCCCGTCCTGGGCTCCGCCGGGTCCTGGCGCGAGACGGTCCTCTACTGGCTCATGTCCGCGGCGACGATCGTGCTCACCGCCTCGATGATCACGGCCGAGCTGCTGTAGCCCGGGGCGCCCTCCTCAGAAGACCTTCCCCGGGTTCATGATCCCCAGCGGGTCGAACACGGCCTTGATCCCGCGCTGGAGCGCCAGCGAGTCCTCGCCCAGCTCCTCCGCCAGCCAGCGCCGCTTGAGCAGTCCCACGCCGTGCTCGCCCGTGAGCGTGCCGCCGAGGGCCAGGGCTGTGCGGAAGAGCTCCGCGGCGGCGTCCCAGACGCCCTCCCCCACGGGTCCGTCCCCCGCGGGCAGCACGAAGTTCGGATGGAGGTTCCCGTCCCCCGCGTGCGCGACGGTGGGGATGCTGAGCCCCGTCCGCTCCTCGATGCCGCGGATCGCCGCGAACATCGCCGGCAGCGCGGAGCGGGGCACGCAGACGTCCTCGATCAGCACGCGGCCCTCCGCCTCGAGCGCCGGGTGGAAGGCCCGGCGGACGGCCAGCAGAGCCTCACCCTCGGCCGGGTCCTCGGTCGCCTCGGCGGCGCCCCCGGAGGCGGTCACGATCTCGAGGACGCGCTGCGACTCCTCCGCCGCTCCTCCGCCGTCCGTCTGGACGAGGAGGTAGGCGGCACCGCGGTCCAGCATCGCTCCGGTGTAGCGCGAGATCGCGGCGAGCGCCGCCTCGTCCATCAGCTCCATCACCGCGGGACGGAGCCGCGCGGCGGTGATCGCGGCGGAGGCGGCGGCCGCGGCGACGACGCTCGGGAAGTACGCGCCGACCGTGACCACGCGCCCGGTCGGGATCGGGCGGAGCTTCACGGTGGCCTCCACGATGACGCCCAGCGTCCCCTCGGAGCCGGTCAGGAGCGCGGTGAGGTCGTACCCGGTGACTCCCTTCACGCTGCGGCGGCCGGTGCGGAGCAGTCGCCCGTCGGGGAGGACGACCGTCAACCCGAGCACCGCCTCCCGGGTCACGCCGTACTTGGCGCACAGCAGCCCCCCGGCGTTCGTCGAGATGTTGCCGCCGATGCTCGAGATCGCGCGGCTCGCGGGGTCGGGCGAGAACACGAGGCCGTGCGGAGCGACAGCGTCCGACAGCGCCTGATTGATGACCCCGGGCTCGACGACCGCGAGCTCGTCCTCGAGCGACACCTCGAGGATGCGGTCCATCGCGGCGGTCGAGAGGACGAGCGCTCCCTCGCTCGCCACTCCCCCGGCAGCGAGGCCCGTTCCCGCTCCGCGCGGCACGACCGGGAGCCGGTGCTCCGTCGCTATGCGCAGCGCCGCCTGCACGTCCTCGACCGAGCGGGCAGCGACGAGCGCGAGCGCGCGACCCGGTGCGGAGAAGCCCGACTTGTCGGTGTGCACGGCCTCGAACCCGGGGCCCTCGGTCAGGACCGCGTCTCCGAGCGCGTCGCGCAGCTGTCGGAGGATCTCGTGGTCGTGCATGGTTCACTCCGTGCGGTCGCGGGCGGGTCCTGCCGATCCTTCCACGGGCGCGGGGCAGGATGGCGGGATGACCGGAGAGACGCGATGGCCGCGGTGACGAGCGCGGGGATCCTGCTGCACCGCGAGGGCCCCTCCGGCACCGAGGTGTTCCTCGGGCGGATGGGCGGCCCCTTCTGGACCCGGCGCCCCCGCGCGTGGACGATCCCGAAGGGCGTGCACACGGGCGACGAGACGCCGTTGGACGCCGCGCGCCGCGAGTTCGAGGAGGAGACCGGCGCTCCTCCGCCCGTCGGGGAGCTGACCCTCCTCGGCGCGTTCCGGCAGAGCGCGGCCAAGACCGTCACGGTCTTCGCCGGGCGCGGACACGCGGACACCGCCTTCGTCGCGAGCAACACCTTCGAGCTGGAGTGGCCGCGGGGCTCCGGCGTGCTGCGCAGCTTCCCCGAGCTGGAGGACGCCCGGTGGCACCCGCTCGACGAGGCCCGCTCGCTGGTGGTGGCCGGGCAGGTCGCCGCCCTCGACGCGCTGGCCGAACTGCTGGCGGATCCGGACGGCGGGGACCGGGCCGGCACCGCCCCCTAGTCCGCGGTCGCGTAGACCCGCAGGCCCAGCGGCACGATCCGCACCACGGCCTCGTCGAATCCGTCGCGGGAGCCGTCGAAGCGCTCGGTCTCGCCGTCGTGCGCCCACTCGGGGTCGTCCCCCGCGGGTCGGCGCGCGCCGACGGTGATCTCCGGCGTCGAGAACGACTCCACCACCGGTGCCCGCCAGCCGGGCACACGGCCGACCACCGGGGTCGCCGTACGGCCGAGCAGGAGCGAGAACGCTCCCCGGGTGCGAGGAGTCCGTCCTGAGTGCAGGATGCGCACGTCGAGGTGGCCGTCGTCGAGCCGACGCCGGGCGAGCGGGGCGGCCGTGCGCGGGTGCTCCTGGTTCACCCCGACGAAGTACGACCAGACGAGCTGCGTGCGCCCGTCGCGTCGGAGCTCGAACGGATCGGTGCGCCGCACGACCGAGAGGGCCGCGATCACGGCGGCGAGCGGCTTCCCGATCCGCTTCTCGCGCTTCTCGCGGGCCGCGACGAACTCCGGGTAGACGCCGATCGAGACCGTGTTGAGCACCGTGACCGGGTCTCCCCCGTCCGCGACGACCTCGGCCACGTCGACGTCGCGGCGCTCGCCGATCGTCGCCGCGTCGAGCGCGTCCTGGACGGTGAGCAGCCCCAGCGCCTTCGCGAAGTGGTTCATGGTCCCGCCCGGCAGCACGAGCAGCGTCATCCCCTCGGCGCGGGCGAGAGCGGCACCGACCGACATGGTCCCGTCCCCGCCGTAGATCCCGAGCACCCGGGGCGGAGAGTCCCCCGAGCGCGCCTCGCGCACCACGTCGGCGAGGTCCTCCCCCTCGGTCAGCCGGTGCACGCGCGCCTTCGGGAACCGGGCTCGGACCAGCGGCTCGGGATCGGGGCGGTGCGAGTCCCGGCCCGCGCCGGGGTTGAGGACCACGAGGAGGGCGGCGCCGTCCCCCAGCGGGCTGCGGTCGACGGGGGGCCGGGTCGCGCGCTCCGAGACGGGCACGTGGCGCGGCTCGGCCGGCAGGACGGCTCGGCCGACGACCGCGACCGCCGCGCCGAGCGCCGCGCCGCCGAGGACGTCCGAGAGCCAGTGGACGCCGACGTGCAGGCGGGAGAAGGCCACGGCGGCGGCGAGCGGGGCGACCGCCGCCCCCACTCGGGGCGACTCGAGCGCGACCCCGGCGGCGAAGGCAGCGGCGCTCGCCGCGTGCCCCGAGGGGAAGGACGCCGACGTCGGCACCGTCGCCAGGCGCCGGCCGACCGGGACGTCGACGAGGAGCGGCCGGTCGCCGCCGAACACGCGCTTGCCGACCAGGTTCGCGAGCGCGCTGGCCGCGGCGAGCGAGGCGGTCCCCCGCAGAGCCTCGCGGGGACGGCCCGCCAGGAGCAGCAGGACGCCGACGCCGGCCCAGAGGACTCCGTAGTCCGCGGCCCGGGAGAGTCTCACGAGCGCCCCGTCGACGACGGGCGACGGGCGACGGGCGTTCAGCCGCCGGGCCGCACGAGCGTCCGCCCGGCGCACGACGCGCGGGACGGTGACGAGTCGGCGGAGCAGGACAGACGGGGGTCGGGTTCCGCGGAGGGCCATGCGCTCAGCGTAGGAGGAGGCGCCTCCGCGGTCCCTGGACCGGTCGACGGCGCGCTACACCTCGCCGAAGCCCGACTCGACCAGATCGCCGAGCCGGCCGACCGCCTCGTGGGCCTGCGGCCCCGACGCCGAGAGGACGACCTCGTCCCCGCGGTCGAGCCCCAGCGACATCACGCCGAGCAGGCTCGTGGCGTCCTTGCCGTTCGCGTCGATCCGGGCGTCGAAGGTGGCGGCGAGCGTGACGAAGTCGGCCGCGGGACGGGCGTGCAGGCCGTTCGGGTTGATGAGGCGGACGCGGCGCTGCACGCGCTCGTCACCGGGCGAGGCCTCCTCGGCGGGAGCAGCGAGCGTCTCGACCCGGGCCGACTCCGCGGCGGCGAGCACCTCGTCCAGCGACGCCCCCGTGCCCGCGGCGACGGCGGCCGCGACCGCCCCCTCCACCAGCGGGGCGTCGGCGATCCGGACCCGGGCGCGCGCGTCGTCGTCGAGGAACTCGACCGCGGTCTCCGCCGTCATGATCGCCGAGCCGAGGTCGCAGAGGACGACGACCCCC
Organism: Rathayibacter sp. AY1C9; assembly: GCF_002932315.1. Classification (NCBI taxonomy): domain Bacteria; kingdom Bacillati; phylum Actinomycetota; class Actinomycetes; order Micrococcales; family Microbacteriaceae; genus Rathayibacter; species Rathayibacter sp. AY1C9. The sequence goes on from NZ_PSVZ01000021.1 coordinate 49,216, forward strand.
TCGCCGGAGTCCGCTTCCGCCAGGGCCGCCGTGATGCGGTCGAAGCTGGTGCCGATGCCGCCGTCGTCCGTCCCGCCCGCGGCGACCAGCGCGACCGAGGCCGCCATCTGCTCCGCGAGCTCGACCAGCCCCTCCGCCAGCTGCGCGCTGTGCGAGACCAGGACCAGCCCGACGCTCACGCCGCCGCCTCGGCTGCTGCGCGGAGCAGGAGAACGGTCGACACGCTGCCGGGATCTCGGTGCCCGATGGCGCGCTCGCCGAGGTAGCTGGCGCGTCCCTTGCGGGCGACCAGCGGGTCCGTCGACTCCGCTCCCTTCTGCGCCGCCTCCGCCGCCGCGGCGAGGACGTCGGCCGGAGCCGCTCCCTCCTCGGCGGCGGCCGCGGCCGCGTCGACCGCCGGCGTCCACGCGTCCACCATCGTCTTGTCGCCCACCTCGGCCTTGCCGCGGAGCACGATGCCGTCCCTCGCCGCGGCCAGGAGAGCTGCGACGTCAGCGCCCTCGAGCGCGTCCTCGCCCGCGACCGCGGCGGAGGCCTTCAGGAACGCCGTGCCGAACAGCGGGCCCGAGGCGCCGCCGACGGTGGAGATGAGCGTCGTCGCGACCAGCTTGAGCACGTCCGCCGGGAGCCCCTGCTCCGGCGCCCCGTCCAGCTTCGCGACCACGGCCTGGAAGCCGCGGTCCATGTTCTCGCCGTGGTCCCCGTCGCCGATCGCCCGGTCGAGCGTGATCAGCTCGACCCGGTGCTCCGCGATCGACTCGGCGGCGCGGCGGATCCACGCCGTCGCCCACGCCGCGTCGAGCCCGGCTCCCTGTGCGTCCTGCATGGTCGTCTCCTCCTCGTGGGCCGCTCCTGCGGCTGTCGTTCCGGTCATGGTGTGCGCGCGGGCGCTCAGCGTCCCCACCGCAGCGCCGCGGTCTGCACCGGGGAGTCCCACAGCTCGGTCAGGGCGTCGTCGAGCTTGAGGACGGTGAGCGAGAAGCCCTGCATCTCGAGCGACGTCGTGTAGTTGCCGACGAGGCTGCGTGCGACGGTGATCCCCTTCTCGGCCAGCGCCTCGGCTGCGCGGCGGTAGGCGAGGTACAGCTCGATCTGCGGCGTGCCGCCCATGCCGTTCACCAGGAGCAGCACCTCGTCCCCGGAGGAGAACGGCAGGTCCTCCAGGATCGGGCCGAGGATCCGGTCGACGATGCGGTCGGCCGGCTCCAGCGCGATCTTCTCCCGGCCGGGCTCGCCGTGGATGCCGATGCCGATCTCGATCTCGTCCTCGCCCAGCTCGAAGCTCGGCTCGCCCGCGTGCGGGACGATGCACGGCGTGAGGGCGACGCCCATCGAGCGCACGTTGGCGATCACCGTCTCGGCGATCGTCGCGACCTCGTCGAGGGAGTCGCCCCGCTCGGCCGCCGCGCCCGCGATCCGCTCGACCAGCACGGTGCCGGCCACGCCGCGGCGGCCCGCGGTGTAGAGCGAGTCCTTCACCGCGACGTCGTCATCGACGATCACGCTGCGCACCTCGATCCCCTCGGCGCCGGCGAGGTCGGCCGCGGTCTCGAAGTTCAGGACGTCGCCCGTGTAGTTCTTCACGATGTGCAGCACACCCGCGCCGCCGTCGACGGCCTGCGTGGCCGCGACGATCGGGTCGGGCGTGGGCGAGGTGAAGACGGGACCGGGGACGGCGGCGTCCAGCATCCCGAATCCGACGAAGCCCGCGTGCAGCGGCTCGTGCCCGCTGCCGCCTCCGCTGACGATGCCCACCTTGCCCGAGCGGGGCGCGTCGGCCCGCACCACGAACAGGGGATCCGACACCACCCGGACCAGGTCAGCGTGCGCCAGGCCGAAGCCGGCCACCGACTCCGTGACGACGTTCTTCGGGTCGTTGATGAGCTTCTTCATCGAGGTCTCCTCCAGGATCGGGCCACCACTCGGGCGTCCCGTGACCTGCGGGCGATCCGGCGCGTGGTGGATCGCCGCCCGCACCGTCGCGGACAGCAGCCCCACGTTACGCCCTGCGCTCGCGCCTACGGCAGCGGGACGACGGCGCGCTGCGTCTCGCGGACCCACTCCTCGAGCTTGGCCGTGGCGGCCCCGGAGTCGACGGCCTCCGCCGCGCGGTCCATCGACGTCCGCAGGCGCTCCAGGACGGGCGTGCGCACCAGGTCCGGGTCGCGCGCCAGGTCGAACGCCGCGAGGCCCGCGGCCGCGTTCAGAAGGACGATGTCGCGGACGGGGCCGCCGTCTCCCGCGAGCACCGAGCGCACCACGCTCGCGTTGTAGGCGGCGTCGCGGCCGCGCAGCTCGTCGATCCGGGCGCGGGGCAGGCCCAGGTCGCGCGGATCGAGGTCGTGCTCGACCACGGAGCCGCGCGACACCTCCCAGATGTGGCTGTGACCCGTGGTCGTGAGCTCGTCGAGGCCGTCGTCCCCGCGGAACACCAGAGCCGTCGCCCCGCGCGTCCGGAACACGCCGACGACCAGCGGCACCCGGTCGAGGTGCGCCACCCCGACCGCAGAGGCCTCGGGACGGGCCGGATTGCAGAGCGGGCCGAGGAAGTTGAACACCGTCGGCACGCCCAGCTCGGCGCGCACCGGACCGGCGTGCCGGAAGCCGGGGTGGAAGAGGGACGCGAAGACGAAGGCGATCCCCGTCCGCCGGAACACCTCGGCCACCCGCTCGGGGGAGAGGGAGAGGTCGACCCCGAGTGCCGCGAGCACGTCGGAGGAGCCGGAGGAGGAGGACGCGGCCTTGTTCCCGTGCTTCACGACGGGCGTGCCGGCGGCGGCCGCGATGATCGACGCGGTGGAGGAGATGTTGACGGTCCCGAAGCGGTCCCCGCCCGTCCCGACGATGTCCAGGGCCATCGGGTCCACGTCCAGCGGCACCGCGTGGTCGAGGATCGCGTCGCGGAAGCCGACGATCTCGTCGACGGTCTCGCCCTTCGCCCGGAGGGCCACCAGCAGTCCGGCGAGCTGCGCCGGAGTCGCCGCGCCCTCCATCACCTGCTCCATGGCCCACGTCGCCTCGGAGACGCTCAGATCGGAGGACTCGAGGAGTGCGCTGAGAACGTGCGGCCAGGACAGGGTTTCCGACATGGCTCCCAGATTATGCGACGAGGATCGCCTCCCGGCTAGTGCGACTTCCCTCCCCTGCCATCGGCCATAATGGTCTGTGTGACGAGCACCTCTCTCTCCCCCACGGCCACCGCGCCCGTAGTGAACCGACCCAACCCGGTCGCGGTCGGAACGATCGTCTGGCTGGGCAGCGAGGTCATGTTCTTCGCGGGCCTCTTCGCGATCTACTTCACCCTGCGCAGCACCTCGCCCGAGCTCTGGGGCGCCGAGACCCAGATCCTCAACGTCCCCTACGCGGGCGTGAACACGGTGATCCTCGTGGCCTCGTCGTTCAGCTGCCAGTTCGGCGTGTTCGCCGCCGAGCGCCTGCAGCCGCGTGCGACGGGCCTCAGCCCGTTCAAGTGGGGCATGGTCGAGTGGTTCTTCCTCACCTACGCCCTGGGCGCGGTCTTCGTCTCCGGCCAGGTGCTCGAGTACGCGACCCTCGTCTCCGAGGGCGTCACGCTCTCCAGCAACGCCTACGGCTCCGCCTTCTACCTGACGACCGGCTTCCACGCCCTGCACGTCACCGGCGGCCTCATCGCGTTCCTCCTCGTCATCGGCCGTGGCTTCGCGGTCAAGAACTTCGGCCACAAGGAGGCGACGAGCGCCATCGTCGTCTCGTACTACTGGCACTTCGTCGACGTCGTCTGGGTCGGCCTGTTCGCCGTCATCTACTTCCTCAAGTGACGCGCCCGCCGATGCCCCACTCCACTCCCGACCCCCGCAGGAAGGACGCCTCGATGGCCTCCCCGAAGACGAAGAGCCGAGCCAAGAAGGGTCGCCGCCACCCGCTCGCCACCCTGGCCCTGATCGCCATCGGCCTCGGGCTCACCGGCGGGACCTACGCCGCGGTCGGCGTCGCGACGTCCGCCTCGGCGGAGACGTCGTCCACCAGCCAGCAGACGATCGACGAGGGCTCGAAGCTCTTCGCCGCGAACTGCGCCACCTGCCACGGCCTCGACGCCGCGGGCACCGACAACGCTCCCTCCCTCATCGGAGTGGGCGCGGCGTCGGTCGACTTCCAGGTCGGCACCGGACGCATGCCGATGCAGATGCACGGCCCCCAGGCGCTCGAGAAGCCGGTGCAGTTCACCGACGAGCAGGTAGGCGAGCTCGCCGCCTATGTCGCGTCGCTGGCCCCCGGCCCCGCGATCCCCGAGGGCGAGGTCCTCGACGGACAGGGCGACGCGGCGAACGGCGCCGAGCTGTTCCGCATCAACTGCGCGATGTGCCACAACGTCGCCGGAGCCGGCGGCGCGCTCACGGAGGGCAAGTTCGCTCCCCCGCTGGGCGGCGTGACCGAGGCGCACATCTACGAGGCGATGGTCACCGGCCCGCAGAACATGCCGGTCTTCAACGACCTGAACATCTCGCCCGAGGACAAGCGCGACATCATCTCGTACCTCAAGTACATCGAGGCCAACCCGTCCCCGGGCGGATTCGCGCTCGGCTCCCTCGGGCCGGTCGCAGAGGGCCTGTTCCTCTGGATCTTCGGCCTCGGCGCGATCGTGGCCCTGACGGTGTGGATCACCGCCCGATCCAACTAGACGACTGCAGCGCCCTGACGGGCGCGACTGACCCACGGCACCGACTGGTGCCGACACGGCGTGAAAAGGAGAACCATGGCAGAGCACGATGAGGGTGGCACGGACCTCGCCACCTCGTCGGCCACCGGGCACGGAACGGCTCCGGCCGGCACCGCGGTCGTGACGCGGGACCGCGTCCAGGACCCGGGCCTCCCGCCGCACCGCCCCCGGATGACCGACCTCGACCCCAAGGTCGAGAAGCGTGCCGAGCGCACGGTGTACACGCTCTTCTACCTCTCCTTCGCGGGCTCGATCTTCGCGGTAGCCGCCTACATGGCGTTCCCGATCACCGAGGACGTCGCGTCGGTCCGGCTGAACACGCTGTTCATCGGCCTGGGCATGTCCCTCGCGCTCCTGGGCATCGGCATCGCCGCCGTCCATTGGGGCAAGCAGCTGATGTCGGACCACGAGGGCATCGACATCCGCCACCCCGTCCGCAGCGCGGAGCCCACCCGCGCCCGTGCGCTCGAGATCTTCGACCAGTCCGACAAGGAGTCCGGCTTCGGCCGCCGCTCCCTCGTCCGGAACAGCCTGATCGCCTCCCTCGTCGTGTTCCCCCTGCCCGCCGTGATCCTGTTCCGGGGCCTCGGCCCGCAGGACCAGAACCCCGTCGCCCTCCTCAAGACCACCCTGTGGGAAGAGGGCACGAGGCTCACCCTGGACCCGTCGGGAGCGCCGATCCTCGCATCGGACGTCACCCTCGGATCCGCCTTCCACGTCATCCCCGAGGGCCTCAACGACGCCGAGGGCAAGCTGGAGGAGAAGGCCAAGGCCGCCGTCCTCCTGATGCGCCTGAAGCCGGAGGACCTCATCGTCAGTGAGGGTCGCGAGACCTGGAACTACGACGGAATCGTCGCCTACTCCAAGATCTGCACGCACGTCGGCTGCCCCGTGGCGCTGTACGAGCAGCAGACCCACCACCTGCTGTGCCCGTGCCACCAGTCGCAATTCGACATCACGCGCGAGGCCGCCGTCATCTTCGGCCCGGCGAAGCGTCCGCTTCCGCAGCTCCCCATCACCGTCGACGCCGAGGGTTACCTGGTCGCCAGAAGCGACTTCACGGAGCCCGTCGGACCGTCCTTCTGGGAGCGATGACTCACATGTCCACCACCACCCCCTCACGCCCCTCCAGCTCCCCCGCGGAGCCCGAGGACGGCGTCATCCTCGGATCCGGCAAGTTCCAGAAGGGGTACGTCGGAGCGGCGTCGAACTACATCGACGAGCGCACGAGCATCTCCGCGGTCGTCAAGGAGTTCGGTCGCAAGATCTTCCCCGACCACTGGTCCTTCCTCCTCGGCGAGGTCGCGCTCTACAGCTTCGTCATCATCCTGCTGTCGGGCACGTTCCTCACCTTCTTCTTCCAGGCCTCGATGGTCGAGACGCACTACGAGGGCAGCTATCTGCCCCTCAAGGGCATCGAGATGTCGGCGGCGATGTCGTCCTCGCTCGACATCTCCTTCGACATCCGCGGCGGCCTGCTGATGCGGCAGATCCACCACTGGGCGGCGCTGTTGTTCGTGGCCTCGATCGGCCTGCACATGCTGCGCATCTTCTTCACCGGTGCGTTCCGCAAGCCCCGCGAGCTCAACTGGGTCATCGGCTTCGTCCTCTTCATCCTCGCGATGGCCGAGGGCTTCACCGGCTACTCGCTCCCCGACGACCTGCTCTCGGGCAACGGCCTCCGCATCATCGACGGCATGGTCAAGGGCATCCCGATCGTCGGCACCTGGATCTCGTTCCTGCTCTTCGGCGGCGAGTTCCCGGGCACCGACATCGTCGGCCGCCTCTACACGCTGCACATCCTGCTGCTGCCGGCGCTGGTGCTCGCGTTCATCGCCCTGCACCTCGTGTTCGTGGTCGTCCACAAGCACACCCAGTTCCCCGGTGCGGGCAAGACCGAGCAGAACGTCGTCGGCTACCCGGTGCTGCCGGTCTACGCCGCGAAGGCCGGTGGATTCTTCTTCATCGTCTTCGGCGTCGTCGTCCTCATCGCCTCGCTGTTCACGATCAACCCGATCTGGAACTACGGCCCGTACGACCCCTCGCCCGTCTCCGCGGGAACCCAGCCCGACTGGTACATCGGCTTCGCCGACGGCGCCCTGCGCCTCGTCCCGCCGGGACTCGAGTGGGCCATCCCGGGCATCGGAACCCTGTCGTTCAACATCCTGATCCCGCTCGTCGGTCTCGGACTGTTCATCGCCGTGGTCATGCTCTACCCGTTCCTCGAGGCGTGGATCACCGGTGACAAGCGCGAGCACCACCTGCTCGACCGCCCGCGCAACGCCGCGACCCGCACCGCGATCGGCGCCGCCGGAGTCAGCTTCTACGCCGTCCTCTGGGCCGCCGCCTCGTCCGACCTCATCGCGACGCACTTCCACCTCACGATGGAGGGCGTGATCCACAGCCTGCAGTTCCTGCTCATCGCGGGTCCGTTCATCGCGTACTTCATCACCAAGCGCATCTGCCTGGCGCTGCAGAAGAAGGACCGCGAGATCGCGCTGCACGGCTTCGAGTCGGGCCGCATCGTCCGCCTCCCCGGCGGCGAGTTCATCGAGGTGCACCAGCAGCTCGACGAGTACGAGCGCTGGAAGCTCGTCGGTCAGGACGAGTACGAGCCCCTGATGATCCGTCCGGACTCGCGTGGCCGCATCACCGCCCCGCAGCGCGTCCGCGCCGGCCTCTCCCGCTGGTTCTTCGAGGACCGGATCACCCCCGTCACCCAGAAGGAGCTCGAGAGCTCGCACAGCGAGCACTGATCCTCCCCCGAAGGGCCCGGACGTTCGTTCGTCCGGGCCCTTCGTCGTTCCCGCAGCGGGGCGGCGCCTGTCCTCCGGCGCGGTGGAGGTCGTCGGTGCACCGAGAGCCGGTGAGACCGGATCACAGCGCCTCGACGGCGACAAGCCGGCAGGAACGTGGGGCGATACTCCGGACCTCGAGACCTCCGCTCCTTGAATCACGAGACGCCGTCTCACCGCCGAGCTGGAGACGTCCGCCGCCATCCGATCATGGAGTGAGCCAGCCCCTCTGCGTGCTCGCAGTGTGGTCGTCCGGTGAGGTCCCCGGTCCCCGTACACGTCGAGACGCTCCGGATCGGTTCGAGGGTACCCATTCCCAGCAGGACTATCAGGACTGCCCTCCCCCCCACTCACGGTCGAACCCTCTGTGATCGGCGACGGCGACGCTCGCCGGTGAGACCGAGGATGCGACCTCCGGACATCGACGACCGTCGCTGCAGCGGCGTCTCAGGCTCCCTGGCGTCGCGCCGACCGGCACACAACCCGCTAGCCGTATCGAGGAGCTCCGAGAGCCGCAGGGGCGCGCGCGGTTCCGCCGGGGTGCGGGCTCCGCTGGGTTCGGAACGGTGTGCAGACGTCCGCAGGGCGGCGCAGGCGCCAGAACAGGCGCAGCAGCCCCACTACAGCCGCAGGCGCAGCAGTATCCGCGATCCGTAGCGCGCCAACCGCCGTCGGCACGCCCATAGGCGCACAGGAGAGCCCCCACAGGCGTAGCCCGCTCACCCGCGACCGGAGCAGGAGCCGTCGCAGCGCGGACCCGTAGGGGTGATGACGCCGGCCGACGCTCCTGCTCGGCGCCGCCCGCTGCACTCGCCTGCGAGCTTCCGCGTCGCGGGCCGTCGGGAGGTGCCCAGACGAGTTCCTCCGCGCGAGACGCCTCTGTGTCCCGCCAGCAGGACACCGAGACAGATCCCGCTCAGCTCGTCATCCCTCACTGAGCGGTCCCGGTCCTCACCGGGAGGTCCCGGCTCTCACCGGGAGGCTTGATCCGCCACCGATCGGCGAGTGACGCCCCTGCACGCAGCCGAACGGCCGAGCCGATCGGGTCCCAACCACGCGCGCTTCCTCCTGACTACACGAAAGGGCCGGGTGCACGGAGCCGAAGCCCTCGTGCACCCGGCCCTCGGCCGTGCGATGCGCCCTAGCGGGCGAAGTACCCGCGGTAGTACTCGTACACCCAGCCAGCGATGGCGACCAGGAAGAGTCCGACGGCGATGTAGGTGATCCAGAACCCCACGGCCAGGCCGAGGAATCCGAGGGCCGCGGAACCGCCCAGGATCAGCGGCCACCAGCTCCACGGGCTGAAGAAGCCCAGCTCGGGGTCTCCGTCATCGATGTCCGCATCGAGGCGATCCTCGGGGAGCTCGGCACCCTGCGCCTTGTGGACGCGGCCGACGTAGAACGCGATGAACGCGCCCAGCACGGCCGAGAGGCCGATGCCGACGGTGCCGACCCACTCCACCTGGCCCGTGTCGAGCAGCGACCACACGATGTACGTGATGTCGGCGAGGAGGAAGAAGCCCGCGAGGAGCCAGAAAAGATTGACGTTGGCGCGCATGGCCCTACTTCACCGTGCCTTCGGACTTGTCGTACGTGGGGGCGTCCGGAGCGTCCTTCGCCGGACCGATACCGACGGGGATGCCGGCCTCGGGGTGGTTGAGGTCGAACGCCGGGGCCTCGCTGCGGATGCGCGGGATCGAGGTGAAGTTGTGGCGGGGCGGCGGGCACGAGGTGGCCCACTCGAGCGACCGGGAGAAGCCCCACGGGTCGTTCACCGTCACCTTGGGCGCCTTGCGGGCCGTGATGTACACGTTCAGGAAGAACGGGATCAGCGACACCGCGAGGATCATCGCTCCGACCGTCGACACCTGGTTCATCCAGGTGAAGCCGTCCTCGGGCAGGTAGCTGGCGTAGCGGCGGGGCATGCCGACGACGCCCAGCCAGTGCTGGATGAGGAAGGTGGTGTGGAAGCCGATGAACAGCAGCCAGAAGTGCCACTTGCCCAGCGTCTCGTTGAGCATCTTGCCGGTCCACTTGGGCCACCAGAAGTAGAAGCCCGAGAACATCGCGAAGACGACGGTTCCGAACACGACGTAGTGGAAGTGCGCCACCACGAAGTACGAGTCCGAGACGTGGAAGTCGAGCGGGGGCGACGCGAGGATGACGCCGGTGAGTCCACCGAAGGTGAAGGTGATCAGGAAGCCGATCGCCCAGATCATCGGGGTCTCGAAGGTCACCGATCCGCGCCACATGGTGCCGACCCAGTTGAAGATCTTCACGCCGGTCGGAACCGCGATGAGCATGGTCATCAGCGAGAAGAACGGCAGCAGGACCGATCCGGTGACGTACATGTGGTGCGCCCACACCGTCACGGAGAGGGCGGCGATCGCGATGGTCGCGTAGATCAGCGTCTTGTAGCCGAAGATCGGCTTGCGGCTGAAGACCGGGAAGACCTCGGACACGATGCCGAAGAACGGCAGCGCGATGATGTACACCTCGGGGTGGCCGAAGAACCAGAACAGGTGCTGCCAGAGCAGGACACCGCCGTTGGCCGCGTCGTAGATGTGGGCGTCGAACACGCGGTCGGCGCCGAGGGCGAACATCGCGGCGGCGAGCACCGGGAACGCGAGCAGCACGAGGATCGACGTCACCAGGATGTTCCAGGTGAAGATCGGCATGCGGAACATCGTCATGCCGGGGGCGCGCATCGTGATGATCGTCGTGATGAAGTTCACCGCGCCGAGGATCGTGCCGAAGCCCGAGAGCGCGAGGCCGAAGACCCAGAGATTGCCGCCGAGCCCTGGTGAGAACGTCGTGCTCGACAGTGGCGCGTACGCGAACCAGCCGAAGGACGCCGCACCCTGCGGGGTGACGAATCCGGCGACCGCGATGAGCGAGCCGAAGCTGTAGAGCCAGTACGCGAAGGCGTTGAGGCGGGGGAACGCGACGTCGGGGGCGCCGATCTGCAGCGGCATCAGGACGTTGGCGAACCCGGCGAAGAGCGGCGTCGCGAACATCAGCAGCATGATCGTGCCGTGCATCGTGAACAGCTGGTTGTACTGCTCGCGCGTCTCGACCACGTTCAGGCCGGGCTCGAACAGCTGGGCGCGGATGACGAGTGCCATCACGCCGGCGATGCAGAAGTAGATGAACGACGTGATCAGGTACATGTACCCGATGACCTTGTGGTCGGTCGACGTCATCCAGCGGACGAGGACGTTCGCCTTGCGCTGGACCGGCGGAGTGCCGGCGGTGCGCGTCGGGCGGGGTGCCGTGGCGGTGCTCATGCTCCCTTACTCCTCGTTCTCGCGGGCCGGCGCGCCGGTTCCGGGAAGGTTCGAATTGCGGTTGTACTCGGCGCCGAGCTGACCGGTCTGGCCCGCGTCGCGCAACGACTGGATGTAGTCGTCGTACTCGCCCTGCGAGACGACCTTGACGTTGAAGAGCATCGCGGAGTGGTACTCGCCGCAGAGCTCGGCGCACTTGCCCGCGTAGGTCCCCTCCTTGAGAGGCGTGACGTACATGTAGTTCGTCTTGCCGGGGATCATGTCCTTCTTGTAGAGGAAGTCGACGACCCAGAAGGAGTGGATCACGTCGCGCGCGTCGAGCTGGATCTTGATCTTCTGTCCGACGGGCAGGTAGAGCGTGGGGATCTCGGACTCGACGAGCGAGCCGGCGGCGTCTCCGCCCTCCTGGTACTGGCCCTGGATGCCGGCGGAGTAGACGTCCTCGTCGACGTAGTTGAAGTCCCACGCCCACTGCTTGCCGTACACCTGGATGGTCTCGTCCGGGTCGTCGTAGGGCTGCTCGATGGCGGCCTGGTCGCGCGCGGTGAAGGCGAAGAAGCCGATCACGAGGATCAGCGGCACGATCGTGTAGAAGATCTCGATCGGCATGTTGTAGCGCAGCTGGACCGGCAGGCCGGTCTGCCCCTTGCGACGGCGGTAGACGACCACCGCCCAGATGGTGAGACCCCACGTGACGACGCCGACGGCGAGCAGGACGATCCAGGAGGTGACCCAGAGTCCGATGACGCGGTCGACGTGGTTCGTCGTGCCGGGTTCGGTGGGGAGCCAGCCCTGGAGCTGCTCTTGCGTGCAGCCCGCGAGGACGAGGGCGAGGGCTCCTGCGACGGGGGCAGCGACCCATCTGCGGATTCGGCGATTGAAGCGCACCGGTGACCTTTCGGAAGACTGGGGACCAGTTCACACGAAACTGTATTAGACCGGCTCCAGCCTACCCTTCCGCTCCGGCGGCCCGGTGCACGACGACCCGCTCTTGACGTCCCGGCCGAGTGGTGCAGTCATGACGAACGGCGCCCGACGGGCCACCGGAGTGGACTGTCGGACGCCGTTCGGAGGCGCTGCGGCCCGGGGCCGCCCGGCGTCAGTGGAAGCTGTCGCCGCAGGCGCAGCTGCCGCCCGCGTTGGGGTTGTCGATGGTGAAGCCCTGCTTCTGAATGGTGTCCTCGAAGTCGATCGAGGCGCCGTCGAGGTAGGGGACGCTCATCTTGTCGACGACGAGGCCGACGCCCTCGAACTCCACCGCGGCGTCGCCGTCGAGGGTGCGCTCGTCGAAGTAGAGCTGGTAGATGAGGCCGGAGCAGCCGCCGGGCTGCACCGCGACGCGCAGGCGCAGGTCGTCGCGGCCCTCCTGCTCGAGCAGGCTCTTGACCTTGGCGGCGGCGGTCGGGGTCATCGAGACGCCGTGGGCCGCGCTGGGCGGGGTGGCGAGGGGGGTCGCCGTCTGGTCGGTCAGTGTGTCTGACATGTCACTCCTCAGGGGACGGGCGGAACGGTCGTCGTGCCTTCCGGGATTCTACGGCTGCAACCCGGGTGGTCACCCGGGTATTCCACGACCGGTGGTCAGTCGCGGTGAGCGGCGGCGCGGAGCAGGAACAGCGCCTCGGTCTGCGCGGCGCGCTTGAAGACGCCCAGGTGCAGCGACTCGTTGGGGCTGTGCGCGCGCGAGTCGGGGTCCTCGACACCGGTGACGAGGATCTGAGCCTCGGGGAACTCGCGCACGAGGTCGGCGATGAACGGGATGCTCCCGCCGATCCCGGTCTCGAGAGGCTCGCGTCCCCACGCGTCCGCCATCGCGCCCTTCACCAGGTCCACGGCCCAGCCGGTCGCGTCGACCAGGAAGGGGCTGCCGGTGTCGACGTCCTCGATCGCGAGCTGAGCGCCGAACGGGGAGTTCGCCCGCAGGTGGCTCTCGATGGCGGCGAAGGCCTCCTCCGCGTCCTGGCCGGGGGCGATGCGGGCGCTGATCTTCACGCGCACGGACGGGACCAGGGTGTTGGAGGCGTCGACGACGCTGGGCGCATCGATCCCGGTGACCGTGACGGCCGGCTTCGACCACAGGCGCGAGAGGATCGCGCCGGTGCCGATCGGCGAGACCCCGTCGAGCAGCCCCGAGTCGCGGCGGAGGTCCTCCTCGGTCGTCTCGGGCACCGCTCCGTCGTGCTCGGTGAGGCCGGCGACGGCGACCGAGCCGTCCTCGTTCCAGAGCGTCGCGAGCAGGCGGACCGCCGCGAGCATCGCATCCGGGACCGCTCCGCCGAGCATGCCCGAGTGCGAGGCGTGCGCGAGGGTCCTGACGGTGAGGGTGAAGGTGACGTTGCCGCGCAGGCCCACCGTCAGCGCGGGGGTGTCGACGTCCCAGTTGTCGCTGTCGGCGACGATGATCGCATCCGCGCGGAGGGCGTCGTGGTGCTCGCGGAGGAAGGTGGGGAACGAGCGCGACCCGAACTCCTCCTCCCCCTCGATGAAGAGGACGAGCCCGAGGTCGTGGTCCTCGCCCGCGACCTCGCGGAGTGCGCGCACCGCGGCGAGGTGGGACACGACTCCGGCCTTGTCATCGGCGGCACCGCGCCCGTACAGGCGGTCGCCGCGCACGGTCGGCTCGAACGGAGGCGTCTCCCACGCCGACTCGGCGCCCTGCGGCTGCACGTCGTGGTGGGCGTAGAGGAGGACGGTCGGCGCTCCGTTGCGGGCGGCGCGGGTGGCCAGGACGGCCGGCTGGCCGAGCACGTCCGTGCCGTCGATCGTGGCGCTGTGGATCGCGACGTCGTCGAAGACGCCCGTCTCGCGCGCGAGCTCGGCGATGGCCTCGGCGCTGGCGGCCACGCGGGTCGCGTCGAAGCCGTCCCACGAGACGGACGGGATCCGCACGAGCTGCCCGAGCTGGGCGAGCGAGCGCGGCAGATCGTCGCGGACGGCGGCGAGGACGGCCTCCTCGTCGGAGGAGAGTGCGGGCGGAGTCGGAGCGTCGTGAGCCATGGAGGTAATCTTAAGAGACCCCCGATTCCAAGGACGTTCCCCGTGGCCAAGCACCCGATCGCAACCGACACGCCCGACGACGCCGGCTCCCCCGGCTCCGGGAAGGGCCGGCCGACGCCGACCCGGCGCGAGCAGGAGCTGGCCCGCAAGCGTCCGCTGGTCGTCACCGACCGCAAGCAGGCCGCCCGCGACGCCCGCGAGAAGGCCGCCGTGTCGCGCGAGCAGGCCCGCATCGGCCTCGCCGCCGGCGACCAGCGCTACCTGCCGCTGCGTGACAAGGGTCCCCAGCGCAAGTTCGTGCGCGACTGGGTCGACGCGCGCTTCAGCCTCGGCGAGTTCCTCATCCCGGTGATGGTCGTCGTCCTGCTGCTGAGCTTCTTCCCGCAGCCGGAGCTGCAGTACGCGACGCTGGTCATCCTCTGGGTGTTCTTCCTCCTCGCGGTGATCGACTGCATCCTCCTCGGCATGCGGATGCGCCGGAAGCTCGCCGAGCGCTACGGCGCCGACAAGGTCGAGAAGGGCATCCGCTGGTACGCCGCGATGCGCGCCCTCCAGCTGCGCGTCATGCGCCTGCCGAAGCCCCAGGTCAAGCGCCGCGCCTTCCCCGAGTAGTCGGACGGCGGACCACGAAGGGCCCCTGCGGTCGCGCCTCGCGCGGCTCCGGGGGCCCTTCGTGGTGCACGGCGGGTCAGGAGGCGCGGGCCAGTCCCCGGTTGATGTCCCGAGCCCACAGGGGCCCGCGGTAGATGAAGGCGGTGTAGCCCTGGACGAGGGTGGCGCCCGCGTCGAGGCGCTCGCGCACGTCCTCGGCCGTCTCGACTCCTCCGACGGAGATCACGCAGAAGGCCGCGGGGACGACGCCGCGGATCACGCGGAGCACCTCGAGCGAGCGCGCGGCCAGCGGGGCACCGGAGAGGCCGCCGGCGCCGGCCGCCTCGACCACGGCGCGGTCGGTCGAGAGGCCCTCCCGGGAGAGTGTGGTGTTGGTCGCGATGATCCCGTCCAGACCCAGGCGGACGGCGAGCTCGGCGACCCGGCCGACCTCGTCGTCGGAGAGGTCCGGGGCGATCTTGACCAGCAGGGGCGTCGTGTCGGCGGCGTCCTTGACGGCCGCGAGGAGCGGCTCGAGGCGGTCGATCTCCTGCAGGCCGCGGAGCCCGGGGGTGTTCGGCGAGCTGACGTTCACGACGAGGTAGTCGGCGAGCGGCGCGAGCAGGCGCGTGCTGATCAGGTAGTCCTCGATCGCGTCGTCCACCTCGACCACCCGGCTCTTGCCGATGTTCACGCCGATCACGGGGCGGCGGCGCGCACTGCGCAGCCGGATCAGCCGTTGCGCCGCGGCCTCGGCGCCGTGATTGTTGAAGCCCATCCTGTTGACGACGGCGCGGTCCGCGATCAGCCGGAAGAGGCGCGGCCGGTCGTTGCCCGGCTGCGCCCGAGCGGTCAGGGTCCCGACCTCGACGTGTCCGAAGCCGAGCGCGCCGAAGCCCAGGACCGCGGTGGCGTCCTTGTCGAAGCCGGCCGCGACGCCGAACGGGGTCTCGAAGCGGAGGCCGAGCGTCTCGACCGCGGGCGTTCCGCGCGGGACGGTGGTCCGGCGCAGGACCGGAGCGAGGGCTCCGAGGGCCCGGATCACCGGGAAGCTCAGGTGGTGCGCCCGCTCCGGGTCGAGGCGGCGCAGCACGGTGCGGAACAGGAGCGGGTACACCCGGGCCTCAGATCTCGTCGGCGCTGTGGGGCACGGAGGTGCGCTCGGCGCGGAGCAGGGTGATCGCAGACTCGAAGTCGTCCAGCGAGTCGAACGCCTGGTAGACGCTCGCGAAGCGGAGGTAGGCGACCTCGTCGAGCTCGCGCAGCGGCGGCAGGATGGCGAGGCCGATGTCGTTCGCGTCGATCTGCGAGGCGCCCGTGGAGCGGATGCTCTCCTCCACCCGCTGCGCGAGCACGGCCAGATCGGTGTCGGTGACGGGCCGGCCCTGGCAGGCCTTCCGGACGCCGCTGACGATCTTCTCGCGGCTGAACGGCTCCACGACTCCGCTGCGCTTGATCACGACGAGGCTCGCGGTCTCGGTCGTCGAGAAGCGCCGGCCGCACGACGGGCACTGCCGGCGGCGGCGGATCGAGAGGCCGTCGTCGCTCGTGCGCGAGTCGATCACTCGGGAGTCGGGGTGCCGGCAGAAGGGGCAGAACATCGAGGGCCTCTCGGTCTCAGGCGAAGCGGGCGTCGACGGCGTCGCCGTGGGCGGGCAGCGCCTCGGCGTCGCTGAGAGCGCGGATGTGCGGGGCGACGCGCTCGAGCGCACCGCGGTCGTACGAGATCAGCTGCTGCGGCCGGAGGAAGGTGTAGGCGCCGAGCCCGGAGGAGAAGCGCGCCTGCCCCAGGGTCGGGAGCACGTGGTTGGAGCCGGCGAGGTAGTCGCCCAGGCTCACCGGGGTGGTCGGGCCGAGGAAGATCGCGCCGGCGTCGTGGATCCGCTCGGCCGTCGCGACGGGGTCGGCCGTGTGCAGCTCGAGGTGCTCGGGGCCGTAGGCGTCGCTGAACGCGCAGGCGAGCTCGAGGTCGTCGACGATCACGAGCGCGGACTGCGGGCCGTCGAGTGCGATGGCCACGCGCTCCGCGTGGCGGGTGGCAGCGGCCTGGGCGGCGACCTCGCGCTCGACGGCGGCGGCGAGCTCGGCGCTGTCGGTGACCAGGACCGCGGAGGCGGCCTCGTCGTGCTCGGCCTGGCTGACCAGGTCGGCGGCGACAAGGCGCGGGTCGGCGGAGTCGTCGGCGATCACGAGGATCTCGGTCGGGCCCGCCTCGGAGTCGATGCCGACCTGGCCGAGCACCTGGCGCTTCGCGGTGGTAACCCAGACGTTGCCCGGCCCGGTGATGATGCTGACGGGATCCAGCCCGATCGAGTCGACGCCGTAGGCCAGTGCGGCGACGGCTCCGGCGCCCCCGACCGCGTAGACCTCGTCGATGCCGAGCAGAGCGGCCGCCGCGAGGATCGTGGGGTGGACGGAGCCGCCGAACGCCTTCTGCGGCGGCGAGACCAGGGCGATGGAGGCGACTCCGGCGGCCTGCGCGGGCACGGCGTTCATGACGACGCTCGACGGGTAGACCGCCTTGCCGCCGGGGACGTACAGCCCGGCGCGGGCGACGGGCTGCCAGCGCTGGGTGACCGTGGCGCCGTCGTCGAGCTCGGTGGTGCGGGGCGGGGGGATCTGTGCGGCGCTGGCGCGGCGGACGCGCGCGATCGCCTCCTCGAGTGCGCTGCGGATGGCCGGGTCGAGGCGGTCGAGCGCCTCGGCGATCTGCTCGGCGGGCACGCGGAGGTGCGGGGGGCGCACGCCGTCCAGCCGCTCCGCCTGGTCGAGGAGCGCCTCCGCGCCGCGTTCTCGGACGTCGGCGATCAGCTCGGCGACGACGGGCCCGACGGAGGCGGACGTGCCCGGATTGCGGGGCATGAGGGCGAGGAGCTCGGCGGAGGAGGGACGACGGCCGCGGAGGTCGAGAGTCTGGATCATGGCCGCCCCAGTCTACGCGCCGCTCGCCGACTACCTCGTCGTGAACGTCAGCTCGCCGAACACCCCCGGGCTCCGCGGCCTGCAGGAGATCGACCGCCTCGAGCCGCTCCTCGC